>JAGDCV010000114.1 GCA_017958365.1 Clostridiales bacterium
GACGGCTATATGCTCCTGCCGCTTCTGCTTCTCATGATCGAGAAGTACTTAAAAAACGTCAAACTTGGCGGCGTCACGACAGTTCTTTTCTTCCTGTTCCTGTCAAACTACTACATCGCATACATGGCAGGCCTTTACTCGTTCATCTACCTTCTTGCAAGGATGTACATCACGGGCAGATTCGCGAAAGAAAACAAGCCTCTTAACACGATCGGAAGATTCATTCTGCGCGCGGTATTATGCGGCCTTACGCTGTGCATCATCCTGGTGCCCGTCGGCCTCGACACGATCCGTAACGGCGACCCCACGAACAGCGCCGCCGATTCGTCCTACGTAAGCTTCAACTTCGCAGGCTTCGTCGACAAGATCTTCCTGGGCTACCCCGGTGAGTTCGGTGAAGTTCTCATCATGAACATGCCTTTGATCTTCGTCAGCGTGCTCGTCACGATACTTTGTACGGTCTACTTCGTAAGCAAGGTCTTCTCCGGGCGCGAAAAGAAGCTCTACGCCGCTGCTTTCATCGCAGTTTACTTAAGCCTTTGCATCAACTACATCGATGTTGCATGGCAGGTATTCGACCAGCCTAACTGGTTCTGGCACAGAGAAGCATTCGTATTCATTCCCTTGTTCCTGACTGTCTCGTATAAGGCGTTCGAGAAGCTTAAGGAAATTCCTAACTCCGACCTGTTTAAGGCTCTCGGAGTCCTCTTCGTTTTGCTTCTCATCGCACAGAGCATCGGCGAGATGAGAGTGCAGAGCAAGATCTTTGTTTATAACGCAGCAATACTTGTCATCCTTACATTGATCCTGGTCGGACTTAAGAAGACTGACTGGAAAGGACAACTCAGTAACATGGGCAAGATCCTTCCCGTTATCCTTGCGGTTCTTGTCATGTACGAAGGCGTTTTCCTTGCGCCGATGTTATCAGCAGGAACGGCAACTTTATCCGTCTTCTTCTCCGAGGGCGAAGACTATGCGAATCACATTAGAACATTCGAGGATTGCGCTGAGGCTTCGGACTTCCTTGATAACGGATTCAGAAGCGAGTATGACAACATAAGACTTACAGAAGACCAGTACGTCGGAGGCGCTCCGCAGTATGCTGATTTCAGAAGTGTCTCGCTTTTTAACTCCAACTCGAATAAGGCATTCGGCAGATTCTTAAAGCAGTTGGGCTACAGAGTAAACTACAATTATTTCTCGGCAAGCCATGCATATTCCGCACCTTCAACTGATGCTTTCTTCTCTATCGGATCTTTGTATTCGACTGAGGAATATTCGGCTGCAGACTTCATCGTTGAAGAGGACCTTTCATTCTACAGAAGCAGATATGTTTTGCCTCTGGCATTCACGGTCGATCAGAATGCGCCGGACTTTGATTTCTATTCACTCGAGACTGCCACGACAGATAAGAATTATTTTGATTTCCAGAACGACTGGTACAGATCTTTGTTCGGCTCATTCACGGATGATTTCTTCATCCCGATCGAAGACGGAATAACTGAAGAACTCATAAACGGAACGGTCCTCGATCTTAACGATTACATGGCTCCCGATGAGGAGGTCGCTGACAGCCTTCAGTCCGAAGATGAGGCTGAGGATTCAGGCGCATTCGATCCTGATAACTTAGGTCTTGAAGACGTCGCAGCTTATGCCGATTCGAAGATCGATGTCTACAGGACTAACGGCAAGCTTCCGATAATCCTTAATTACGATATAGTTGTTCCGAATTCAAATGAGATCTATCTTAACGTCGCAGTTCCGAGAACCAACGGCGGAAGCGAGATATTCCTTAACGGCAATATCATCGAGGCCTGCTCACCCGGCACATTCTATTCGACGATCTTAAGATTAGGCTCATACGAGCCCGGCGAGACGATCAGGGTCTCTATCACGATTGACCAGGATTCATGGGATTATGTTGATGTTAATTTCGCTTACTTTGATGAGGAAGCGTTTGCGAGCCAGTTCGCGGGAGTTAACGCGGATGCGGTCAACGTCACCGAGGCTGACGACGGTTATGTTGCTTTCACGGCTGATGTGGGTGCGCAGGAGATGGTGCTCACGTCCATTCCTTATGAAGAGGGCTGGACTGCGACTGTTGACGGCCTGCCGATGGACATCACCCCTTATGCTGACGCTCTTATCGGCATCAGGACGGGTGCGGGCACACATGACGTCGTACTGACTTTCACGCCCCCGGGACTTAAGGGCGGCGCGGCTTTGTCGGTAGTCGGCATCATAGGATTAATTGTAATATCCGTTCTTGACAAAAACATATATAATAAAGAACGCAAAAAACAGCCAGTGGAGGAAAACTGATAAAATGAGCGCTATTGATAACTATAAGATCTGGAGCACGGATCCCTATTTTGACGAGACAACACGTAACGAGCTTCTGGCTATCGCTAACGACCAGACAGAGATCGAGGACAGATTCTATAAGGACCTTGAGTTCGGTACAGGCGGACTTCGCGGCATCATCGGTGCAGGTACTAACAGGATCAATGTTTATACAGTTGCCAAGGCTTCTGCAGGACTTGCAACATATATCGTAGAGCAGGGTGAAGAGGCAAAGAAGAGAGGCGTAGTTATCTGCCACGACTCAAGACATTTCTCTCCCGAGTTTGCTCAGATCGCAGCTCAGACATTCGCTTTCTACGGCATTAAGGTTTACCTGACGGACGAGCTTCGCCCCGTTCCGATGTGTTCCTTCTCAGTCCGTTACTTAAACGCTTTTGCAGGCGTTATGATCACAGCTTCCCACAATCCTCCGAAGTACAACGGTTACAAGGTTTACGGCGAGGACGGCGGACAGGTTACTGAGGTTGCTGCAGCAGCAATCCTCGAGAACATGGCTAAGTTCGCTGACGTAAGAACAGTTAAGTACATGGACTTCGACGAGGCTTTGGCTTCAGGTCTCATCCAGAGATTCGGACCCGAGATCGACATCGCTTACACGGATATGTTGAAGAAGCTCGTTATCGACGAGGAAGCCATCAAGAGACAGGCTAACATGTCTGTTGTTTACACACCTTTGCACGGTTCCGGTAACAAGCCCGTTAGACGTATCCTCAAGTCCATCGGACTTAACAACGTGTATGTAGTTCCCCAGCAGGAATTGCCTGACGGAGCTTTCCCCACTGTTAAGACACCTAACCCCGAGGATCCCGCAGCTCTGTCTATGGGTATCGAGCTTGCTAAGAAGGTCGGCGCTGACCTCGTATTCGGTACTGACCCTGATTCAGACAGACTCGGTATCGCTGTAAGAGTAGTTAAGGACGGCGAGGTTTCCTACAAGGCTTTGACAGGTAACCAGGTCGGCCTCATGCTCCTCGACTACATCCTTGATTCAAAGAAGAGATTAGGTACTCTCGAGGAGAATTCCTTTGCTTGTACCACTATCGTTTCGACGAAGCTTTGCAAGGCTGTCTGCAATGCTTACGGCGTTGAGCTCCAGGAGACTCTCACAGGCTTCAAGTACATCGGCGAGCGCATCAAGGTTGATGACGAGTTCGGCAATAAGCACTATCAGTTCGGTTTCGAGGAGTCTTACGGATACCTCTCCGGTACTGACGTAAGAGATAAGGACGCAGTTGTTGCAGCAATGCTCGTCTGCGGTATGGCTTGCCAGTCTCAGGACAGAGGCGAGACTCTGATCGACAGACTTAACGGCCTCTATGCCAAGTACGGCTACGGCTTCGAGCAGGCAGTTTCCTTCACACGTGAGGGTAAGGAAGGCCTCGAGAAGATCAAGAACGGCATGATCTCCATGAGAGAAGAGCTTGAGGCATGCAAGAGCGCTGAGGATGCAGCCAAGCTTATCGGCGGACCTAAGCCCGTTGCTGTAAGAGACTACCAGAAGGGCGTAAGATATGACTTCTCCGGCGGCGAAGTTAAGACAACTAAGCTCACGCTTCCCAAGTCCAACGTTCTTCTTTATGAGTTGGGCGGCGATAAGGGCCTCGACTGGGCTTGCGCAAGACCTTCCGGTACTGAGCCCAAGCTCAAGATCTACTTCGGCGTTTACGATGCTGACGAGAAGACTGCTGCTGACAGACTCGAGTCCATCAAGGCGCAGATGAGCACATTCGTGGAGAATAAGCTCGGATAATGATCGCCTATAATCTTCAGCCCATTGCGGTAAGGGGCCTTACCGGCATAGGAAACTATACTGCCGAGGTCGCACGAAGATTAATTGACCCGGATTCCGAGCTGCACGCCTTCGACTTTCTAGGCCGTAACGGCGCAGCAACGATCCTCGAAGAGAATTTGAAAATGAACTTAAGCGGGAACGACCTTCACATAGTAAGGTCGCTTCCGCTTTCTGTTTACATCCGTATGGGAGCGGCAGGGAAGATCGTGCCCTACCACACTCTCACGCGCTCGAAGGCTGACACCACGGTGTTCTTTAACTACTTAACACCGGGCGGCCTTAAGGGCAGGAACATGATCACGATCTACGACCTTGTCTCCGAGCGTTTCCCAGAGACCATGCAGGCGAGAAACAGAAGGCTCTTGCAAGGTCACCTTAAAGACTCCGCCTCACGCGCATCCTCGATACTCACGATATCCGAGTTCTCGAAAAGCGAGATCATCGACGTATTAGGTGTTCCCGAGGAGAAGATCTTCGTAGGCTACTGCGGAGTCGACACCGATTTCTATACACCGGGCAAAGGGTTCATGACAGGCATCGATAAGAAGTTCGAGCTTGAGCAGTATATTCTTTACGTCGGAACCTTGGAGCCTCGGAAGAATCTTAAGACTATTATCACTGCATTTAATAAGATCGCACAGAAGTTTAAGGACGTTAAGCTGGTCCTTGCAGGCGGCCTCGGCTGGCAGCCTGATGAGACTCTTAATGCGATAAACGACAGCCCTTACAGCGACAGGATCGTAAGGACGGGATACGTCAGTAATGAAGAGAAGCGCGACCTTCTGCGAAATGCCTCATGCTTTGTTTTCCCGAGCATCTACGAGGGCTTCGGCATGCCTGTTACTGAGGCGATGGCCTGCGGTACGGATGCGATCGTTTCCGACAGTTCAAGCTTGTCCGAGATAGCGGGTACGCTTATTACAAAGATAGAGCCGAAGGATGCGGAGCTTTTCGCTCAGGCCATGGAAGAGAAGCTCCTTAATGCGCCGGGTGAGGAACGCAGGAAGGAATTACGTGACAGCGCATGCTCGTACACGTGGGACCAGGCGGCAAAGGCTGCGCGTGCTGCGA
>JAGDCV010000115.1 GCA_017958365.1 Clostridiales bacterium
GTACTCTCTTGCCTGGCCGATAGCGATATTCAGACGCTCAACAGCGATAGGGTACTCTGCACGTACGTAGATGTAACCCTGTGAAGCACCGATAGCGTATCCTGCGATAGCCATAGCCTCAAGTACTGCATGAGGATCGCCCTCGAGTACCGAACGGTCCATGAATGCACCGGGGTCACCCTCGTCTGCGTTACAGCAAACATACTTCTGTCCGCCGTCCTGAACGAGGTTCTTAGCGAGCTGCCACTTTCTTCCTGTAGGGAAGCCGGCGCCGCCACGTCCTCTAAGTCCGGAGTCAAGGATGCACTTGATAACGTCATCCTGGCTCATGCTTGTGAGAACCTTGCCGAGTGCTTCATATCCGCGTGTGCCGATATACTCGTCGATATTTTCGGGATTGATAACACCGCAGTTACGAAGTGCGATACGGTGCTGTTTCTTATAGAATGTGGTGTCGTTGAGGGACTTGATGCCTTCGCCTGCTGTTTCCTCTTTGTAAACAAGGCGCTCAACAACTCTACCCTTCAAAAGATGCTCGCTTACGATCTCGGGAACATCCTCTTCCTTAACCATCGAATAGAATGTTGCATCGGGGTAAACGATCATGATGGGGCCAAGTGCGCACAAACCGTGGCAGCCTGTCTGAACGATAGCTACTTCCTCGGTCAGACCGTTTTTAGCGAGCTCTTCTTTAAGCTTTTCCTGGATCTTCTGGCTTCCGGAGGAAGTACATCCTGTTCCGCCGCAGACCAAAACATGTGAACGATACATATGATACCTCTCTCTCGTAATTATTTGGCAAGTGCGCCAATTGTGTATTCGGTAACTACATTACCGCCAATGAGATGACGATCAACTACTTCGAGCGCCTTCTCGGGTGTCATCTTAACGTATGTAACCTTCTCTTTGCCGGGAGCGTAAACTTCTACGATGGGCTCGTACTGGCAAAGACCGATGCAGCCTGTCTGTGTAACGGCAACATCCTTGATAGCCTTACTCTGGACTGCGTCCGAAAGTGCTGTGAGAACGGGGCGAGCACCGCTGGCGATACCACAGGTTGCCATTCCGACAACAACTCTGGTCTGGTTGGTGTCTTCGCTGCGGAAAGCTACACTGCCCTGCATCTTCTCTCTAATGGCTTTTAATTCTTCAAGAGACTTCATGTTGGTTCCTCCTTAAATTACTGTTCCGTTTCCTGACTCTGCGATGTTTTCCTCAAGATACTCCTTAATATATGATGAAACCTCAGGTTCTTTAAACGAAAGTCCCCCAAGTATCTCTCGCATCTGTCTCGTGTCGAGCACGAAACCGCGGTCATCGACCTTGTGAGTGTACACAAAATCCGTTTCTTCGTTCATGGTAACGATCATGTGGATCGTCTCCGCCATATCCCCAAGCGGCATCCTGTCGATGTTCGAAAGACCGAACACTGCAGTGACCTTCGTCCCGACGCCGGGCTCCGACTTGATCTCGAAGCTTCCGCCGCTCTGAAGCGCCGCCATCTTAAAGAACGGCACCCCGAGACCGACTTTTCTCGTGTCTCTGGTAGTGTAGAACGGATCTGTGACCTTCTTAACCTGTTCCTCGTTCATCCCACAGCCGTCATCTTCGATGATGACAGTCAACGTGTCAGCTCCCGTGTCAGCTATAACGCTTATGCCCACAAGCCGGGCTCCTGCTTTCACGGAATTCATTGTGACATCAAGGATATTGAGGGAGATCTCAGGCATCATAGTCAGTTATATTTGGCAAGTATCCCGTCAACCTGATCGGGAGTGAGCCTTCCGTAAACGTCGTCATTGATTGTCATAACGGGAGCAAGTCCGCAAGCTCCTACGCATCTGCAGGCCTCAAGTGAGAACTTTCCGTCTGCTGTGCACTCGCCACCTTCGATACCAAGCTTCTCAACAAGCTTGTCAAAAACGGAACCGGAACCCTTAACGTAGCATGCCGTTCCGAGGCAGACCGAGATCTTGTACTTTCCTTTCGGATAAAGTGAGAATTGTGAGTAGAAAGTAACGACACCGTAAATCTTCTCAACGGGGATGTTCATCTCGTCAGAGATGATCTTCTGAACCTCGTAAGGAAGATAACCGTAGATGTCCTGTGCTTTTTGAAGAATCGGCATGAGCGCGCCTTTTTCGTTCTTCAGCTCAGCTACGACTCTGCGGAGAGCGGCCTCCTGGTCGGCTGTGCCGTTAAACGGGATTTTCTTCTTTGAACCCATTGTCAAACCTCCTTGTGATAAAATCATCAA
>JAGDCV010000116.1 GCA_017958365.1 Clostridiales bacterium
ATCGATTCAAGATCCAAGAACTATGCTTCTTCTGAGAAGGGCTCCCGTTCCGACGTTATCATGATCATGTCTCTCGACAGTAATAACGGTACGATCAAGCTCATCTCCATCGCACGTGACTCTTATGCTTATTTCCCGGGCTATTCGTACGCTCAGAAGATCAATGCCGCTATGTCATACGGCGGACCTGAACTCCTTGTTGAGGCTGTTCAGAATCAGCTCAGGATAGATATCGACGGCTATGCTTACGTTAACTTCTACAACATGGCCAAGGTAATCGATGCCGTTGGCGGTGTATACTGCAATGTCACATCTGCTGAGGCTTCCATTGCCAACACATATATCAATGAACTCTACGATAATGCAACCCCTATCACTTCAACCGGTGACGGTACGTGGCTCAATGGTATCCAGGCCGTAGGTTATGCGCGTAACAGATACTCCGGTGACGGTGACTACGAGAGAATGTCAAGACAGGAGGAAGTTCTCCAGAGCCTCCTTAAGCAGTTCATGGCACTCGACTCTGCCGGTAAGCTCGCCGCAATGGATGATATCCTTGAGTGCATCGTTACCAACGTTCCCCAGGAAGATATCGAGAAGTATGCTTTTGACTTCCTGCCGACGCTCAAGAGTCTCGACATGCAGTATCTGCAGCTTCCAATGGACGGCTTCTTCAATTGCGGTATGTACGGAGACGAGTGGTCTATCAGACAGAACTGGAATGCTGAGATCCCTTATGTACAGATGTTCCTTTATGGTGAGACTACTGATTTTGACGAAGTAACACTGCCTAAGAATGCTCCTTCGGACAGTAAATGTCCTACTCTCGACGATACTCCGCTCGAGGATCTTCTCAAGGTTGCTTAAGCCTTTGACTTTTTTTGATATTCGTATTGACAACCCTTAAAGACTGAACTATATTTAGTTGTGGTTTAGCACTCGACCTTTATGAGTGCTAACCACAATTTTTTGTATGGGAGGTCTTACATATGACTATTAAACCTTTATCAGATAAGGTAGTTGTAAAAAAGCTTCAGGCTGAGGAGAAAACCTCCAGCGGTATCATCCTTTCATCCGGAGCACAGGAGAAGCCCCAGATTGCAGAGATCATCGCTGTAGGTCCCGGTGGGATCGTTGACGGCAACGAGATAAAGATGCAGGTTGAAGTTGGCCAGAAGGTCATCATCCGCGATTATGCAGGCACGAATGTAAAGCTTGAAGGCGAGGAGTACATCGTAGTACGCCAGGACGACATCGTAGCCGTTGTTGAGTAATTTCGATAGGTAAAAGGGAGGAATATCATATGGCAAAGGATATTAAGTATGCTGAAGATGCCAGAAAGTCTCTTGAGACAGGCGTCAATAAGGTAGCAGATACAGTTAAGGTCACACTCGGACCTAAGGGCAGAAACGTTGTTCTCGACAAGAAGTACGGCGCACCGCTCATCACAAACGACGGTGTTACCATCGCGAAAGAGATCGAGCTCGAGGACCGTTACGAGAACGCAGGCGCACAGCTCGTTAAGGAAGTTGCTTCCAAGACAAACGACGTTGCAGGTGACGGTACTACAACAGCTACACTCCTTGCACAGGCTCTCATCCGTGAAGGCATGAAGAACGTTGCTGCAGGCGCTAACCCGATCATCCGTCGTCCGGGGATCTCTCAGGCTGTAAACGCCGCTGTAGATGCTACACATACCTCGGCTAAGACTCTTGACGGTACAAAGGACACCGCACGTGGAGCTGCAATCTCCGCAGG
>JAGDCV010000117.1 GCA_017958365.1 Clostridiales bacterium
ACAGAGATGATTATCTCGGACATACCAACTCCCGTAAGAAGGAGAAGAATGAACTTCTTAAGGTGCTCTTAGGCCTTGAAGCGGGCGAAGACAGGACCAATCTGTATGTTTATTCCGCGCCTCCGCAGACAGGCAAGACATTCCTGGCTGTATGCATATGTAAGACAGCGATCCATCTCGGCAAGAGCGCTTACTATGCCAAGTGTGAAGATCTCTCATCCATGGGAAACGATACGCTTGACGCACTTAAGCGGATTGATTTCCTCATAATCGATGATTTTGCCGATGAAGTAACGCTGTTTAATAATGTGGGTTCCGTATTGAATTCCATTTTGGAGACGAGAGCTGCGGCTAAGCTTCCGACTATTCTGGTGACTCCGTTCCCGAAGAGTGAACTCGTTGCCAAATGCGATATGAGGATCAGCGGTAAGCTCCAGTCTGCCAAGCTGATATCGTCCGAAGGAAGGAAATAATTCTTCAGATGAACGTACGCTGCGGAATGGACATAGCCCAGATCTCCAGATTTGTTAAGATACTGGAAGATTCGAATACGGCTTTTATCAATAAATGCTTCACTGAAGGCGAGATCTCATATTGTGATTCGTCCAGGGATCTGAACAAGAAGGCGGAGCGTTATGCTGCAAGATTTGCCGCAAAAGAGGCAGTCGGCAAGGCTCTCGGTTCAGGCCTTATGAGCGAAGGTGTCGGCATGCATGATATTGAAGTTGTAAAAGACGCGAAAGGTGCGCCGAAGGTCATACTTACAGGCGGCGCTCTTGCACACGCAGAAGAACTCGGAATGACATCAGTATCGATAAGCCTGTCTCATGACGGCGGAATTGCAGGCGCCTACTGCGTGATGCTGACGGAGAAGTAATGATGAAGAGCCAGGATAAAAAAGAGAAGAAGCCGCTGTTCGGGGTTTTCGAGCGTAAGAACAAGCAGGTGCTGGGTGAGGAAATAGAACCCAAGCCCATAAGACACATCGAGCGCCCCATCAATCTCCCGTTCCTTGCTGATGTGAATGAGGACAGGGGACAGTACGGCAGCACTGAAGATATGCAGGATAAATGGGGACTGTCAGAGAAGCAGGCTACCGTAAATGTTATCCGGAAGAGAAGACTGGTAGGTCTTGCCATAGCTTTTGCATCTTTTACATTGTTGCTGGTAGGTGTCTTCTATATCCTTCCGAGAGTGCTTCCGGGTGTATTTAAGGGTACTAATATCGAACTCTTCGTTGAGCCGGTCGTAAACTATGAGTTCAATGATCCTGATTACCGAGTCGTCATAGACAGTACGGTATCGCTTATGGCGCTTCCGGAACCTGATGCGCGAAGGATAACCCAGGTTCTTTATAACGAGCCGGTTAAGCTTATCAGCGAGAGCAGGAACGGATACTGCAAGATAGAGACCGAAGACGGTCTTGTAGGATATGTTAAGGCATCCAGCCTTATTGCTGAGACGCTGTCCGTAGAGCCGGATAAGCATCAGTATAAACTCATTGTCTCTGACCCGTCAAAGAACATAATGACACACGCCAGCAACGGCACGCTCATTAAGAAGGTAATGATGAACACTGTCCTCTATGCTGATATCAAGAGAGAAGGCGTTTATCAGGTGGCTCTTCCCGGAGGTGAAGTAGGGTGGATCGGTTCATCCGGAGTTATTGAACTGCAGCCCAGAGCAGCGACGGAAGAGGTATCCAGCCGTTATTTTGTCAGCTCAGTCATGACATTTGTTAATGCGAAATATATTGATAACGGTATATCCATAGACGGCGCATCTGTAAACGGCGCGGTATATGTAAGCGCGGAGATCAACGGAATCTCAATCCCAAGGACCATGAAGGGGCAGGCAGAGGCAGGGATCGAAGTAATCCCTGAACCTGATGCCGTTACGGGAGAGATCATGATCGACCAGATACTGCCCGGTGATATATTGTTCCTTTCAGATCCGAAGAAGGCTCCGGGGGACAAGGAGATATATGAGATGGCTGTCTGTACGGATACAGGTACGCTTTTTATGATCTCTCCGGCGAGGACTACAGTAAGGCTCAGGAACTTTGAATCAGGCGATGATATATGCCAGAGGATCATTACGATCAGGCGAATTTTCAACAGTAAAGTAACGTGAGAAAAAACTATTAAAAGAGTCCAAAAAACTTGTTGCAACATCAATAGTGTTGTGGTATTATTCTTAAGCATTTGAATTCTAACAGGAGGTGTTTGCATGGCTAAGTGTGAAGTTTGCGAGAAGGACATGTTCTTCGGCAGAAAGATTAGAATCACGCGTTCACAGATTTCAAGACGCGCGCTTACTACGCAGCAGGCTAACGTACACA
>JAGDCV010000118.1 GCA_017958365.1 Clostridiales bacterium
CCATGTTGGACCTTACAAGTCCTTCAACGCTCTTAACGAGCCACTCCGCGATTACCTGTCTTACGGATATGTTCCTCGTCTTAAGGTCATGTGTCAGGAATTTACAGAAGAAGAATAAAGAGATGAGCACAAGCCATGAGTTGACCTGAGCCTCTGATACGGGAAGTCCCCCCAAAGGAAGATCGATCGTGAAGAATACATGAGCACCTGTGATGGAGATACCATCAGAAACAGGTACATACATTACCTTTATTACCACACCCGCCACTATCGGCAAAATCGAGAGGATAAGATAAAGGATCGTCATTCCTTCATGTCCTCCACAGAACCCGTCTTTAACTTCATAGTCTTAAAATATACTCCGACACTAGGGAAAAACAAGCCTAATACTGTCGGAACGATTGCAAAAACATCAACCAATACGGCAATAACTATCACCGCCGCCATGAGAAGAAACCTCATGGAGTGAGAGAAAGCAACTGTAGACTTCGCTCCCTTCTCGTCCTTATCAAGGGCACTTTGAAGCCCGAGCCCCATGAGAAAGAAGTTAAGAACGCCGACAGTGCCGCCCATAAGATTACCCAGAAGAACAGGAAGTTCCCATTTTCCGATGATAAGGTAAACAGCCTCCATGAGGGCACTTAATATAAGCACGGTAAGTGCTATATACTTTGTCTCCTTCTTGATGGCACCGTCTACCTTCATTAAGCTTCGGCTCTCCTTTTGTAGAATCTTACATTGAAAGACACGCCGACTTCTGACATGATCTCATCTTCCTCATGATCGAGTTCCCACTCGGGATCCTCATCAAGATTAGGAAAATAAGCGTCAGCCGTAAACTCTTTATTGATATAAGTGATTATCGCCTCGTCACAAAGATCGAGCATGGATTCATAAACTGAAGCACCGCCTATGAGGAAAAGCTTCTCATCGGGGTGATCCGCCTCATACTTCTTAAGTTCTTCCCTGTTATGGAGGATGACTGCGCCCTCCTTCTCGAAGTTGTCATTACGCGTAAGGATTATGTTTACCCTCTTGGGTAAAAGACGCTCGCCGGGGAATGTAAGTAAGGTCTTACGGCCGAAGACGACAGTATTACCCGCCGTATACTTGCGGAATACCCCCTTCTGGTCCTCCGGAATGGATATCAGAAGATCGCCCTTGTATCCGATACCCCAATTCTTATCAACCGCTGCGATAGCAGTCATGCTCATAGTAGTTACCTCCTCAGACTGCTACCGGAATCTTCTTGACTTTCTCTCCGTACTCGTAGCCCTCCAGACGGATGTTATCAGTAGTAAACGCATAAAAATCAGTGATCCCCTCGTCGATCACAAGCTTAGGTGCCGCGAACATCGGTCGCTCGATGACTTCCTTAACTATCGGAACATGTCTGTCGTACACGTGCGCATCAGCAATAACGTGAACAAACTCGCCCACTTCAAGTCCTGCACACCTCGCGAAAAGGTGAACCAGTACAGCATACTGGCATACATTCCAGCCGTTTGCCACAAGCATGTCGTGACTTCTCTGGTTACGGATGGCATTAAGCTTATTTCCCGTGACGTTAAAGGTCATGGAATAGGCACAGGGATAAAGATTCATTTCCGACAGATCCTGGTGCACATAGATATTGGTCATGATCCTTCTGCTTGAAGGATTATTCTTAAGATCGAACAGGACACGGTCAACCTGGTCCATGTCACCTTCCTTGTAGTGATGCTTAACACCAAGCTGATATCCGTAAGCCTTACCGATGGAACCGTTCTCATCGGCCCAGGCATCCCAGATATGCGTGCCTAAGTCCTTTACGTTATTGGATTTCTTCTGCCATATCCACAAAAGCTCATCTACGGCGCCCTTAAAATTGATATAGCGCTGCGTGAGCATGGGGAACTCTTTACTTAAGTCATAGCGGTTAACAATACAGAACTTCTTATATGTATATGCGGGGGTTCCGTCTTCCCAGTGAGGTCTGACTTTCTCATTCTCGGTCGTGTACCCTGAATTCAGGATATCTTTGATGTTCTGAACGAATATCTCATCTGCCAAACTCATAGACAGCTCCTCCGCGTACGAAAATACCATATTATAATAACATAAGATTTGGCCAGGATTAAAAAACAAACTTGCATAAATACAAAACTTGTAATAATATTATTTAGCTGTCTAAAGCTCAGCTCGGAAATATCGGGGTGTGGCTCAGGTGGTAGAGTGCTTGCTTCGGGAGCAAGAGGCCGTGGGTTCGAGTCCCGCCACTCCGACCAGGTTTTCCGAACTAGCACATGACAGTTATATCGGGGTGTAGCTCAGGTGGCTAGAGTGCTTGCTTAGGGAGCAAGAGGTCGTGGGTTCAAGTCCCGTCACTCCGACCATATAAAAGGTTGTCTCAGTTGAGGCAACCTTTTACATTTGAATAATCTTAAGAGTATGAGTGGTTTAAGAAGATCTGTTGATTTCGGACAAGGTAGCGTAGTTAAGCATGTCTTAAGACAGGCTTTTCCTTTATTGCTCTCACAGCTCGTGCAGCTTCTTTACAACATCGTTGACAGGATCTACATAGGCCATATCCCCGAAGAAGGCGCTGATGCCCTTACGGGATTGGGCCTGACCTTCCCCATTGTTTCCGTTATTCTTGCTTTCACCATGCTTTTCGGACAGGGCGGCGCTCCCGTATTTGCCATAGCGATGGGTTCAGGCAACGAGAAAAAGGCATCGAAGGTACTCGGTAACTCTTTCATGCTGATGCTCATAAGCAGCGTTATTATCGCTTCAGTACTTATGTTTACCATGAAGCCTGTCCTTTACATGCTCGGCGCAAGTGACGTTACATATCCATTTGCCGAAGCATATCTTCGCATCTACCTTTTGGGTACAACGGCAACGATGCTTGCAAACGGCCTTAACTTCTACATAAGTAATCAGGGCTTCGCCGTTACCGCCATGATAACCACTCTTACGGGTGCCATGCTCAACATCATCTTAGACCCGCTTTTCATATTCGTATTTCACATGAACATAGAAGGCGCGGCACTTGCCACGGTGATCTCACAGAGCGCCTCGATGATATGGGTGCTTATCTTCCTGTTCGGTAAAAAGCCTAAGATAAAGATACAAAGGAAGTCCATGAGATTAGTTCCCGGGATCTGCGGCGAGATATGCCTTGTAGGTATCACGGGATTCATAATGCAGTTTACCAACAGCGCAACCCAGACTGTCTGCAACAGGACTCTGCTTCACTACGGCGGCAACATGTACGTAGGTGTAATGACGATCGTAGGTTCAGTAAGAGACATCATGACTGTTGCCGTCAACGCCTTCGCGAGCGGTGCACAGCCCATAATAAGCTTTAACTACGGGGCTCACAAGTTTGACAGGGTAAGAAGCGGAATCAGGGTCTCGTTCCTGCTTGGATTCTGCTACACAGGGATTGCATGGCTTCTTATCTTCCTTTTCCCGAAGTTCTTCATAAGCCTGTTTACCAAGGATGTGGTACTCATAAACGCTGCAGTACCCACGCTTCACATATTCTTCCTGGCGTATATCTTCATGGCTTTCCAGTTCTCCGGACAGTCTACTTTCATGTCACTTGAGAAGAACGGCCGCGCCATCTTCTTCTCTTTATTCCGTAAGGTAGTCCTTGTCATCCCTTTGACTTTACTTCTGCCAAGACTCGTATCGCCTTCCGTAAACGGCGTATTCATGGCAGAACCCGTCTCCAATGTGGTAGGCGGGCTCGCAAGTTTCACTACTATGTACTTTACGGTCTACAGGAAGTTAAACAAATCTCCTGATCGAAACAACGGCTCCCATGGGCCAGCTCGCGGTAACGACTCCGACTCTTGAGTTCGAAGCGTGGATGCATGTTCCGTTTCCGATGTAGATACTTACGTGATCGATATAACCGTCGCTGTTGTAATCGTGGCAGATAACGTCACCGCATGCGATATTCTCCGCTGATACGGGAGCACCGAGCTCGGCTATATCAGCTGCATTATGAGGAAGGCTTACGCCGTAGTAATTCGCGAATACATAAGATACAAATCCCGAGCAGTCAAAGCCTGAAGGAGAAGCTCCGCTATAGACATAAGGAACTCCTAAGTACTGCAGGCAGTATGCTGCAAAATCAGAGTAACCGGACGTATCGATGGGAGCGCTCGAAGCAGGAGCGGGTTGTGTCGGAGCCGTATCAAGACAAAGGTCAGCCTTGACATAATATCCGTCAGCCGTTCTGTACCAACCGTTATCCGTGCTTGCGGTAACGGTTATGGCATCACCGGGGTTAAGGCCCGTAATAAGAGAGTATTCAGTGCCCGGGCCCGATCTTACATTCATTACGCATGATGCATAGACAGTAGCGTTATAAGGCGTCTCAGAGACCGATGCTGCAGGAGCCGTGGTCGGTGCCGGTGTAGGCGTAGAAGTTGCAACGGGAACCGGTGTCGGGGTAGCAGTCGGAACAGGCGTGGGACTCGGTGTCGGAGTAGCCGTAGGCAAAGCTATCTCCTCTTCTGAAAGGAGCGAGGAAAGAACATATCCTTCCGTTCCGTTATCAAGTCTTATGAATGACCATTCAGTTCCGTAAGATACTCTGATCACTTCGGTGGAATATGAGATCTGTCCTACGATGTCTGATTCAACCGAAGGCTCTTCCCTTAAGTTTGCAAGATCGACATTAAGCCAGAAGTGCGAACCGTCGTGAATGAACTCGGAAGGATTCATAATCTCGGGATTATCAACATCATCAACCAGGATAGTGAAAGTACGCTCATCAAGATCATCTGTTCCGCCCGTAACCTCATCCGTTATCGTTGCCGTGCTTACAAAAGATGAAGCCGGAACAAAGTTCATGGGCTCGGCAGACGTGATCTCCATCTCAGGAGCCTGCAGGGACACGTCATTAACAGCGCCGATGTCATCGACACTTAAGATGTTAAGCGATAATGCAAGCCCGGTAACAAAGGCGAGACTTTTTCTTACCTCGTACTTCATGCCTTTATTATAAATGGTTTTCGCGCGATTATAGCGCAGACGGGGGCTTTGACATCTTAATGTAAAACAACGGAAATAAAAATGCCGCCTTTTGCAAGGCGGCATCAAAAGTTCTTGAAAGTTTAATTACTCTTCAGCGGGAGCTTCAGCCTCAGGTGCTGCTTCCTCAGCGGGAGCTTCTGCAGCAGGAGCCTGCTCATCAGCAGAATCAGAAACTGCATAGATATCTTCCTCTTCAGGATCGATAGGCTCATAATCCTTGATGCTGATGGAGATCTTTCTCTCCTGAGCCTTGATATTTGTAACTCTTGCAGTTACTTCCTGGCCGATAGTAAGAACATCAGCAGGGCTCTTAAGTCTCACGTTGGAGATCTGTGATACATGGCAAAGAGCATCGAGATCGGGTTCAAGCTGAACGAAAGCACCGAAGTCAGTAAGTCTTACGACTGTACCCTTAACGATTGCACCAACAGGGATTCTCTCCTCGATGTTGTAGAAAGGATCATCCTCTTCCTTCTTGTAACCCAAAGAGATCTTCTTTGTCTCTCTGTCGAAGGACTTAACATATACATCGATCTCCTGTCCGATAGAAAGAACATCGGAAGGCTTGGAGATTCTCTTCCATGAGAGCTCAGTGATGTGAACGAGTCCGTCAACACCGCCGATATCAACAAATGCACCGAATGCAGGGAGTGATCTTACGATACCTGTATAGTGCTTGCCCTCTTCGATGTTATTCCAAACTTCGTCTTCCTTAGCTCTTCTCTCCTGAATAAGGATCTGACGATGAGAACCGGATACTCTCAATCTGTGCTTCTCTGTATCAAACTTAGTGATGAGAAGCTCGATCTGCTCGCCCTTAAGCGCATCAAGGTCCTTAACCTCACCCATCTTGATCTGTGTCTTGTGGATGTAGATGTCGATACCGCCGTAACTTGCGATAACGCCGTCCTTAACAGCGCCGGTGATCGTAGCCTTAACAGGTGTCTTGTTCTCAAATGCTTCCTGGAGTTCCTGCTTATTCTTCTCGAAGTCAAGAGCTGACTTGGAAAGGATGATCTCCTTGCCGTTCTCTGTGTTCTTGATGCTCTTGATTACTACTGTAACTTCCTGCTTGTTTGCAACCGCTTCTTCTACATTGAAATCGGGGTCGCCTGCGAACTCGCGAAGGGCAATCTTTCCATCGGACTTATCATGGATATCGACGTATACATAATCGGAATCAGCCGAGGTTATTTCTCCCTTCACTACAGCATTTCTTCTAAGCTGGGGAATACTCTCAACATACTCCGCAAAATTTGTATCAGTCTGTTCCTGATCCGCCAGAATTTCCTTCTCGTTCTCGTCCATTGCCTGAACAACCTCCAAAATAATTGCTTCCGGTGTAGATGCACCTGCCGTGACCCCTACGGTATCGGCCGCCGATATCTTACCCTCGTCGATAAGACGTCTGACATCCGAGCTGTCGCTTACAAGAAACGTTCTACAACAGCGACTTTCCGCAATCTCAAAGAGTTTCTTCGTATTCGAGCTGTGGGAAGACCCGATGACTAGCATCACATCAACCTGCTGCGAGATACGCATAGCTTCCCTTTGCCTGCAGACTGTCGTATTACATATTGTATCAAAAATCTGATTATTTGCAATTTTATTTTTGATATTTGCACAGATGTCAGAAAAGACTTCCGTGGAGAAAGTCGTCTGCGAGATAAGCACGGTATTATCGGGGTCTATATCGATATCTTTAAGCTCATCGACCGAGCTTATGACCGTAACGGAATCAGGGGCTTCTCCCCTTATTCCTTCAACCTCGGGGTGTCCCGGCATTCCGGTAAGGATAATCTTCCTGCCTTCCCCGGCATTATCCCTGACGATCTTATGTATCTTCTCAACAAACGGACATGTGCAGTCGTAGACCTTGACCTCCTTAGAAGTCAGGATCTCTTTTTGGTGAGGGGTTACACCGTGAGCTCTGATGATAACCTTGCTTCCGTGAGGTACATCCTCAGCAGAATCAATTATCTCAAATCCCTTTGACAGAAGCTCAGTGGTTACTTTCTCGTTATGAGTAAGCTCGCCGAGCATCACAAGACGCTCACCGTCTTTACGGTCATCCACCATCTTATATGCAGTTTCTACGGCATTCTTTACGCCAAAGCAGAAACCCGCTGACTCGGCTCTTACGACTTTCATTCCCTGATATAACTTAGGAGGACTTCCAAAGTCTCCTCTATACCTATCTCTGAAGTATCGATCTCAACGGCATCGTCAACCTTGATAAGGGGCGATGCAGCTCTCTCTGAATCCTGCTTGTCTCTCCAGATGATATCCTTAAGGACTTCATCCAATGGTTGGGGTGTACCCTTCTGCTCTAATTCAAGACATCTTCTCTTGGCACGAGCCTGGGCTGATGCCGTCAGGAAGAATTTGTACTTTGCATTGGGAAGAACAACAGAACCTATGTCTCTTCCGTCTACGACGAAGCTCTGATCTGCTGCGATCTTTCTTTGCATGTCTACCATAGCCGTGCGGACAAAAGGAAGAGAGCTTATGTCGGAAGCAGCCCTTGATACTTCGGGAGTCCTGATGCTGTCCGTAACATCCTCACCGTTTAAGATCATGTGCTGGATGCCGTCCTGAAACTTTATCTCCAGCTTCATGTCAGCAAGCATCTTTCTAACGGCGTCCTCATCCTTGGGAGCGATGCCCGTCTTCATGGCACAAAGACCGCATGTCCTGTACATTGCACCCGTATCAAGGTACATGATGCCCAAAGCCTTTGCGGCACCTTTTGCAAGAGTGGACTTACCGGAACCTGAAGGTCCGTCGATGGCAATCTGATAAACGTTACTCATTATTCTGTTTCCTCCTCTTTGGGTCTGTCTGCGCGGTCCTTACCGCCGTTATAGACTTCATACTGAGACCATAAGATCTCAAGGGATTCAAATGAACTTCTTATATGCTCTCTTCTGTGAATGCCGAGCGTCACGAGAAGCGCGTTTATAAGCGACAGCGGCGCTGACAGCGAATCAACAAAAGAGGCCATGCTCGACTTCGCGAAAAGCTTGATGTCAGCGTGCTCCGTCATTGCAGTATTATCCTTATCCGTTATGGCAAGGACAGTCGCGCCCTTCTTCTTTGCATACTCCATTGAATTTATGGTTCTTTGTGAATATCTCGGGAAAGAAATACCGATCATGATGTCCTCTTTTGTAATGGGCATGATCTGCTCGAATACCTCGTTCGTGCTGTTCGAATGGATGTGGACGACATCATCAAACAACAATGTCATGTAAAAATGCATGAAAGCTGAAAGCGGTGCACTCGAGCGAAGTCCCATTATATAGATCTTGCGAGCCTTGAGAACGGCATCTACGGCCTTGGCCATTGCTTCATCATCAAGATTTGCTATGGTCTCCTTAAGGTTCTCCATGTCGCTCTTCATGATGTCTCTTACGGCAGTCTGATCGTCATCGAATCTTTCCGTGTAATTAAGTCGCTGAACGGATGTGAGCTTGGACTTAAGTTCTTCCTTGAGGGAAGCCTGGAAATGCGGATATCCGTCAAATCCCAACTCGGTCGTAAACCTGACGACTGTTGACTCGGATACGCCTGTCTCCTCACCGAGCTTTGCCGCGGTCATATATGCCGCCTTGTCATAACTCTCGATGATATATGAGGCAATCGCTTTATGCCCCTTACTCATGCGGGGCATCTGATCACTTATAAGCTCAATTATGCTCTCCATCGTCCTTCTCACCTTCTTTTGCCGCTGCTTCAGAGGCCTCCATGTAATTCTCGATGGTTATCTGACCGTCATCGCTGCCTGCAGCCTTCTGAAGGGACTCTTCAAGATCTCTGATGGTCTGATAAGACATAAGTTCCATGGAAGGCAATTCATCTACCGAAGATATACCGAATTCCATAAGGAACTGCTTTGTTGTTCTGAACAGTGAAGGTCTTCCCGGAGCATCGAGATTACCGCACTCCTCGATCCATCCCCTGTCGATAAGTCTTGAGATGATCGAGTCTGAAGAAACGCCTCGTACGGCCTCTACCTGTGCACGCGTAACGGGCTGGTTATATGCAATAACGGAAAGAGTCTCATAAGAAGCCTGCGAAAGCGGCGGATGCATCTTAGGTGAGAACATCCTCTCTAATACCTTCATCATTCCGGGCTTCGTTGACATAACATAAGACTTCTCAACCTTCCTTACAAGAAGTCCGCCCCATGGATTATTCTCATAATCAGAGATGACCTTGGCCATGACTTCTTCCACGGTCTTAACGTCAACGTTTAATATCTCGGCAAGCCTGTCCTGAGAGACGGGGTCTCCCGATGCAAACAGTATTGCCTCGCACGCAGGAGACAATTCCTGATATGTAAGTTCAAAATTATCCTTCTGCTCCATTTATCTTTCCTTCGCCTTTTTCTTCTATGAGTATAACGTCAAACGGTTTCTTCTGCGTCGCATCTATCCTGTTGTTCCTGAGAAGCTCGAGAACCGCAAGGAAACTAACGATCCTATCTGTTTTGTCGGCTTTGCCTTTCTCGAACAATTCATGGAAGAATATCTTTCCTCTTCCCGCTATCTTGAGCCAGACACTCTTCATTCTCTCTCTTACGGAGAGCTTATCTCTTTTAAGGATGTGTGTTATCTTCGTCGAGATATCGGCAAATCTAACTTCATTTCTTTTACAGATATTATCTATAGCTATGGAGAACTCTTCCGGAACGAATTCCTGAGGAGGATAAACGATGTTAACGTTCATCTCCTTTGCAGTCGACGGGAGGCGGTAAACGCAGTCCCTGTAAGTCTCATTACGCTTCTTAAGCTCCTTCGCGAGCATTTTCGCTCTTCTGTATCGAAGAAGTGATATTACGAGTTCCTCACGGGGATCCTCTTCCTTCTCGCCCTGTATGTCCTGTCTTGAAGGAAGCATTATCCTTGACTTGATATGGATCAAAGTCGCAGCCATAACTATAAACTCGGATGCAATCTCCATGTCGAGTTTTTTCATGTGCTCTAAGTATTCCATATACTTCTCGGTTATCTCGGCGATCGGGATATCAAAGATATCAATGTCGTTCTTTACTATTAACGAATAAAGAAGGTCCAGGGGACCTTCAAACTCTCGAATCGTAAGATTCGGTTGTGCTACAACTTCACTCATGCTTACACCAGACCTATCCAGCCGGTAGCCAGATTTATAAGCAACTCCGCCGGTAACTCGATGATGCCCATTATCGTCGACAATATGTCAAAGTTGGAGAAATTGCCAAGAACGACAAGTCCCAAAAGTATCATCGGTGCATAACGGACATAGTTCTTAAACCCCTGAGACGTCGTTATCTTGTAAGAAAGAAGCTCCTCAAGGACATGGAATCCGTCCAAAGGAGGAAGCGGTATAAGATTGAACGCCAAAAGACTTAACGAGAACGAATAAATGTAGTACATGATATAGCACACGATAGCAGCGACAAAAGGAACATCTGCCTCTCCGCTTATTCCTGCATATACATAATATGGGGCAGCGACCATTGGCATGACAGTTCCAAAACCCGTAACCCTCATAACTACTGCAATAATGATCATGGCGATAAATGCAAGAATGAAGTTTCCTGTTACGCCTGCAAGGCTAACCATGACCCTCATAAGTCTCTTGCTCTTGAACCTTCTTAAATTGTTGGGGTTATACATAACGGGCTTACCCCATCCGAATCCTACAAGAAGAAGCAAAACTGTTCCCGTGGGATCCAAGTGGGCCAACGGGTTAAGAGTTACTCTTCCCAATAGTCTCGGAGTGTCATCACCCAACCAGTCAGCGGTCTTTGCATGCATGAATTCATGGAAACCAAAGGACAGCGTCAGGGCAATAAGCATCATGACTACCATGAGGCAGACTTCAGTGACGGTATAATCGCTTCCGTTTCTTAAAAGTTCAATCAGCATTAGGATTAAGCCTTCTTAACGTAGAATGTGATATTCTCGCCGTTAACATCCCACTCCTTCTTGAAGCCGTCGTTACCGGAAACAATATCCGTAGCAAGGACCTCGGATGCGATGTAGTCCTTCTTGCTCTCGATTATCGATGCAAGCTTATCATTACCCTCATAAGAAAGAACGATCCTGTCGACTACCTCGAGGCCTGCTTCCTTACGCTGTGTCTGTATCTTGGAGATCATCTCACGTACAAATCCGTCCGTGATGAGCTCTTCTGTAAGAGTAGTGTTGATGGAAACGATGATTCCGTTGCTCTCCTGTGTGGAAAGACCTTCAGGCTGAACGGTCTCGACGATGAAGTCATCCTTCTCCATCTCGAAGTTCTCGCCTTCAACCGTAACCGTTACGGTCTTACCCTCGTCAAGGGCCTTCATGGTCTCCTTGCCGGGCAGCGAAGCGATAACATCCTTGGCAGCATTCAGAAGCTTTCCGAACTTTCTGCCGCATGTTCTTAACTGGGGCTTGAACTTGAAGTCCATCAGGGATGAAGCATCCGTAAGAGCCTCATACTTTCTGATGTTAAGCTCGCTTAAGACTATCTGCTGATACTCATCCGTAAGAGCCGTATCTGCAACAACAAATACTTCAGACAGAGGCTGTCTGTTCTTGATGGCGGAAGCATTACGTGCTGCACGTCCGAGTGCTACAACCGAAGCTGCAAGATCCATCTCCTTCTCGATCTCGGAGTTGATGAGAGCCTCATTTGCTTCAGGATAGGAAGCGAGGTGTACGGATTCGGGAGCATCAGGGTTTACGGAACGAACGATGTTCTGATATACCTGTTCGGTTATGAAAGGAACGAACGGAGCGGCAAGTCTTGTCAGTGTCTCAAGAGCCGTATAGAGCGTCATGAACGCATCTGTCTTATCCTTATCCATCTCGCCTGCCCAGAAGCGCTCTCTGTTAAGTCTTACGTACCAGTTCGAGAGTTCTTCGGTGAAGTCCTGGATCATTCTTGCTGCAGCAGAGATATCGTAGCCGTCCATCTTTGCTCTTACATTCTTAACGAGTGTATTGAGCTTTGAAAGGACCCACTTATCCATGACGTTAAGGTTATCAGTATCGAGAGTATGCTTATTGGGATCAAACTCATCGATATCTGCATACATTACATAGAATGAATATGTGTTCCAGTATGTTCCTATGAACTTCTTGATACCGTCGTTAACGGCATCATCGGAGAATCTTGAAGGAAGCCAGGGCTGGTTTGCAGAATAGAAATACCATCTTGCTGCATCTGCACCCTGCTTGTTGAGGATATCCCAGGGATCAACGACGTTGCCCAAGTGCTTACTCATCTTCTTTCCGTCCTTATCCTGAACAAGACCCATAACGATACAGTTCTTGAAAGGACTTCTTCCGAACAGAACAGTACTTATGGCAAGAAGTGAATAGAACCAGCCTCTTGTCTGATCCAAAGCCTCGGAAATGAAGTCACAGGGATAGTGTGACTCGAAGAATTCCTTGTTCTCAAAAGGATAGTGATACTGTGCGAAAGGCATTGAACCTGAGTCAAACCAGCAGTCGATAACCTCAGGTACACGGGTCATCTTACCGCCGCACTCGGGGCACTTGATGTGTACGTTATCAACATAAGGCTTGTGAAGCTCGATATCATCGGGACAGTCATCACTCATAGACTTCAATTCCTCGATGGAACCGATGCAGTGTCTGTGACCGCACTCGCACTCCCATACCGGAAGAGGAGTTCCCCAATATCTTTCACGTGAGATACCCCAGTCAATTACGTTTCTTAAGAAGTCGCCCATACGGCCGTCTCTTATCGACTCAGGATACCAGTTGACCATGTTGTTTGAAGCAAGAAGTTCGTCTCTCTTCTTGCTCATGGCAATGAACCATGTGCTTCTTGCAAAGTAGATAAGAGGAGTATCGCATCTCCAGCAGAAAGGATACTCATGCTCGAACTTGGGAGCTGCGAACAGAAGACCTCTTGCCTCCAGGTCCTTCAGCACCTCAGGATCTGCATCCTTTACAAAGAGGCCTGCGAAAGGAGTATCCTCCGTCATGTTTCCTCTCGTATCAACGAACTGAACCATGGGAAGATCATTATCTCTTCCTACTCTTGCGTCATCCTCACCGAAAGCGGGAGCGATGTGAACGATACCGGTACCGTCTTCCATCGTTACGTAGTTGTCCACTACGGAGAAATGAGCCTTCTTCTTCTGATCGGCAGCACTCTTTGCAGCACCCTCATAAAGAGGCTCATAAGACTTACCCTTAAGGTCTGTTCCCTTGTATGTCTCAATGACTTCATAAGCCTTGGTTTCTTCAGTTGCAAGCTTGCCGAGAACAGTATCGAGCAAAGCGGAAGCCATGTAGTATGTATATCCGTCAGCTGCCTTGACCTTGGAATACTCGGAATCGGGGTTAAGGCACAAAGCAACGTTTGAAGGCAATGTCCAGGGAGTTGTTGTCCATGCGAGGAAATAAGCATCCTCATCAACGATCTTAAATCTTACGATCGCGGATCTCTCCTTGACGGTCTTATAACCCTGAGCTACCTCGTGTGAAGAAAGAGCAGTTCCGCATCTCGGGCAATAAGGAACGATCTTGTGACCCTTGTAAAGAAGATCCTTCTCCCACATCGTCTTTAAAGCCCACCACTCGGACTCGATGTAGTTGTTGTCGTATGTTACGTAAGGATTCTCCATGTCAGCCCAGAATCCGACGCGGTCGGACATGTGCTCCCACTGATCCTTATAGGTCCATACGGATTCCTTACACTTCTTGATAAAAGGCTCAACGCCGTAACCCTCGATCTGGGGCTTACCGTTGATTCCCAGGGATTTCTCAACTTCAAGCTCAACGGGAAGTCCGTGTGTATCCCATCCTGCCTTAAAGGAGACTGCCTCGCCCTTCATGGAGTGATATCTCGGTATAACGTCCTTAATGACACGGGTCTTGATATGACCGATATGAGGCTTACCGTTAGCCGTCGGGGGACCGTCATAAAGTGTAAATGTCGGTGCACCGTCATTAGAAGGCTTCAATGACCTTCTGTAGATGTCATTTTGCTTCCAGAAATCGAGAACTTCCTTCTCTCTTTCCACGAAATTCATGTCACTTCTGACTTTCTTATACATGAGAAACTCCTTGAGTCTTTGATTTACTTGGTATTAGTACTCGATAAAATCGACATCATCGCTGTCTGTGTAGAATACCCAGATAGTTCCGTGGCTGCCGTCATCGCAGTTAGGCTGGTCCTCTGTGTGGTCTACCGTATGACCGTTATATGTATCACCGGGCTGCGGAATGCCGTCGGCCTGTGACTGCTCAGTAGCAGCTGTCTCGGAAGCTTCAACAGTTTCTGCTGCCGCAGTTTCCTCAACAGTAGTAACAGCCGTCTCGGGAGCCTCAGTCTCTGAAGACTCTGTAACTGTCTTATCCGTACAACCTGCAAAACAAGCCGCTGCAATCATTGAAGCGGTAATGGCGATAATAATTCTCTTCTTCATATTTAACCCTTCTTTTTTTATATTAGAGTATCAAAACTCTCATATTATCCGTCGAAACGAGATTTTTTTCAAGAAGAGCCTGTAAACCTTCGGTACCGGCATCAATATCCGAAACAGGGAAAGCTTCGAAGCAAAGATCCCCGCAGACTATGTAGATCAAAGAATCATCGGAATATGACCCCTCGGGAAGCGTTCCCGTGACAGTAATGTAATCCCCTGCCTCTGCAAGATTAAGGTCTTCAACCGTTACTTCCACTGCTCCCTGCGGCAATTCGCGAAGAGGGGCCGGAAGCCTTGAAGGAGACGTGCACAACTGCGATATGAACCTCTCAGCCTTCTCGATGACCAGAAAATCAGGCATAACAGAGACAATGTCGTTGATCTGGCACGAATTGCTCCTTGAGAAGAATGCATGTGCAAAAGGTTCAGCCATGAATGGCAGCAGTGAACTGCCGAACGAATCGCGGTACATGAGAAGATTCTGTGTCCCCTGCCCGCTCGTGCCTATCCTGAAGTCAAAATTGCTCTCAACGGGCGAATCATAATCAAATACGGGCATGGATGCGAAGATCGTATCTGTCTCGGGCACGACATTAGAAGGATGCATCATCCTGTCAAGATCACCTTCGTGTATCTGCTCACCCGTAAACTCATCGGAAAGATAATCGTGATGAGTAACGCCAAGTGACGAGAGGATTGAATCGGACACTATGGCGGCGCCGGTATTATTCCAGTGTGAATCCCTTCTGAAATAGTAGATCGCATCCGGGTCCGTGAGATTATCGTAATTACCGAAGTCTGTATAGTTAATCCCGGAACCGTAAAGCAAGTCGGACAGAAGTTCCCTGTTTGAAGGCCCCTGTCCCTGAACATAGTAATAAGGCATATATTCAGGATACAAAGTATTCTTGTTGGGAGCTATGACAAACAGGAAATCAATGCCGTTGTTCGCGCAGTACTCAGAAGTCAGCCGGAGGTTTCTCGCGGCATTATGAAGCTGTCTTCCCGTAAGGATGTTTGTCCTTTGGAAATCAGCAAGTGTGTCGTAATAGTAAAGCCAGCCTTCTTCGCCTGCGATGACTCCGTTAGTGGTGGAAGTCATGAAGAGTTTCTCGGATATGACAGAATATGCACTTACGAGTTCCTGCCTGAAAGCAAATCTTTCCTCGAATACATTGCCCAGATCCGACAGATAATTAAGATTCCATCCTTCTTCTGTTCTGATCGAGGGCATAACAAGCTCCTCTCCCGTCTCAGACTCGGAAGGTCCCTTGATAAGCATCCCTGCAGAAGGCAGGGCAAGAAGCACCAGGAATATCATGAAATAGATTGTCGGTAAGTACTTTCTCATATCAGAACCTGAAATAAATGAAGGGATTATATGACCCTGAAGAAAGGCTCATAAGCGCGAATAATACGGCGATTATGGCAAGTGCATATGAGGCTTTCTCAAGATACTTATTCTTCTTAAGTTTCTGTGCCACAGGCGTTGCAAATACAACACCCGCAACAAGTGCCGTTAAGTTGATCGGAGTTAGGACAGACATTATGAGCATGGAAGCTTCAATCCCCTTAGCCGAAGGGACAAACATATTCGTAAGCATGATGCCGAAGTCCTTTATGGAATCGCATCTGAACATGACAAATCCGATCAGAACAACGAGGATAAGATAGACATGTGAAAGGGCCTTCATTAAGGCATTCTTCCTATCCTTCTTCGGCATTACTTCCTCAATCATAAGGAACGCTCCGTGGTACAGTCCCCAGAACAGGAAAGTCCAGTTGGCACCGTGCCAGATACCCGTGCAGGCGAAGACGATGAACTTGTTTATGACAGTCCTTATCTTTCCTTTCCTGTTTCCACCCAGGGGTATGTACAAATACTCCTTAAACCAGGTCGACAAGGATATATGCCACCTTCTCCAGAATTCTTTGATACTGCTTGAGATGTAAGGGTAATCAAAGTTCTCCTTAAAGTGGAATCCGAACATGAGTCCGAGACCTATTGCCATGTCGCTGTAACCCGAGAAATCAAAGTAGATCTGGAGCATGTAAGAAAGAGCTCCTATCCATGCTGCAGGCAAGTTAACGCTTGCTGAAGATGCATTAAAAACAGCATCCGCGATGACGGCAACGTTGTTTGCTATGAATACTTTTTTCGCAAGGCCGCAGGCGAAGCGTCTGATACCCGAAACGGTCTGTTCTGACGTAATCTTGCGTGATGAGATCTCTGCTTCAATGTCGCGGTATTTGACGATAGGGCCCGCAATAAGCTGCGGGAAAAACGATATGTAAAGAAGAAGTCTTCCGTAGTTCTTCTGAACCTTGCAGTCACCGCGGTAAACATCAATGACATAGCTCATCGCCTGGAACGTAAAGAACGATATGCCAAGCGGAAGTGTTACGTCCGGTACGGGTATCAAAGTATTGAAAGACGTATTAAACCACGTCGTAAGAAAGACCGAATACTTAAAGAAAACAAGAGCTCCGAGATTCGTAATGACGGCGCAGGTTAGAAACAGCTTCTTCGCGCGGAACCTTGATATCAGCAAAGCCCAGATGTAGTTAAGAAGTGATGATGCGATCATCAAAAGCACATAGACGGGCTCTCCGTATGCGTAGAAGACCAGACTCGCAACAAGTAAGATCGCATTCTTAAAGCGAACATTAGGACATATCCTGTCCAGGATCAGGACGGCCGGCAAAAACAAACTGAGGAAAGTTATCGAACTGAAGACCAACTGATACTTCTCCCCTTAACCTCAGAAGTTACCTGCTATTCTCTGTTCATAAATGAATTCTCTTACGTAATCCGACAGGACCTCACACCATCTGGCGTAGCCCGCCATTGTCATGTGGACATTACCGTCACTGCTGTATCTTGCAGCCATTCTACCAGACCCGTCAATAAAGGGTGTGAAAGTATCTATGAAGTAGAAACCGGGGTGATCCGTGCAGTACTGCTCCATGGCTTCATTCAATGCCCTGATATCAGAGTTTGCAGGATGATCGTCGCGGCTCGGAGTACATGCTTCAACGAAGATTATCGTATTGGGATTAACGCTTCTTATGTCATCTAAGTAGTTGCAGTATCTTTGAACGACATTACCTGCAATGTCGTTTGTTCCCATGCAGATGAAAGCAGCCTGCGCACCCGAGTTCCTGATTACATCGCGCGCTCTCATGGGAGTACCGTTATACATGGGCAGATAAGAAGTCCTTGAAGCCGCATCATTAAGAAGTGAATACGATACTCTCGCACAAACATTAAGCTCGCCCATGATGCCTCTTCCCCTTGAGTTGAAGTACATGTTAAAGCCTTCCGTTACCGAGCTTCCGATGATTACCGAATTACTGAAAAACTGCGTGACTTCCGCATCAGATATCATTGAAGCACCATTACCCGCGCCGGGAATAATGCCGTTGTTTGTACAATAGCTTATAAACTCATCAGAATTGGCAAAATTAAGGAATAGCATCTCAAGATTCGTGCTTAAACTGTTGCCCATTCTGGATGTGTAGGACGATACCTCAGCCGAAGTGGGAGTACGTCCGAGGAAAGTCTCATAGAAGACCGTAACAAGCTGCGAATTGCTCATGGATGAGGCTCTAGTCTGGAATTCAGATGAATTCATGAATGAATGTGCGGCATTTATACCCGTCATCCTTCCGCCCGTAAGGCGGCTTCTCCAGCTCGAAAGTCCGCTGTTGTCGGCATTTCTGCCCAAGAAACCCGAGTAAAGCCTGTTAATGAAACCGTCTACCCCGGATGTAGATGTGTTATTTGAAGTTACCGTTACACCGGGCGCGATGCCGTAAGACTGGCAAAGCGATACCCACTCGTTAGTGGTTATGATGCCGTCAAATACGGCGCGTCTCGTAGAACCGCCGTTAAGAGAATTTACCCAGCTGTTAAGTCCGCTGTTATCGGGTTCTCTTCCGAGGATCGCTCTGTAAAGACAGGTTACAAAAGCCGTATTATCAAGATTTCTTCCCTGAAACTCATTCGAGAAAACAAAAGCAGAAGAAGCATCATATCCGCTCACCTGTCCCGAAGACAGATTGGTAACCCAGTTATTAAGTCCGGACTGATCCGGCGCCCTGTCCAGACAGACCTCATAAAGCCTGGTGACAAAGGTTGTGATAGCTCCTGTATCAGCGTAAACGGTATTCCCCTGCGGTAAAACTGCGAAGAACATCGTAAATGTCAATGCAATGCTTAATACAAGACCTAATGCTCTTCTCATCTTATCCACCAAAATATCCTGTCATATCGACGGAAGAGAAATCCTCGTCAAGCGGAAGCTTGACCGTAGTCTTATTCTTCGCAGACTTATAGATACCCATGAGATTATCAACCGAAGTGTAACCCGCCTTAGCATCTGCTATGGGCTGTTTACCTGTATCCAAAGATTCGATCAGATCAGAGTAGATAGCCGTGTGAGGATTAAGCGCACCTAACAGGGAGCCTAATCCGCCCTTCCTGATCTGTCTTCTTATGTATCTTCCGTTAAGTTTCTTGCCGTTAATATCCCTGATATTAAGCGACGGCTTGCCGCTTCTTATACCCATGGACACCGTTCCGCCCTCGCAGAATACCGAGAACTCGGCACACTTATCCTTATCGGACGTGCATGTGGTTCCTTCGATGGACGCCAACGACCCGTCATCCATCTTAAGGATAGCCATACCAAGGTCCTCTGCTTCGATCTTTGCCTTCCTTTGGGAGATCATCGAGGCAGCCTCAACGGGCGTTGACCCCATAAGCCATACAAGAAGGTCGATGGCATGTATTGTCTGATTCATCAAAGCACCGCCGTCGGACTTCCATGTTCCTCTCCATGCAGCACTTCCGTAGTAGTCATCACCGTGTCCCCACCTTACATAGATGGAGCCGTGAGTTACTTTACCGAACTTACCGTCCTTAATGTCATCGTGAACAAGACCTACAATTGGGAAATACCTGTAGATATGCCCCATTGCTATCTTCTTACCGGTCTTTTGGGAGATGTCGTATATATCCCTGCTCTCGCCCGAAGACATGGTCATGGGCTTCTCAAGAAGGAGATTACAGCCGTGTTCCATGGCATACTTTGCAATCTCATAATGAAGCCCTGACGGGACGGTTACGGCAACGATATCAGGCTTAACCTCTTCAATGGCCTTCTTGTAATCACTGTAGTAAGGCGTATCGGGGGAAAGTCTCTTTGCAGCTTCCTCGGATACATCAACAAGCGCGGCAAGACTTACTCTCCTGCTGTTCTTCGCGATAGCTTTCAAATGCTTCGCAGCCACTCTTCCGCAGCCTATGATCATTACCTTGTAATTTTCCATGCCGCTATAATATCACAAGAATTAGATTTTTGTATTTCTTATTTAATAAAAAAGCGGCCGCCGAAGCGACCGCCTGATTATATAATCTGTGCAATTATCAGAGTCTTGCAACGCCGGACTCTCTTGCTGCCTTGGAAACAGCCTCAGCAACAGCCTTACCGACACGGGGATCGAATGCATCAGGAAGAATGTAGTCGGGCTTAAGCTCATCATCAGATACCAAAGCTGCGATAGCATCAGCTGCAGCGAGCTTCATGGCATCGTTGATGTCAGAAGCACGGACATCAAGAGCACCTCTGAAGATACCGGGGAAAGCAAGAACGTTGTTAACCTGGTTCGGGAAGTCGGATCTACCTGTAGCTACGACTGCAGCACCTGCAGCGAGAGCCTCATCGGGCATGATCTCAGGTGTAGGGTTAGCACATGCGAAGATGATCGGGTTAGGAGCCATGGACTTAACCATGTCAGCTGTAAGAACGCCGGGAGCGGAAACACCGATGAATACGTCAGCGCCCTTGATAACATCCTCGAGAAGACCCTTCTTGCCCTGCTGGTTTGTGATCTCAGCGATCTCGTTCTTAACAGGGTTCATGTTCTGGCCTCTTCCCTTATAAACAGCACCTCTTCTGTCGCAAAGAACAACGTCCTTAAGACCTCTTGAGATGAGGAGCTTTGTGATAGCGATAGCTGCAGCACCTGCACCGGATACAACAACGGAGATATCATCGATGTGCTTGCCTGTGAGTTTCAAAGCATTGATCATACCTGCAAGAGTGATAACAGCCGTACCGTGCTGGTCATCGTGGAAGATCGGGATATCAACGTCTTCTCTCTCCTTAAGCTTCTTCTCGATCTCGAAGCAACGGGGAGCTGAGATATCCTCGAGGTTAACGCCGCCGAATGAACCTGCAAGCAATGCTACAGTCTCAACGATCGTGTCTACATCCTTGGAACGGATGCAAAGAGGGAAAGCATCTACGTCACCGAAAGCCTTGAACAGTGCGCACTTACCTTCCATAACAGGCATACCTGCCTCAGGTCCGATGTCACCCAGGCCCAATACTGCAGTACCGTCTGTAACTACAGCAACGAGGTTTGATCTTCTTGTGTACTTATATGAGAGATCTACATTATCGGAGATCTCAAGACAGGGAGCAGCAACTCCGGGTGTATATGCAACAGCGAGCTCCTCCTTTGTTCCAACGGGAGCACGAGCGATTACTTCTATCTTTCCTTCCCATTCTGTGTGCTTTTGGATTGCAAGTTCATTGTTATCCATTATCAGCTTTCCTCCATAAAGATTAATATATTATCAGCCTCGATATGAAGCGTGATTGCTTGGTCTGAAGCCTCCGGGGACTTCGCGCATCCTGCAGTATACCATACCGACATATCTGCCAAAGCTCAAAGCAATTATAACAGCCCAGGCAGGTCCGAGCACATAAGCAACGGTCGGTAACACGGCCGACAAGGCCGAAGTAAGCCAATCTCCGAGGAAATAAAGACAGAGCAAAAGGCTCATGAACCTGGCATTGACCAGGTAATATCCCCTCGTGACCTTCACCATCTCGATGAAACTTCCAAAGAAACCGGAATCCCCCGACAGATAGCAAGCAGGATACATGCTCACATACGGCAAGATGATAATAAAAATCAGGAATAAATACAACAAGAATAAAGCCGCAGGCAGGAAAATCACTACCGAAAAGCAGAAAACAATAACCATTCTTAACAGCAACCCTCCGGCACTTACGGGCTTAAGGTACATAGGCGGTATAAGATAGCCCGAGTCTCCCGGGTCTTCAAGCTTATGGTCCTTCCTGTATTGTCTTATATATACTGCACAATATAGAACTCCACCAAGGATGACAAGATAATCGGCAACTGAGGCGTGAGCCAGGAAGATCAGATTACCGAGCGATAAAGGAATATCTGAAAATGTTGCATTCATAAGTATCTCAGGGTCTTCCATCGCATTCTGCATATACAGCGCGAAGGGATCAAAGTTAGTGTCACCCAGAGGAAAAAAATAAACGGAGCACTTAAGCAGGAGCAAAAGTGTAAATAATATTTTAGAGAATATGCCTTTACCAAGGCTATCTATTCTAAATATATCCAAAATAGTGTTGCGCATGTGATAAATTTTGCAACATTGTGACTTTAAAAACAAGTTAAATATAAGGGAATTTATGTTAGAATTTCCATTGAAATATTTTGAGGACGGTACCTATACATGACAGACTTTAAAGTAAACCCCGATTTACTTTGTATCATCCCGCCTGAAAAGCACTCAGTAGAAGATATCACAGCTATTCTCGAGTCACATCCCGAGATCATGTTCGTATCTTTGGCTGCTGTTGACCTTGCAGGTAACGATACAGACGAGAGAATCCCGATCGCTGACTTCCACGACAACCTTGAGAATTACCTCAACGGCCAGGCTGTC
>JAGDCV010000119.1 GCA_017958365.1 Clostridiales bacterium
ACGATCGTTGTACAAGCGAATGCCTTGTCCTCGAGAGTTCCGAGCTTCTTCTTGGAATCGAGGATGTAGTCGAGGAGCATAAGTCCTACCTGGTTACCTGTGAAGCACTTGTCCTCGCCGTCAGCTGTTCTTGCAGCGATACCAAGTCTGTCGGAGTCAGGGTCTGTACCGAATACCAAGGAAGCGTTGACCTTCTTAGCAAGCTCGATACCCATCGTAAGAGCTGCAGGGTCCTCAGGGTTAGGTGTCTTAACTGTAGGGAAAGCACCGTCAGGAAGCTCCTGCTCGGGAACAACGTGGATGTTGTTCATGCCGATAGCCTTCAAGATACGGCGAACAGGCTTGTTGCCTGAACCGTGCAAAGGTGTATAAACGATGCTCATATCAGACTGGGCCTTGATGGACTCCTCGTCGATAACGAGCTTCTTAAGCATATCGATATAAGCGATGTCGAGCTCAGGTCCGATGCGCTGGATGAGACCGGATGAGAGAGCCTCGTTGAAGTCAGCCTTGTTAACTGTTCTTACGTCAGCGTATTTAGCCATGTTCTCGAGGATAGCTGCAGCGGCAACCTCTGTTACCTGACCGCCGTCCTCGCCGTAGACCTTGTAGCCGTTGTATTTCGGAGGGTTGTGGGAAGCTGTGATCATTACGCCAGCGAATGCATTCAAGTAACGGACTGCGAATGAACACATAGGAACAGGACGAAGCTCGTCTGTAAGGTAAACCTTGATGCCTGCGTTAGCGAAGACCTGAGCTGCAACCTGTGCGAACTCGGGGCTGAAGTGTCTTGAGTCGTGGCAGATAACTACGCCTCTCTTCTTTGCCTCTTCACCGTTGCTTACGATGTAGTCAGAAAGGCCTGCGGAAGCCTTGCCTACTGTATAAACATTGATTCTGTTGGTTCCTGCGCCGATTACGCCGCGAAGTCCGCCTGTACCGAACTCGAGATCCTTGTAGAATCTGTCCTCGATCTCAGTGTTGTCGTTAGCGATAGCGAGAAGTTCATTTCTTGTAGTCTCGTCAAAATAAGGATCCGTGCTCCAGATCTTAAAGATATCAGCTGCACTCATTAATAGATTCCTCCCCAAAGGATATTTGCTGGGGATATTATAGCTTAAATTGCATTAAATTATCTTTTATTTTTGCGCTCGACTACAGATACGCCGATAAGGCCGATAATTCCTACTATCGTGAGGATCGCGCCGCCCTTAAGTCCCGGGGGCGTGTACTGCAGAGTAACATCGTGGTGGCCGGGAGCCGCATCAAGGCTGATAAGAGCGTTCTGGTAGGGCTTGATCTCCACTTCCTGGCCGTCAACAGTAGCTGTCCAGCCCTCTTCATAAGGGATAGACGTGAGGATCATCTGCCCCACCTCGACATCCGCGGAGAAGCTGATATAGCCGTCTTCTGCCTCACTGATGACCGTATTATCTGTGGGAACGCCTTCAAACTGCGCCTCGAAGCTTGCCGCATCGAAGTACGCGAAGTTCACGGAAAGATAAGTAAACTTGTCGTGGTCAGCAAGGATAGAAAGCTGAACGGTCTCCCCGGGCTCGAAGAATCCGAGTCTTAGTATCGTGGAATAGAACGTGCCCGCGGAATAAGTGTCGATCAGGTAGCCGTTAAGGTAGACCTCGCAGCCCGAGTTCGTTCTCGGAACGCTTATGTTGACGTAAAGCTCGTCAGCGCGGTCGACTGTGACTTCGTAGTTCAGGATGATAGGCAGGCTCTTGTTAAGCCTGTAGACATCAAGCTGAGTGTCGTAGTAATCAGATGTGACCTCGAGGCCGAGTTCATCGGGATCGAAAGCCTCGTCCGACTCGTCGTCTGTGCTCACCGAGACGTCCTCTTCTGCGAACTGGTCGTCTGCGCGGTAATCGCCGATGTTGATAACGGAGCCGTTAAGAAGCTGCTCTTCTACAGCGCCGTCACTTACAGGCACGAAGAAGTCGTCCCCGAAGCTTGCGAAAAGCGAAGCATACCAGTCATTCTGGAAAGCAAAGTAGTTCTTGTCGTTCACTTCACTCTCGAGAGAATAGAAATCGAAGTCTCTTGCAGAAGCGTTCGCCGTGAAAACAATGGGTAGAACAGTCCTGTTCGCATAGAACGAGAGGTTGTCGTCACTTGCGATAAGCTCTGCACCCGTGTAGTCAGGGTTCGTCATGTAAAGTGAGCCTATAGAGAAGAAAGCATCCGTCGCAGGAGCTGAGTAGGAATGACCTGCAGCGAAGTAATTGTAGTTAACTGAGTATCCGAGCTGCTTCATGAAGCGGTCGATTGCCTTATTAGAATTCGAATTAAAGATAGTGATGCCTCTGTAGCCCGCGTACTGTGAAGCGCCGCCGACTTCGATATCATCTACAGTCTTTAAGTTATCGTATTCACTTCTGAATCCGTTGCCCATGATGTTAGATGCATTCGCGCAGTCTTCGATCGAGAGCATCGCGTTAACAAACGACTCGCCTTCAGTGTTGAATACCGACAAAGTGGAAGTTCCGGAGGATACCATCGGAGCTAAGAATGCTGACTCGTAGATCGTAAATACTGCAAGCAGTACGGGCAGGATCTTACCCATATCCTTAACCTGGCCGCTCCAGTCTTCTTTCTTGAGACCAATAAGGATGAGCGTGATGACTGCGATGATGACCGCATTAAAGATAAACAGGTCACCGTGGCCCTTCATCTCGCCGAAGCTCTGCGCCAGAAGGAGCAGAACTGCAAGCACGCCTGCAGCCTTAAGGATCTCGGAATTAGGGATCTTCTTTATGTTCTCGAATGCCTTATAAGCCACCGTGAGGAAGAGCGTGATGAATACAAAAGCTTCTCTATGCCAGAACCAGTTCGGGCTGTCGAAGACCTGCCATGCGACATCGATAAAGTTGATGCTGAGCGACGCATAGATCAGGATGAATGCGACGGCATAGAACTTCTTCTCACGCGGCGCGAAGGCCTTGCTTACGAAGTAGACTGTGCACAGCACTGTAACGAGAAGGCTTACGAAGACGAGCGGCATGTTG
>JAGDCV010000120.1 GCA_017958365.1 Clostridiales bacterium
AACGATATCAGGCTGCATCGACTCGGTGGCAACAAACGACTCCACCGCGGGAACCGGCATCGTCTGAACAACAAATGTCTCGGCAGCAGTTGACGCGACCTTCTCCTCAGCTGCCTTGTCATCACCACAAGACGCGGCGAGCACCATGGAACCCGTAAGAAGCAATGCCAATAATCTCTTATTCATATCACTGCTCCTCCCACTCAATAACAAAGTCGTAATCCGGATAGAACTGCTCCACCAAAGGCTCCGTCAACGCCCTGACCTGCGCCTCCGTATTGATGCGCGCGATCTCGAACATCGACTCATCCTCACTCGCCTTGGCAAGAAGATCCTGCTCACACAACGGGTGCGCCTCGATCATTGCCTGCGAATTATTGTAGGACACATCCTCGAAAATAAACTCCATCGTACCCGCATCAACACTATAAGACTGTATCTCAACGGCAGGTATCGTTATTGTAATTACAGGATTATCGTGGTCGCCGTAATCTATCGCAAGATCTGCAAGGTTAACACCCAGTACTACAGTGCCTTCGTAAGCAACATAATACCTGGGAGTCACGCCGTCATCTTCGTAAACACGGCAGATCGCATTATAGTCGTATCTTAGAGTCTGAAGCTCACTTATCGCCACTATGTCTTCGATGCTGGTCGTGTTATCAACAACAACCGACGCTTCCGTACCGACTACCGCATCTGCGATATCGTCGACATCAGAAACCAATCCCTCTGCCAAAGAACCGGCAGGAACAAAATCACCGTCATCACGCGCGCTCGAGTCGTGGATCTTATCCATTCCTCCGCACATGACAAAAGAGGTAATGATGATTACCAGCAACAAAACAATGATTGCAATTATGATGATGAACCTGTGTCGTTCAACAGTAAATTTCCACTTATCAGGAATATTCATGCCAACCTCCGCAGATACTATGCGATTATAGTTCCCCCATCAATGATTATACACTAACGGACGGATATGCCTGAATATTCCTCACACTCCCAAAAGCACGCCGATCGTGGTAAAGACAGCTGCCAGGATAAGCACTCCGAGAGCTATCAGGATAAGACCTGACACGGCAAGCCAGATAACGATGATCGGAAGCAACACCAGGAATGCGACCAGCTTCGCGATCCCCCATGCGGCCTTAATGCCCCATACGAGCAAAGTGACCGCCACATAAATCAGCGCAACACAAAATAACAATGTCAACATAATCAATCCCTCCTATCTATTCCATGCCCTTATGATATCACACTACTCTTCGTCTTCTTCGTCATCCTCCTTCAAACACTCCTTGATCGATCTGCGGAGGTCCTCTGCGGAGTCTGACTCGGCCCTCTCCCCGGCATCATCCAGCAATTCCTTGACCGGTTCTTCCCATACGCTGTCGTGCCCGATCTTTATCTGGAGAATGGCCTCGATGATCCCGTCGATGTCATCATTCTCAATCCCGCGATCCTTAAGATCCGCTGTAATGAAGGCGATCAGGCCGTAAAGATTTCTCATGCCTCCGTTGTAAAAATCGCCCACATCAAACTCGTAAACATCACCCATAAATCTACCCCCTTAAATGTAGTGATTCGATAATATCAGCCTGTTTGTCCTATTATTTACTCACTTCCCGAGAGCCCTTCGAGGCCCTGCCCCGCCAGAAGCTCATCTATCTTACTTAACTCGAATATCCTGTTGTTGATCGCGACTATGAGGCACGCGTCCTTGGGGTTCTTCGAGTACAGCTCATTAAACCCGTAAAGCTTGAGCGCCCTGTTGATCTCGCCGAGCCCGAAGTGCGCGACTACACACAACTTAATAATGAGATCCCTGTTCTTCGTGTGCTTTTCCATGGTGACGATCTTGCTTCCGTACGACTCCGAGACACCCGCCGCCGCATATATATCCTTAAGGCGCATGTTTTTGGCATCGACGACGTCCTTGAAGTAGTAGTAAAAAGACTTGTCCCCGTCTGCCAGGAACTTATCGTTTTCCTTCAGGTAATCGCCTATCTTATCCGGCGTCGTGTTCAAAAGCTTCTTGTCTAATTCACCCGTGTCTTTCATAAACATCAATCCTTCCCCCTCAATTCCTCAAGCGCCCCCATCAGCTCGTTGACATCGTATCTTGCGTCCGCGTCGAGGCTGATGCAGTTGCTTATCACCTTCCAGTACGGCTCCGGCGCCTTGCACTCCTTCGGGATCTTCCCCGTGAGCATCACGTTAATGAGGATCCCCATCGCGTAGATATCGGTCTTCACCGAGGACGCCTTGAGCCCGAACCCCGCCTGCTCCGGTGCCGCGTATTCCCACGTGCCGATGTACCGGGTGTCGTTGCTTTTCGCCCTGTCGTACCACTTGGCCGCGTCCATGTCGAGAAGGTAGGTAACACCCGCGGGCGTGATCAGGATGTTCGAGGGCTTGATGTCCCTGTGCACTATGGGTGTCGGCAAGCCGTGAAGGTCGCGAAGCACCGCGCACACGTCAAGCGCGATCGAGAGCGCCTCCCCGCTCGAAAATCCTCCCTCATCGATCACATCCTGCACGGTCCTGCCCTCGATGTACTCCTCAATGACGATGAGACAGTTCTTGCTCTGCGCAAGCTCGACGATTCGCGGCATGTGCGCGACCGGATGGTCCTTAAGGTAGGTGTAGATGTCTTTATCGAATGTCGTCAGGAACTTCCTTACGTAGCGCGTTCCCGTCTCGGGCGAAGTAACGACGGCGATGTCGGCGCGGTCATCAAGATTATGCTCCTCACGGTAGGACGACAGCCTCAGCACTTCCTCGTCTGTAAGCCCGCGGTACGGGTTCATGAGGTCCGACTGATACTCGTCCTCCGAGTCGTAAAGATTCTTCTCGTCGATGGCATTTACGAAGCCGCAGCAAAGGCATTTGAATGAGCCGTCATTCTCCTTGAAACCCGGCTGCACGTTAAGCATGTTGCCGCAGCCGTCGCAGATCCACGCGACGTCATCTTCAGTCTCAACATCGGGATTTATAAGCATCTGGCCGCAGCCCTTGCAGATCCAGTAAGGCACGTCATTACTGTAGCCTTTCTGCATGGTAAGGTCGGCCTCGCACTTGGTGCAATACTCGTGAAACATCTTATCCCTATTCCTTCTTCCGGATCTGCCCAACAACATACATTCACATTATATTATTAATGTTGCAGTATTGAGCCTTTGTTACCCTTCTTCCGTGCGGATTTCCACCATTTTGGTCAAGTCGCGAAACTTCTTATAACAGAGTAAAGGCACAGCAGCGCCACCGCGATGATGAGCACGGCCTTCACCTTCTCGGGAAGGTTGCTCTTGTAGATAACATAGATCGCCGTGAACGGGAAGAACAAGACCCACAGAAGCACCCAGACCCACAGCGGAAGTTTCTTCTTCTTCGGAACGCTTTGGTACTGCACGCGCGGCGCACTCTCGCGCATCGCCTTCTGGCGGCCTTTCTCGAACTCATATCCCGCCTCTTCGGCGTTATCGTATTTCACGTGCTGAGCATCATCATCAAGGAGAAAAGATCCGCCGCAGCTGTCGCAGTGACACTCGCCTGCTTCCTTATCAACGGTAAGCTTCGAGCCGCAGTTCGGACATGTCAGATTCAGAAGTTTCATAACGAACCTCCTCCCGCTTATAAAGCAAAAGATCTCGTAGTTACATTCTACTACGAGATCTTAGGGCAAGTG
>JAGDCV010000121.1 GCA_017958365.1 Clostridiales bacterium
CATGATTCAGAAATCAGGATACATAATACTTCCGCAGAAAACTATATGGAATCACCATAGACCAATGATAAGAAATTGGTAAATACATTCTTCTAATAGCTTATCGCACTGATAGTTCCTTTATTCGAGTATATTTGAGATTCGCTTAACCGCTTCCAGTGTTGCCTCGTAAGAACCGAAGGCTGTCAGGCGGAAGTAACCTTCGCCGCCTTTGCCGAAGCCTTCGCCGGGAGTTCCCACTATCTGTGCCTCGTTCAACAACTTGTCGAAGAAGTCCCAGCTGCTTTGTCCGCCCGGACACTCAAGCCAGATGTAAGGTGAGTTCTTTCCTCCGGTATAGAAGATGGACTTCGAGTCAAGAAGGTCTGCTATCAGACTTGCGTTCTTCTTGTAGTATTCGATGTTTGCATTAAGAGCCTTGATGCCCTCGTCCGTGAGTGAAGCTTCTGCCGCTCTCTGAACAGGATAAGATACGCCGTTGAACTTCGTTGCCTGGCGTCTCTTCCAAAGTGCGGCAAGCTCGGTTCCGCCTGCTTTGATGGAAGAGGGGATTACAGTCCAGCCGCAGCGAAGACCGGTGAATCCTGCGAACTTCGAGAAAGAGCAGATCTCGATGGCGCATTCGTATGCTTCGGGGATCTCGTAGATCGTGTGAGGTACGTTGTCGTCACTTATGAACGCTTCGTAAGCCGAGTCGTAGATGATAAGACTTCCTGACTTAACTGCAAAGTCCACCCATTCGGTAAGGCCCTCCTTATCGTAAGCGGCGCCTGTCGGGTTGTTCGGGGAACAAAGGTAGATGATGGCGCCTTCGATATCCTTCTCGATAAGTTCGGAAGGGGAAGGGAGGAATCCGTTATCGCGGTTGCCGTTGATGAAGATGATGTCGTGACCGCTCATGAGATTCGAGTCGACATACACGGGATATACCGGGTCAGGGATAACGATCCTGTTGTCGCCTAAGATATCCACGATGTTGCCAAGGTCGCTCTTGGCTCCGTCAGAAACAAAGATGGAAGAAGGATCTACCGAGACACCCAAAACCGCATAATGAGTCGAGATGCTGTCCCTTAGGAAATCGTATCCGTACTCGGGCGGATAGCCGCGGAAAGATTCCTTTACGCCCATCTCATTTGATGCCTTAACAAGCGCCGTTACAACAGGCTGAGGCAGCGGGAGAGTGACGTCTCCTATACCCATCCTTATTATCTTCGCGTCAGGGTTAGAAGCTTCATATGCCTTTACCCTTGAAGCGATGTCGGAGAACAGATAGCTCTCCTTGATGTTTCTGAAGTTATTATTGATCTTGATTCTCATAAGGAATGGATCCTTTCTTTTTTGCTGCACCTACGAATCCCAGGAACAAAGGATGAGGGCGGTTCGGACGGCTCTTGAATTCCGGATGGAACTGTACGCCGACGAAGAAATCTCTTCCTTCGTATTCTACAGTCTCGATGAGCTTTCCGTCAGGCGAACTGCCGCTTAAGACGAGACCTGCCTTCTCGAGAGCTTCCCTGTATTCGTTATTAAATTCATATCTGTGGCGGTGTCTCTCGTTGATGGATGTAGACTTATAACACTCAGCCATCTTTGTCTCAGGCTTGATGTTGCAAGGATAAGAACCGAGTCTTAATGTTCCGCCTTTTGATATCTCGTCGCTTTGGCCCGGCATGAAGTCAATGACCTTGTTCTTTGTATCGGGATCAAACTCACCCGAGTTCGCATCCTTAAGTCCCGCAAGATTTCTTGCTGCTTCGATGACCGAGATCTGCATGCCGAGACAGATGCCAAGATAAGGGAGATCATGTTCCCTTGCATACTTACATGCAAGTATCATGCCCTCGATGCCTCTCTTTCCGAAGCCGCCGGGAACCAATATTCCGCTTAATCCGTCGAGGACCTGATCGACATTCTTTGCATTGATCTGCTCGGAGTCGATCCACTTTATCTCGACCTTGGTGCCGTGGAAATATCCTGCGTGTGCAAGAGCTTCGGCAACTGAAAGATAAGCGTCGTGAAGCTGTACGTATTTGCCGACGAGTCCGATTGTGGTCTTCGTGTTTCTGTTATGGATAAGGTCTATCATGTTCTGCCATTCACTAAGATCGATCGGCTTCGTTCTCAAGTGAAGTTCGCGGCAGACGATGGAAGAGATATTGGACTTCTCGAGCATGATGGGTGCTTCGTAAAGATTAGGCAAAGTTCTGTTCTCGATTACGCAGTCATCTGAAACATTACAGAAGTTGGCGATCTTCCTTAAGATGCCCTTGTCCTCGATGGGTTCATCGGTTCTTAAAACGATGATGTCGGGAGATACACCCATTCCCTGAAGTTCCTTAACGGAGTGCTGTGTCGGCTTTGACTTGTGCTCGCCGGAAGCCTTCAGATACGGCAGAAGCGTGACATGGATATAAAGTGCATTACCGGGACCTGCTTCAAGACCTACCTGTCTTATCGCCTCGATGAAAGGCTGTCCCTCGATGTCTCCGATGGTGCCTCCGATCTCCGTTATAACGACATCGGCATCGGTCTTCTTACCTACGTTATAGATGAATCTTTTGATCTCATCGGTGATATGCGGGATGATCTGAACCGTCGAGCCTAAGTATTCACCCTTACGCTCCTTGTTGATGACATTCGAGTATACCTTTCCCGTTGTGAGGTTGGAGTACTTGTTAAGATCCTCATCTATGAACCTCTCGTAATGGCCAAGGTCAAGGTCGGTCTCCGCACCATCCTCCGTGACATATACTTCACCGTGCTGGTAAGGACTCATCGTACCGGGATCAACATTAACATAGGGATCAAGTTTCTGGGAGGCTACCTTAAGTCCTCTCATCTTGAGAAGTCTTCCGATCGAAGCTGCCGTGATTCCTTTTCCGAGTCCCGAGACAACACCTCCGGTAACAAAAATAAACTTCGTCATTGTCATATCACCCTTCCTTTCAACCCGCCGATCCCGACAGTTCCTTTATTAGTTTCTCCGCAACCTCGCGTTTGGACTTGCGCATATCCATTGCCATCTTCTCGATGTATCTGTGGGCCGAAGGCTCGTCGATCTCCATGTTGTCGATGAGCATCCACTTAGCCCTGTTAATGAGTTTGATCTCTTCTATCTTCTCCTCGAATGACTGCGTCTTCTTCTCAAGCTTATGAAGCTTCGCCCTTGTCGCACAAAGAAGTCCCAGCGACTGCTTAACGATGGCTGCCGTAACGGGCTTACTTATCGTAAGTATTCCGAGGTCCTCCGTCTTGGCGGATATCTCATCGTAGACGTCTCCCGGAACAAAGAGCAGAAGACCTGATGATGTATTCTCCGAAGCGTCGAGAAGGAAGTTCACTCCGAACTCATCCGGAACGGGAGCATTCACGATGATAAGATCGTATTCGCGCTCGAGGATCTCACGCCTCGCAGCAGCGATGCTCGTAAGTACGACTACCGGGTAGTAGGTGTATTCAGGCAGTACTCCCTTAAGGGCAGACGTAAACTTCTCCCCCGATGAGACTATGAGAACAGAATATTTTGCTTCTCCCGCCATCTTTTACCTGCAGTATGCTTCGATGATGCTCTCGTTCAGAACACTTCTGATGAATTCACTTTCCTTTGCAATGTTTCCCGCTTCACGACGGTTCTCGGGGAACGACTTCTTCTTGGTGTAATCCTCAGGATCCAGGTTCCTCTCGATTCCGTCGAGACAGGAGTGGATGAGAAGTGCATTAACAAGGTAGGGGTTAGCCTCCGAGTCAGGTGAGCACATCTGTAAGTAAGGATTCCCGCTTGTGGCAGGGATCTTGATGATCTTGCCTGCGCCTTCCTTCATCCATGAGATGGACAAAGGTGCATCATCCTTTCCGAGCCTCTTGTAAGATGCATCGGAAGGGTTATAGAAAACAGTCGAATCGTATGTGTGTTCGAGGATGCCCGCTATGGAGTTTTTAAGAAGGGCGCAGTTGTCGCTTCCTTCCTTTGATGCTCTGACGTTTACGTGGAATCCGTTACCGGGCTTTCCTGCCAAAGGCTTAGGTGAGAAGTCGGCATAAAGACCGTTTCTTGCCGCGATCGTCTTAACGACCATTCTGAAAGTTTCAACGTTATCAGCAGCCGTAAGCGGGTCCGCGCTTGTGAAGTCGATCTCGTTTTGTCCGGGGCCGCCGCCGTGGTAGGAGCCTATGGGATTGATACCCATCCTCTCGAGCGTAAGGCAGATCTCGCGTCTTACGTTCTCTCCCTTATCAAGAGGAGCAATGTCCATGTACCCCGCATTGTCGAAAGGCTTGTCAGTAGGATTGCCGTCCTCGTCAAGCTTCGTGAGGTAGAACTCCATACGGCTTCCGAAGCGGAAGGTAACACCCTTTGATGCCGCCTTGTCTATCGCATCCTGCAATACCTTTCTCGTATCAAGAGGAGAAGAGTTTCCGTCCTTGTCGCTTAAGCCGCAGATCATTCTTATGACCTTGCCGTGCTCAGGCCTCCAGGGAAGAAGTTTTGTTGTGTTTATATCAGGGTGAAGGAAAGAGTAACCGCTGTCAGTATCTTTCAATCCGGGTAAGAACTGGGGATCGATCGACATGCCTTTGTTCTGTATCTCATCGATCATGTTAGGCATTACCGAGACGTTCTTCGTATTGCCATAAACATCACAGAATGCAAGACGGATGAACTTAATGTCTTCTTCATTTACATACTGCAAGAATTCCTCGTTAGTCAGATCCATGATAGGGGTCCTCCGTATTCGATTATATAAATAAAAAGACGTTCATCTGATGGCAAACCCTCCTTGTATAGTCCCGCCATCTGATGAACGCCATTGTTCATTGAAAAAAATTTAACACTTGTCATTGGTGTTGTCAATTTACCTGTTGACAAATCAGAAAACTAGGAATATCCTTTGCTCATAAAACGCAAACGGCAAAGGCGCCGAGGATTAAGTTCCTTGGCGCCTTTGTCGTTTTTTGTTAACCGTAACGGCATGAAGGAGGAAGCACAATATGAAATGCACTGCCGAGATTTTTGGAGAGAATGTATTCAACGTAAAAGTCATGAAGGCACGACTTCCGAAGGAAGTGTTTAAGGAAGTGATGAAGGCGATTGATGATGATCAGCCCCTGTCATCCGAAGCTGCATCAGTAGTCGCTAATGCGATGAAGGATTGGGCAGTAGAGAAGGGATGCACACACTTCACTCACTGGTTCCAGCCTATGACAGGAATTACAGCTGAGAAGCATGACAGTTTTATAAGCCCCACTGATGACGGTCAGGTCATTTTACGTCTTACCGGCAAGGAGCTTACACAGGGTGAGCCTGATGCATCTTCATTCCCGTCCGGCGGACTTCGTGCAACATTCGAAGCAAGAGGATATACGGCATGGGATCCCACATCATTCGCATTCATCAAGGAAGGCGTACTTTGCATCCCGACTGCATTCTGTTCATACGGCGGTGAGGCTCTTGATAAGAAGACACCTTTGCTGCGCTCCATGGAGGCTTTGAACAAGCAGGCACTTCGTGTGTTGAAGCTTTTCGGAAATGAGGATGTTACCGGAGTTAAGACTACGGTAGGTCCCGAGCAGGAGTACTTCCTTGTTGATGCTGAAGGATATAAGAAGAGAAAGGATCTTATCTACACGGGAAGAACGTTGTTCGGTAAGCTTCCTCCGAAGGGTCAGGAGATGGAGGATCACTACTTCGGTGCCATCAAGCCCAGAGTACAGGCTTTCATGAAAGACCTTAACGATGAGCTCTGGAAGCTCGGCATCTTCGCTACTACAGAGCATAACGAAGTTGCTCCTTCACAGCACGAGCTTGCTCCTATCTTTACTACAACAAATATCGCAACCGACCACAACCAGCTTACGATGGAGGTCATGAAGAAGGTTGCAAAGAAGCACGGTCTCGAGTGCCTGCTTCACGAGAAGCCCTTTGACGGTGTTAACGGTTCCGGTAAGCACAACAACTGGTCCCTGTCGACCAACACGGGAGTTAACCTCCTCGAGCCCGGTGACACACCTTATGAGAATGCTCAGTTCCTGCTCCTTCTTACCGCAGTAATTAGAGCCGTAGATGAGTACCAGGACTTCCTGAGGATCTCCGTTGCTTCTGCAGGTAACGATCACAGACTCGGTGCAAACGAGGCGCCTCCGGCAATCATCTCCGTATTCCTGGGTTCCGATCTGCAGGCTGTTCTCGATGCTGTTGAGAATGACCTTCCTTACGACGGAACTAACAAGGAGACGTTGAAGATCGGTGTTGACGTTCTTCCTCCTTTGCCGAAGGATACGACAGACCGTAACAGAACGTCACCGTTCGCGTTCACGGGTAACAAGTTCGAGTTCAGAATGCTCGGTTCTTCAACAAACATCGCTTATCCCAATACCGTTCTTAACACGGCAGTTGCAGAGATCCTTAAGGAGTATGCAGATAAGCTCGAGGGAAGCTCCGACTTCACAAATGATCTTCACGACCTTATCCAGAACGACATCAAGGCTCACAAGAGGATCCTGTTCAACGGCAACGGTTACGATGACTCATGGGTAGAAGAGGCAAAGAGCAGAGGTCTGTCGAACTCCCGCACAACACCCGATGCATTCAAGCACTTCCTCGATGAGAAGAACGTTAAGCTGTTTACTTCACACGGCGTTTACTCAGAGACAGAGCTTGCATCACGTAAGGAGATCGGTCTTGAGAAGTACTGTAAGCTTTTGCACATCGAGGCCCTCACCATGGTCGACATGGCAAAGCAGGATATCCTGCCTGCAGTAAGCTCATATGCTTCCGTTCTTGCAGACAGCGTTAACACACTTGAGAGCGCAGGTGCAAGCTCCGTATTCGAAAAGGAGACTTTAAGCGAGCTTGCAGACGGTCTTACAAATGCATACAGCGCATTGAACAAGCTTAAGGCAGACATCGCAGACAGCGAGAAGATCGAAGACTTCGAGAAGCGTGCCGACAACATCAAGGATGTTATCATCCCTGACATGGAGAGCTTAAGAAGCGAAGTAGATGCTCTCGAGGCAGCTACGGATGCAGCTTACTGGCCGATGCCTACTTACGGAGAACTTCTCTTCGGAGTCTGATCCGTCACATAAATCAGCCGCCATTAACCCCCGTGGGATTTTATTAAGACTTATATAAGTTTTGATAAAAACCCCACGGGGCTTTTTTGATGCTGTATTATAATGTTATTGTTTTTAACTTAATTAAAGGGACAGGATATTGGAAACTAAGTGGACAAGATACTACGGCAGTAGTGTATTTACGCCCGAGATCGACACATCAAAGACTCTGTACGGGGCTTTGACGGATGCTGTCGGAAAGTATTCCGACAGGATCGCTTATGAGTATTTCAGCAACAAGATCACATATAAGATGATGCTCACTTATGTTGACGACTGCGCATCAAGACTTGCAAAGCAGGGTGTGTCTCAGGGAGACGTTGTTCTCATGTCCTGTTCGGGAACACCATATCAGGTCATCATCTTCTATGCAGTAAACAAGATCGGCGCAAGAGCTGTATTCGTTCCCGGCAACCTGGCAAGATCTGAGTTCGCGAAGGAAACGAACAGACTAGGTGTCAAACTTGCATTGCTGTCAGTTGATGCTTTCATGCGTTTCAGGGAGGTCATTCCCAATACGGGCATCGATAAGATAATACTCGGAAGATACGGCGACTTTGTTAAGATTCAGGACAGATTCAATGTGTGCTTCTGGAGACTTAAGTCTCTTGATAAGATCGACATCGCGGCACAAAGAAAAGAACTTAACAAGGAGCTGCTGTTCTGGTCCGATATCGCAGGCGATGAAGTCCCGCCCGTTGAGGCTGTGGGGAGTCCTGATGACACGGCTGTATTCTTCCTTAACGGATCGGCGGCAGGTTCTTCCAATGTAGTTGATCTTTCTTCACGTGCAATCAACGAAGAAGCAAAGATCAGTGGTTTCCTTTACGGTAAGGAACCCGTGAGGATCTATTCTTTCATAAGGCTCGCATTCACATTCGGCCTTTGCTTCGGTCTTCATACGGCTCTTATGTGCGGTCACACGGTCATCATATATAACCAGATTCCGTATCAGGTTCCGCATGCCGCATTAAACTATTTTAAGCCTGACGTTCTTCTCGGGTATCCGAGGATCCTCACCGCTTTGGTAGAGAACAGGAATGTCAATCTTAGTGTCTTCCGCGGCATCAGGACCATCTTCTCCGGAGGCAACATAATGCTCGGTGGAGATTACCATAAGATCAATGATTACTTCAGAAAAAGAAACATGAATCCTGATGTGGTAAGGATATA
>JAGDCV010000014.1 GCA_017958365.1 Clostridiales bacterium
ATTCTCTTTCTTTTCCTGAAGGAGCTCACAGATGCGGACGGACTCCATGGCATCAGCCGCGTAGTAATCGCCGCCGATCTTGCTTACGACATCATCGGTAACAACCGCACCGCCGCAGAAGACCGGAACCGTAATGCCCCTGTCCTTCATTTCCTTTATCGTGTTCTCCATCGACACCACGGTAGTAGTCATGAGGGCCGAGAGGCCGACACCTATGGGCTTATACTTTTCGCAGGCATCGCAGACAACCTCGGGAGGAACATCCTTGCCTAAGTCGATCACCTCGAAGCCGTAGCTTTGTAGCACGACCTTGACGATGTTCTTGCCGATATCGTGGACGTCGTTCTGCACCGTCGCGATGATAACGGGGCCCTTGGAGGAGCCTCCGTCAGACGACACGAGCTTATCCTTTATCTCGTCGAAAACAAGCTTGCTCGTCTCCGCCGATACCATGAGCTGCGGCAGGAAGATGATACCCTTATCGTAATCTCTTCCGACCTTATCAAGCGCAGGGATAAGATGCTCGGAAACGATGGTTAAAGGCTCAACATCACTCATGCCCTTGATGGCATCTACAGCCTGGTGCTTCTGTCCCTTTACGATAGCCTTGAACAAAGCTGACTTTCCCTCCATCTCGGGGTCAGCCGAAGCAGCTGCTGCATCTGCCGCCTGAGCCTGTACGGCACCGGGTTTGGCAACTACATCGTTAGTGTGACGCATGATGTAGTCTTCGGCATTCTCATCAGATGCATTCAACACCTCGAATGCATCGATGGCACCCATCAGTTCCTTATCCATAGGATTAAGGATAGGAAGCTTAAGTCCCGCATACATTGCCATGACAAGGAATGTGCGGTTTATGAGAGGTCTGTTGGGAAGACCGAACGATACGTTGGAAAGACCGAGGCACGTAGCGCATCCTAATCTTTCTGTTACATATCCTACGCACTTGACGGTCTCGATCACTTCCTTCTGCTGAGCGCTTGCCGTAAGGACGAGAGAGTCTATTACTATTCTCTTTCTTGAGATCCCGTATTTCGCGGCTTCTGCGACTATCCTCTCGGCGATGGCAAATCTTTGCTCTGCCGTGGGTGGGATGCCGTCTTCATCAATGCAAAGGCCCAATACGGTACCGCCGTACTTCTTTACTATCGGAAAAACCGCGTCCATGACTTCCTGCTTCCCGTTAACGGAATTGATAAGGGGAAGTCCGTTATAGATACGGCATGCCTTCTCGAGAGTCTCGGGATTCGAGCTGTCGATCTGCAAAGGAAGGTCGATGACTTCCTGAAGACTGGTGATAAGTTCTGTCATTACGGCTGTCTCATCAATGCCCGGAACACCGACATTAACATCGAGAACGTCAGCGCCTGCCTCAACCTGGGCAATGCCTTCGTCGACGATATCGTAGATGCGTCCCTCGATGAGAGCCTCTTTCATTTTCTTCTTACCCGTCGGGTTAAGTCTCTCGCCGCACCTTATGACCCTGTTTCTAAACTCAACCAAAGTCGTGGTTCCGCATACGCGCGTCACCTCGGGAGCGGGACTGAAATTGACTTTAAGATCCTTCGTCTTCTCACAGGACAACCGTATGTGCTCGGGAGTCGTGCCGCAGCACCCGCCGAAGCCGGATATGCCCGCTTCGGCAAACTTCCTTATGTAATCAGAGAATTCATCCGCGGTTACGTCGTAATAAGTCTCACCGTTCCTGAACTTGGGAAGACCGGCATTCGGCTGTACCATCATGGGGATGCGCGCACACTTTAACATGCGCATGATAACCGGCTCAAGTTCCGCGGGACCTAACGAACAGTTGACCGCAACAAGGTCGGCTCCGAGTCCTTCGATGAGAGCGACGGCCTGCTCGGGAGAAGCTCCCGTTAACATGTTGCCGTTCTCCTGGAATGTGACCGAACAGAACAAAGGCTTATCGGTGTTTTCCTTTATCGCGAGCATGGCTGCTTTTACTTCATGAAGATCGGTCATGGTCTCGATGATGAAACCGTCGACGAGATCTCTTGCTAACAGCACCTGCTCCTTAAAGATATCAACGGCATCCTCGAAGTCCAAGTCACCTAACGGCTTAAGAAGTTTTCCCGTCGGAGCCATGTCATAGAAGACATATGCTTCCTTTCCGGATTCCTCGACGGCTTCGCGGGCATTCTTACATGCCGCTTCTATCTGCGCCTTAAGTTCGGCAGGGTCCGTGATGTGGAAACTGTCCGCTCCGAAGGTATTCGTTACGATAACATTCGATCCCGCATCGATGTAGTCCTTGTGTATGGCCTTAACAAGGTCCGCACGGTCGATGTTGATCTCGCCGCTGTTAGTTCCGGCGGGAACACCTCTCGCCTGAAGCTGCGAGCCGAAGCCGCCGTCGAAGACAACGAACTTCTTACCCAGTCTTTCTCTGATGTCTGTCTTTGCCATAATGCTTAAAGATCTATATTTGCAACGTTAAGAAGCGTATTTCCTGAACCGGAGATATTGATGTAAACGAACTTCCACTGTCCGCCGTCGCAGGTTAAGATGCAGTAATTTGTACCGTTAACCACCTGAGTTGCAAGCAAGGCTTCAGGCTCGGAATTAAGCTGACCATCCGTGACTTCAAGGAAAGCCTCATATACATCAGCGGGAACACCGATGTCGTCCGTAAGCTCCCAGCTTCCGAGAGCAGGCTCACTCTGATTGTCACCCCAGACCACGGAATCGCCCGTTGAAGATGCGCCGTAGTCAGGAACCTTGATATCTTCAATGGTTACGCTTGATCCGACATCCTGTACCGTTACAAAAGCCCAGTAAGGTACCGCATCGGGTATTACCATGTTGGAATCGCAAAGGAAAGTGCTTCCCAAAGGATTTGAAGCGGGTACCCCGAGGTAAAGAACAGGCTCATAGTTTGCACCCGTGAAGCCCTCCATGGCAGCAGCGAAAAGATTCTGTCTGTCCGATGTCACTTCGCAATCAGCGCCCTCGCGTGCCTGTGCCGAAGCAGCACTTTCGACTGAAGCGGATGTCTCCTCTGAAGGTTCCGCCGAATCTGCGCATGCACTAAGAAGCGCTGTGCTCATCGATAATGCAAGAATAACTGAAATCAACTTCTTCATTTTGTAATTCTCCTTTTAATTGGGGTTGCTCATGAATCCGATTATGCCCGTCATGGACTTAAACGGATGCATGAGATATCCTTCGTCGAGAGTGATTCCGATTCTCTGCACATCGGGCACATTCTCGAAGATACTCTGTTGAACACTTAACGGCACATCGCCGTAACCCGGAGCAAATCTGAACGTCTGCCCCTTAAGCTCAAGTCTTTTCTGATACTCATTGGTGACCTCTTCGATGTAGGCATTGGCTGCCGCATCGATAAGTATCATCCTCGAAGGATCAGATTCCTTAAGCCTGTCTATCCTGTTGTCTATCGCCGGTCCCAAAGTCGAGATCAAAACAGCAACGCTGTCCGAGTTATTCTTACTGAATAATTCAGACAGCGATGAATAGTTGATATCTATGGGACAGTCGTCCAAAGAGAAGTAACGGAACGCGAATGCGGGACGGGCGATCGATCTAACCTCATCGATAGCCTTTCTTACCATCTCGATCTGTTCCTCATTTGCTTCATTCCTGAAGTTCAGATACGAGAGGGTCCTCTTCTCAAGTACCGTCAGTTCTGAATTCAAATCATCTTCTCCGTGAGCTTAACGCCTCCGATGACATGGAAATGAAGATGCATAACGGTCTGGCCGCCATCCTCACCGCAGTTGTTGATGACCCTGAATCCCGTGCCGAGTCCTTCGATCTTTGCAACCTCAGAAACGGCCTTGGCGCAGGCATCAAGATACAAAGCACCGTCTTCCTTTGAAGAAACATCGATGATGTTATCGAAGTGCTTCTTGGGAACTACGAGAACATGCGTGGGTGCAACGGGATTTATGTCCCTGAAGCACAGGACCTTATCATTCTCATATACCTTTGTTGAAGGGATCTTTCCTTCTACGATGTCACAGAATAAGCACATATTATCCTCCTATCTGGGAACGGAGCGTATCAAGAGCTGCTGTAAGAGCATCGCCGATCTTGGATGCATCCTTACCGCCGGCCTGAGCCATGTCGGGACGTCCGCCGCCACCGCCGCCGCAGATCTTTGCAGCCTCACGGATGATGTTACCGCAGTGTGCGCCCTTCTCGACTGCATCCTTCGTAGCCATGGCCGTGAACAGAACCTTGTCTGC
>JAGDCV010000122.1 GCA_017958365.1 Clostridiales bacterium
ACTGGATAAGAGATCAGATCCATAAGTGCAGAGAATTAACAGACAAGCCCTTCGGTGTAAATGTCATGCTCATGAATCCCAGAGCTCCCCAGATCGCAGAAGTCCTCGCCGAAGAGAAGGTAAAGGTAGTAACGACAGGCGCAGGTTCCGCAGGTAAGTTCATTCCCATGTGGAAGGAAGCAGGCATCATCGTTATTCCCGTCATCGCAGGTGTAGCACTTGCAAAGAAGATGGAAAAAGACGGCGCCGATGCAGTCATTGCAGAGGGTACCGAGTCCGGCGGACACGTAGGAGAGATCACGACGATGGCCTTGGTTCCCCAGGTTGTCGATGCAGTAAACATCCCCGTTATCGCAGCAGGCGGTATCGCAGACGGAAGAGGAGTCGCTGCAGCATTCATGCTCGGAGCCGAGGCAGTTCAGTGCGGAACCGTTTTCTGCGCTTCGGAGGACGTTAACATCCACCAGAACTACAAGGACATGATCATCAAGGCTAAGGACAGCTCCACGAGAGTAACAGGAAGATCCGCAGGCGCTCCCGTAAGACAGATCAGAAACCAGCTCACGAATGAGTTCATCAAGCTAGAGGAAGCACACGCAGGCTTCGAGGAGATCGAGGCTCTGGGCGTAGGCGCCCTACGAAAAGCAGTAGTAGAGGGCGACACAAAGGGCGGAACTTTCATGGCAGGTCAGATCGCAGGCATGGTAAATGAGATAAGACCGGTTAAGCAGATCATCGAGACCATGATGAACGACGCTAATGCTCTTCTTAAGAATGCAAAGGAGATCTGCTGAAGATGAAGATCGCATTTGTATACCCCGGTCAGGGCGTTCAGAAAGTAGGTATGGCTCAGGACTTCGTAGAGAAGTATGACTGGGCCAAGGACATGATCAAAGAGGCAACGGATGCATCCGGCTTCGACATGGAGAAGATCCTCTTCGAAGAGAATGAAGACATCCATGTAACCGAGTACACACAGCCCTGTCTTGTAACGGCATGCTCGATCATGACCAAGGCTGTAGAGGACTTAGGGATCAAGCCTGACATCACTGCAGGACTTTCTCTCGGAGAGTACTGCGCACTCGTTACGGCAGGAGCCATGACTTTCGCTGATGCCGTAAGACTTACAAGGATCAGAGGAAATCTCATGAGCTCTTTCGTTCCTGCAGGTCAGGGCACGATGGCAGCTATCATCGCTCTTCCCAAGGAGACGGTCGAGGAGACGATCGATAAGATCGACGGTGCTGAAGTAGCAAACTACAACTGCCCCGGACAGATCGTTATCACGGGTGAGAAGGATGCCGTTCACGAGGGAATGGAGAAGCTTACCGAGCAGGGTGCGAAGAGAGCAGTCGAGCTTAAAGTATCCGGTCCTTTCCATTCACCCATGCTCAAGGGCGCAGGTGAGAAGCTCCGCGTGGAGCTTGATAAGGCACAGATCTCTGATCTGAAGATCCCCTATATCGCTAACTTCAACGCAGAGGTAATTGAGGATACTTCTTCAACAAGAGATCTTCTCGAGAAGCAGGTCTACTCTTCAGTAATGTGGGAGCAGACACTCACCAAGCTTAAGGACTTAGGCGTGGACGTTCTCGTTGAGATCGGTCCCGGTAAGACCATCGCGGGATTTGTTAAGAAGACTATACCCGAGATCCCCGTGATCAACGTATCAACAGTAGAAGAAGCAGAAACACTTAAAGACAGACTTAATGAACTAAAGTCCGCTAAGGAGGCATAACAATGGCTAAGACAGCAATCGTAACAGGAAGTGCAAGAGGAATCGGCAAGGCAATCGCAACTAAGCTTGCAAACAACGGCTACAACATCGTCATCGTTGATGCCTGCCCTCTCGAGAATTCACAGGAGACAGCAGACGAGATCGCGAAGATCGGCGTTGATACCAAGGCTTATCAGTGCAACGTAACTTCTTCTGAGGAAGTTAATAACGTCGTCGAGGATGTTCAGAAGACATTCGGTTCCGTAGATGTTCTCGTTAACAATGCGGGAATCACAAGAGACGGCCTTCTCGTAAGAATGAAGGAAGAGGACTTCGATGCTGTTATCGCAGTTAACCTCAAGGGTACATACAATTTCACAAGAGCAGTTGCTCCCATCATGATGAAGCAGAGGAGCGGACGCATCGTATCCATCTCTTCGATCGTCGGCATCCAGGGTAATGCAGGTCAGGTCAACTACTCTGCATCTAAGGCCGGTGTCATCGGTATCACAAAGTCAGTAGCAAGAGAGCTTGCCTCAAGAGGCGTAACGGCAAATGCCATTGCACCCGGATACGTTGAGACTCCCATGACGGCAGTCCTTCCCGACAAGGTTAAGGAAGCAATGCTCGAGGCAATTCCTATGAGAAGATACGGTCAGGTAGAGGACATCGCTAACTGCGTTAACTTCCTTTGCTCTGACGAAGCTTCCTATATCACAGGTCAGGTCATTTCCGTCGACGGCGGAATGCACATGTAATTCTTGAGGATCGGAGAATAAGAGAATGGACGGAAGAAGAGTTGTAGTAACAGGAATGGGCGCCATCACACCTCTGGGCGAGGGAGTGGAGAGCTTCTGGAACGGCCTTAAGGAAGGCAAGAGAGCTTTCGGTGAGATCACGGCATTTGATGCCACGGACTACAAGGCTAAGATGTGCGCTGAGGTCAAGGACTTCGATCCTACAAAGTACATGGACTTTAAGACCGCAAAGAGAATGGAGAGATTCTCCCAGTTCGCATGCGCTGCTGCGAAGGAAGCCGTTGAGGATTCAGGTCTTAACATGGCTGATGAGGATCCTTACAGAGTAGGCGTTATCGTAAGCTCCGGTATCGGTTCCATGCAGGCTAACGAGAGAGAGCATCAGAAGCTTATGGAAGGCAAGAAGGTAAGTCCTCTTTATATCCCTGTAATGATCGCTAATATGGCTTCCGCAAATATCTCCATCATGTACGGCATGAAGGGCAAGAACGTAGCTATCGTTACTGCATGCGCTTCCGGCTCACATTCCATCGGTGATGCATTCAAGGCTATCAAGTTCGACGATGCAGACGTTATGGTCGCAGGCGGCGCCGAGGCAGCTATCTGCCCCTTGGGTGTTCAGGGCTTTACCAACATGACGGCTCTTTCCACTAACATGGATCCCGATACATGCTCGAGACCTTTCGACAAGGGAAGAGACGGATTCGTTATCGGTGAGGGTGCAGGTGTCGTAGTTCTCGAGGAGCTCGAGCACGCTAAGGCAAGAGGCGCTCACATCTATGCTGAGGTCGTAGGTTACGGTGCAACTAACGATGCATTCCACATCACATCACCCGCAGAGGATGGTTCAGGTGCGGGCGAGGCCATGAAGGCTGCAATGAAGGAAGCGGGAATAGCTCCTTCCGAGGTTCAGTACATCAATGCTCACGGTACTTCCACTCACCACAACGACCTCTTTGAAACGCGTGCCATAAAGTATGCTTTCGGCGAGGATGCAAAGAAGGTTGCCATCAACTCCACCAAGTCCATGATCGGACACTTGCTCGGAGGCGCAGGCGGAGTCGAGTTCATCGTATGCGTTAAGTCCATACTTGATTCTTATGTTCACGTTACATCAGGTCTTACAGAGCCTGACGAGGAGTGCGATCTCGACTACACCATGGGCGAGGGCCGCTCTCTTGATATCAACTACGCAATGAGCAACTCATTAGGCTTCGGCGGACACAACGCCACACTTCTTGTTAAGAAGTACGAAGCGTAAGCACATCTGAAAGGAGACTAACGACAATGGCTAATACACTTGATACTAAAGGCATTATGGAGATAATCCCCCACAGACATCCTTTCCTTCTCATCGATAAGGTTGAGGACTATGTGCCGGGCGAGTACTGCATCGCGATCAAGAACGTAACTTACGACGAGTCTTTCTTCAGAGGACACTTTCCCGAGTATCCCATCATGCCTGGCGTTCTCATGGTAGAGGCTCTTGCACAGACGGGTGCCGTCGCCATCCTCTCGCAGGAGGAGTTCAAGGGTAAGATCGCAGTCTTCGCAGGAATCGACAAGTGCAAGTTCAGAAAGCAGGTCGTACCGGGCGATACGATCAGGTTCGAGACCAAGATCACTCAGGTCAGAGGTCCCATGGGTGTAGGAGAAGCTGTTGCAACTGTCGACGGTCAGGTCGCAGTTCAGTGCACACTCAAGTTCGCGATCATGGTTTGATCATCCTCTGAGCCTGTCTCAAGGGGGCAGGTTACAAGGGAAACTTCAAAGTCGGTTTTAATTTGTACACGAAAATGTACCATAATACGGGTTATTTGGTACGTTTTTGTGTACATTTTTGCTTTTGTACACTTTTATGTACAGGATTGGTCGGATTCCCGTACGTTTTTTGTACAATCAAATGATGTCTTCACCGTCAGCATCATCGAATGAGTATGGAATCTCTATATGAACGTTATCAGGCAGTGAACTTATCAATGAATTAGTGATAACGGTATTAAGAAGTGGCAGCAGATTCTTCTCATCAAATATGAGATCGGATGAATCTGATGTGTAAAAGAAATCATATTCAGGTATGAGTCCGGCGTTTGTGAAAGCGGTAAATTTAAACTGTACATCCTTCTTATACTTGTCGAATTGGAGCAATCCCAAGTGCTCATGGAATTTACAGCAGTTTAGTTCCTTGATAAAGATAACGAAGTCAGGGTATACAGGTCTGCTATATCCATCAAGGTAGATCTCCGGTTCATATTTAAATGGGATATTGTGCTCCGTATAAAACTTTGCAATCCGTGCTTCAGCACGGGAACGGTAATATATACCATTGTACGGATATTTCTTGGTTTCAGGATGCGCACTGTTAGAATCGTTTTTTAACGATTTGAAGAAATCCCAATCCATCCTGATTCTTAAAGAAGGATTGCCCGGATTAAGAATCCGCTCAGAGTTGATAGGTCTTATATCGTCAGGGACCTCCTGCACAAAAGAGGTATTCCACAAAGCAGTTAAAAGATCCAGTTCTTTTCTTGATTTGGCGATAAAGGCTGATTTCTTGAATAAAGGCCGGCCTATTTTACCGGTGGCAATATAACTGTGTCCGTTTACGATGCATCTTTGTTCTGTCTTGTCTCCACGCTTTCTAGTTATGACTTTGATCTCGGGCGCATCTGAAAGGATGGAACGAAGATAGTTGATCTTAAGGGCGAGATATTCTCTGGGTATGTAAGGCGTAAATATATCCATATGCAGATTATATCCACTGTGAAAGTGGGATTGGCCTACGAAATGACGACAAAAAACGACAAAAAACGACAAAGGTGGGCATATGTTATCTCGTCTGTATGGTAATATGAAAAAATGACAGACGGTACGAATGACATATCGCTTTTGTGCGGTAATACTTTCTTCACGATAGGCGGGGAAGAACGCTGCGGAAGAGATACCATAAGGTTCCTTGATGGAGGAACCGGTATCAACTATGAGCAGTTGATAGGGGATTTAAGGCAATTCTCAGATAAAATATCCCAATATAACTCAATCCAGATCGACCGCGTAAGCAGGTTCTTTTATGAGCCGGATAAGCTTGATGAAGAGGAACTTAAGCTTCGCGAAGCCGTCTTGGAAGAGTTGTTGAAACTTACAGGCGGGATGGAGCCACACCCGGGTTGCTATCCTCCCGGCATACTTCTGGCTTCAACATGGAATCCCGAATCGGTTTATGAGGTTGGCTCGGCATTAGGCCTGGAAGCCGGGATGTTTAAGATCGCATGTCTATTGGGAACTCCCAACGTGAATATACTAAGAGACCCGAGAAACGGCAGGTTCTTCGAGGGCTACTCAGAGGATCCGTATCTTGCAGGTTCGCTTGCAAAAGAAATGACAAAGGGAGTTCAAAGCAGGAACGTAGCGGCTAACGTTAAGCATTTTGCTGCCAACAATCTTGAGATCAACCGTTCCGGAATAAACGAGATAATCTCAAAAAGGGCTTTGGAAGAGATATATTTGCCCGCGTTCGAATCTTGCGTAACTGAAGGCAAAACCCGTACGCTCATGTCAGCCTATAACTCGATAAACGGCATCCCCTGCTATGAGAATAAGTGGCTTCTAAAGGATGTCTTAAGGGACCGTTGGGGCTTTACGGGAGTTGCGATGACAGACTGGGATGCATGCAAGAAGGATACCGGTGATGCCGTTGCCGCCGGAACCGATCTTCTGATGCCGGGGCCCTGGAAAAAGGAAGATGAGATTAAAGCTGCTCTTGATGACGGCAGGATCCTAAGACAGGATCTGAACAAGGCCGTATCCCGAATCGATGAACTCATTAATAACACTAACAGGGAACCTTTCCCCGTAACCTTTGACGAATACATAAGGATAGGAGACGATGCGTGCTACAGGGCTGATGCGGAAGGCTTCATCCTCCTTAAGAACGATGGTCTTCTTCCGGTTGAAGATACGGGAAGAATTAGGTTAGAAGGCGACCCCGAACTCATAATCTGCGGAAGCGGAAGTGCTCAGGTGTTTACGGACAGAAGCAAGCCCCTAAGGGACGTGAGACCAGGCGGCCCCGAAGGCGATGTATCCATTGTTGTGATCCCGGTCAGGTCAGCCGAGGGATCAGACCGTCCCGACCTTAAGATGCCGCACGAATACATATCCCTCATCGAAAAGCTTCATAACGCAGGACAGAAGATAGTATTGGTATTAAACTCACCGGGACCGGTTGAGATCCCGCCTCATATACTGGACGTGACATCTTCCGTTCTTATGATCTTCTACCCCGGCATGACAGGCGCAACTGCGCTTCTTGATGTCATAACAGGTAAAGTAAACCCTTCGGGAAAGCTTACATTCACATACCCCGTAAGATACGAGGATACCCCCGCGTTTCTTAACTATCCGGACGGCTATACGTGTATCTACGGAGAGGACATCTTTGTAGGATACAGGGGCTATGAGAAGAAGAAAACAAAGCCGCTGTTCCCGTTCGGGCATGGACTTTCCTATACAGGATTCGAGTTATCGGAAATTAAGACGGATAAGACGGAATACACTCTAACCGATACCGTGAAGGTCTCGTTTGATCTTAAGAATACGGGTGAGAGAGAAGGCAGGACGGTCGTTCAGCTTTATGTAGGTGACCCCGTCTCGATGCAGACTAAGCCCGTTAAGGAGCTTCGCGCATTCGGCAAATACAGATTGGAGCCGGGTCAGACAGAGAGTCTCGAACTCACATTCAAAATCTCCGATATCGGTTCTTACAGCGAAGATTACGGTAAGTTCCTTGTAGAAGACGGAATGTATGACATTTACTTAGGTTTCAGTTCGGAGGATATAAGGCAGAAGGCCTCATTCAGAGTAACAGACGGCGATGAGGAGCTAAGGCTGGGTGTTAATTCCCGAATCATCGATATTATGTATATTCCGACCCTTCGGGAAGCTCTTGTGAAAGACTTAAGGGAAAATGGGGAAGATGTTCAGATTCTGATTGATAACGAGCGCTATTCCCCGAATGTCAGGATAAGCAGTATTTACAAGAATGTTGAGTGTTTCGATTATTACAGGAGTGCGTGTAATAGTTATCTCAAGAACTAATTGTCAGAATTAAGGACCGATTTACCTAAATACATCAGTTTTCTCTCAAATTCGAAAGACGAAGAATTATTGCCTGAGATCGAGCCTCACTATTCTGAGGAATTACTTGGATTCACAACGTAACCGTACAATAGCAACAGCCTTGTGTCGTGATTACAGTGACATGTTGATTGAAGAGCTTACACTGGACGGTAGTCTTATAACCGATGCTGATAGAATAAAACTTGAGGATGCTTTCCCGGATATCGTTCTTACAGTAAGATAATCAATTTTCATCAGAACTGAACTTCATTAGGACGATATGTTGTGTTTTTATCAATTAATCGGTAACTAATCCAAAGCTTATAGTATAATTATACTGATTTACTATGTGCGGAGGGTGACCTATGAAGGTTGTTATTCTTGCTGGCGGTTACGGAACGCGTATCTCCGAGGAGAGCGTTTACAGGCCTAAGCCTATGGTTGAGATATGCGGTATGCCTATCCTTTGGCATATCATGAAGTACTATTCATCCTACGGATTCAATGATTTTGTGATCTGCTGCGGATATAAGCAGTATGTTATCAAGGAGTGGTTCGCGGATTACTATCTGCATACATCCGATGTCACATTCGACTTTACCGCCGATAACAAGATGACGGTTCACACCACGCATACCGAGCCCTGGAAGGTAACGCTCGTCGATACGGGCCTTAATACCATGACGGGCGGCCGTATCAAGAGAGTAGGCAAGTTCATAGGTGACGAGCCTTTCATGCTTACATACGGTGACGGTGTAAGTGATGTCGATCTTGAAGCACTTTTGAAATTTCACAAGGAAAAGGGACAGCTTGCCACCATTACTGCTGCAAGAGTAGACCAGCGCTTCGGTTGCGTCGATATCGATGATTCGGGCAATGTCTCGAAGTTCAGAGAGAAGGACGTAAGCGACAGTTCCGTTGTTAACGCAGGTTTCATGGTGCTCGAGCCTAAGGTGCTCGATTACATCGACGGTGATGATATTCCTTTCGAAAAGGCTCCTCTGGAGAGGATCGCGGCCGAGGGTCAGCTTAATGCCTATATCCACAACGGATTCTGGCAGTGCATGGACACCAAGCGCGACAAGGAGCAGCTTGAGGCTCTGATTAAAGAGGGTAATGCACCCTGGATCAAGTGGGAGGACTGATATTTTGACCGATTTAAGTTTCTGGAACGGTAAGAGGGTTTTTCTCACGGGACACACGGGCTTCAAGGGCTCGTGGATGAGCAGGATACTTGTTACTCACGGTGCCATTCTTACGGGTTATTCCCTCGAGGCACCCACGGATCCCAACCTTTTCTCGATGGCAGGTCTTGAAGGAAAGATGACTTCGGTAATCGGGGACATCAGAGACATGGAGAAGCTTGCGGAGGCTTTCGCGAAGGCTGATCCCGAGATCGTCATACACATGGCGGCTCAGCCTCTGGTAAGAGATTCTTATAAGGATCCGAGATACACATATGAGACCAACGTGATGGGAACGGTAAACATCCTTGAGTGCGTAAGGAACTCAAAGAACGTTAAGTCCTTCCTTAATGTCACGACAGACAAGGTATATAAGAACAATGAGTGGGCATGGGGCTACAGGGAGAACGAGCCTTTGGACGGCTTTGACCCCTATTCGAACTCCAAGTCCTGCAGCGAGCTTGTTACCCACAGTTACAAGAGTTCTTTCTTTACGGGCGAGGACGCTCCCGCCATCTCAACGGCAAGAGCCGGTAATGTCATCGGAGGCGGCGACTTCGCGACAGACAGGATCATCCCTGACTGTGTCCGCGCCGCTCTTAAGGGAGAGGATATAATTGTCCGTAACCCCTATTCAACAAGACCTTACCAGCATGTATTCGAGCCCGTGTTCGCATACCTCATGATAGCCGGGGCACAGTATGAGGATGCTTCGGTACAGGGCTGGTATAACGTGGGCCCCGATGACTGCGACTGCGTGTGCACGGGCGACATCGTTGATATGTTTGTAAGTAAGTGGGGAGGCATCAACAGAGTCGATAAGACTGAAGCAGGTGCACCTCACGAGGCAAACTTCTTGAAGCTTGATTCAAGCAAGATAAAGGGTAAGTTCGGATGGGCTCCGAAGTGGCATATCGATGAAGCCATCGCAAGAGTCATCGAGTGGACAAAGGTCTATGAGGCAGGAGGAGACATCCCCGCTATCATGGACAAGCAGATAAGTGATTACATATCGAAAGGATGAATTATAAATGTTTGAGAACATGAATGAGCAGGATGCAAGAGCAAAGATACTCGAAGAAGTAAAAGAGTATGCTGACAAATTTCATGCCGTAAAGCCGTATGAGGAAGGTGACAGGATCCCGTATGCAAGAAGAGTATACGGCAACGAGGAGATGGTTAATCTCGTTGATTCCGCACTCGAGTTCTGGCTTACGTCAGGAAGATATACGGATGAGTTCGAGAAGAAGTTCGCGGAGTATCTGGGCGTTAAGTTCTGTTCCCTCGTAAACTCCGGTTCCTCTGCTAACCTCGGAGCATTCATGGCTCTAACAAGCCCTCTTCTCAAGGACAGAAGGATCAAGAGAGGAGACGAGGTCATCACCGTCGCTGCAGGATTCCCGACTACTGTCGCTCCCGTTATCCAGTACGGTGCCATCCCCGTATTCATCGACGTAACCATCCCTCAGTACAACATCGACGTTACAAAGCTTGAGGATGCTTTATCCGATAAGACCAAGGCTGTCATGATCGCTCACACATTGGGTAATCCGTTTGACCTCAAGGCAGTTAAGGAGTTCTGTACAAAGCATAATCTCTGGCTTGTTGAGGATAACTGCGATGCTCTGGGTTCCAAGTATACGATCGACGGTGAAGAGAAGTTCACGGGTACGATCGGTGATATCGGAACATCTTCATTCTATCCGCCTCATCACATGACCATGGGTGAGGGCGGTGCCATCTACACGAATGATCCTCTTCTTAACAAGTGCATAAGATCGATGAGAGACTGGGGAAGAGACTGCGTCTGTCCTTCAGGCCGCGACAACTTCTGCGGACACAGATTTGACGGACAGTACGGCGAGCTCCCGTTTGGCTACGATCACAAGTATGTTTACTCACACTTCGGTTATAACCTGAAGGCAACCGATCTTCAGGCTGCCGTAGGATGCGCTCAGATCGTTAAGTTCCCTTCATTCGTCGAGAAGAGAAGACACAACTTCGACAGACTCTACGAAGGACTTAAGGATGTTCAGGATAAGCTCATCCTTCCCGAGCCTGCACCTAATTCCAGACCTTCATGGTTCGGTTTCATGATGACAGTCAAGGAAGGCGTCGACAGAGTTAAGGTCGTAAGATACATCGAAGATCACGGCGTTCAGACGAGAAACCTCTTTGCCGGAAACCTTACGAAGCATCCCTGCTTTGATGAGATGAGAGCTACGGGCGAAGGCTACAGGGTAGTAGGTGACCTTACGAATACCGACAGGATCATGAACGATACGTTCTGGATCGGTGTATATCCCGGCATGACAGACGAGATGATCGACTACATGATCAAGACTATAAAGGAAGCGCTATCACAGTAATGGAAAACGAAGAGCAGATAATAGAACGCAACTGGTTCGAGAGGTTCGTGCTCTGGTGCATGAACCTGATACTTAAACCTGCAGGGAAGAAACTCGAAGGACAGGCCGCAGACGGATTTTTGCAGTTCGTTAAGTTTGCCCTTGTCGGTGTAACCAACACCGTGATCTCATACTTTATCAACGCCGGAACGCTTTATGTTCTCGGCGCATTCGATCTTTTCCCGAATACCGATATCTATATCGGAAATACGGTTGCTTTCATATTGAGTGTCCTTTGGGCATACATGTTAAGCAACAAGTTCGTATTTGTTGAGGACGAGAACAAGGAGAAGAGAGTCTGGTGGAAGACTCTGCTCAAGACATATGCGGCATATGCATTTACGGGACTTGGTCTTTCCAACCTGATCTCTTATGTCGGAGTTAACATATTCCACTTAAGCAAGTACATTCCGCCGATCATAAACCTGTTCATATCGGTGCCCATCAACTTCATCCTTAACAAGTTCTGGGCGTACAGACAAAAGAAAGGGGACGACGATGAGCCGGAAACTGAGCCTGCTTGATTGTACTTTGCGCGACGGCGGCTATGTTAATGACTGGTTGTTCGGTCATGATAACATCGTCTCCATCTTCGAGCGCATCGTCGATGCGGGAACCGACATTATCGAGATCGGTTTCCTCGATGACAGGCGTCCCTTTGACTACGACAGAAGCATAATGCCCGATACCGACAGCGTCGGAAAGATATACGGTGACTTAGACAGAAAGAACACCAAGGTCTTCGGCATGATCGATTACGGAACGTGTTCCCTGGAGAATATCAAGCCCAAGTCTGAAAGTTATCTTGACGGAATCAGAGTCATCTTCAAAAAGCATCTTAAGGAAGAGGCTCTCGAGTATTGTGCTAAGCTGAAGGACCTCGGGTATATTGTTTTCGCGCAGCTTGTAAGCGTTACCGCGTATTCTGACGAGGAGCTTACCGAGCTTTGTGCTCTTGCAAACAGCAAGCGTCCCGATGCGGTCTCCATGGTGGATACTTACGGTCTTACGCATCAGAAGGATCTAAGGCACATTCTTGAGATCCTCGATAAGAACCTCGATGAAGACATCGCCATCGGCTATCACGGACATAATAACTTCCAGATGGCTTATGCGAACTGCCAGATGATACTTGCTTATTCAAAGAATACCGACCGCGAGCTTCTCGTTGACGGTTCTTTGTACGGCATGGGCAAGAGTGCGGGTAATGCTCCCATCGAGCTTGTTGCCATGCACATGAATAACGAATACGGCAAGGAATACCACTTAAGCCAGTACCTTGAGGCGATAGATGCGAACATAATGGAGTTCTATCAGCCTGCAACATGGGGATACAGCCTGTTCTTCTTCCTTGCGGCAAGTAACGACTGCCACCCGAATTACGTTAAGCAGCTTACGAACAAGCACACGCTTTCCGTTAAGCAGATCAATGAATTGTTAGGAAGGCTCGAAGGCGAGAAGAAGCTCCTTTACGATAAGGATTACATGGAGAAGCTCTACGTCGAGTTCCAGGATAAGGAGATAAGCGACGCTTCGGATATCGAGGCTCTCTCGAAGGTCCTTAACGGAAGGACGATACTTGTAACAGGCCCCGGAACGACCATCAAGACCGAGAGCAAGAAGATCGGCGACTTCGTAATGAGTGCGGATCCTCTCATCATCTCGATCAACTATGCGTCGAGATCGTTCATGCCTGACTACATCTTCCTTACGAACACCAAGCGTCACATACAGGTTGCGACGCTCCTGTCCAAGGAGAAGATCCCGGTAATTGCGACTTCTAACGTTACTCCCACGGACAAGCCGTTCGAGTACGTCATGAACATAAGCGCACTGCTCGACAGGGATTCCGAGTATGCGGATAACTCTCTCATGATGATCCTCAAGGTCCTCATGAGAAGCGGCGTTAGGGAAGTTAATCTTGCAGGCTTTGACGGCTACTCCGGAACGGATGCCAACTATCTTGATGAGGGTAAGGAGTACGACTTCGCGAAGCAGAAGGCGGATTATCTTAATAACTACATGTCTAATTTCATACGTTCACATAAGGACGACATCAAGGTCAATTTCCTGACCTCGACCAGGTACGATATCTCATGACACAAGCGAAAAGAAATTATGATGCGGTACTCTTCGACCTCGATGGAACACTCCTCGATACATCCGAAGGTATCGTTATTTCAGTTAAAGAGACCATAGAGCATTTTGATCTTAAGCGTCTTCCCGATGAGGAGATCCTTAAGTTCATAGGGCCGCCGATCGAGTGGTCATTCGAGGGGCGCTGCGGCGTTGCCAAGGATAAGCTTCTCGAGGTCTGCCTGTACTTCCGTGACAGATACAGCAACCATAATCTGCTTCTCGCGAAGCCTTACGACGGTATATATGATTTCCTGGATTATCTTAGGGACAACGATATCCCCATAGGCATAGCGACTTACAAGAAGCAGGATTACGCTGAGAAGCTTCTTAAAGCGACGGGCTTTGCCGATTATACGGACCACATCTTCGGTTCCGACTACGAAGGCAAACTTCTTAAGAAAGACATTATCAAGCTTTGCATTGATTCTTTGGGAGCAGGAGATGTTTCCCGCGTTCTCATGGTAGGTGATTCCAACCACGATGCGAACGGTGCAAAACTTGCAGGCGCGTCTTTTGCCGGCGTGTCTTACGGCTTCGGGTTCGGGAAGTTCGGCGGCGAGAACATAGATGAGTTTGAGCACGTATTCTACGCGGATCATCCGATGGATATGACGGTGCTTTTCGAGGAGGAGTGACATGAAGAAAGTAGCGCAGGTTATAGCGGATTTTCTTGCAGACAAGGGCGTGACGGACGTCTTTACCGTCACGGGCGGAGGCGCGATGCATCTTAACGATGCCATCGGTCACAGTCCGAGGCTTAACAGCATCTACAACCATCACGAGCAGGCGTGTTCGATCGCGGCTGAAGGTTATGCGAGACTGACGGGAAAGATCGCTGCGGTCTGTGTTACTTCAGGCCCCGGCGGCACCAATGCCATCACCGGAGTAATGGGCGGTTACCTCGATTCCATCCCCATGTTTGTCGTATCGGGACAGGTAAAAAGGGAGACAACCGTCTGGTCCGTACCTGAACTTAACCTGAGGCAGCTCGGCGACCAGGAGTTTCCTATCGTCGATGCGGTATCATGCATGACTAAGTATGCCGTCATGGTAACCGAGCCCGAGGACATCCTTTATCACCTCGAGAAGGCATGGTTCCTGGCAAATAACGGGCGTAAGGGTCCCGTCTGGCTCGATATCCCGCTTGACGTGCAGGCATCACCCGTCGACGAGACTTCATTAAGACACTTTGAAGGCACCGCTGAAGCCGAAGAGACGAGAGAGCAGCAGATGCCTTCCTACGACAGATCAAAGACGGCTTTGATCCTGGATAAGATATCCAAGGCAAAAAGGCCGGTAATAATAGCAGGCGAGGGCGTGAGGTTTGCGGGAGCAAAGGATAAGCTCCTTAAGGCTCTGGACATCCTTAAGATCCCCGTGGTTACCGCATGGAACGCACACGATCTCGTCCCTGACGATAACCCGTATTATGCGGGCCGCCCGGGCACCGTCGGAACCCGCGGAGGAAACTTCGTCATGCAGGGAAGCGACCTTGTGTTCTCCATCGGCTGCAGACTTAACATCAGACAGATAAGTTACAGCTTCAAGGACTGGTCTCCCGATGCATACAAGATCATGGTCGATATCGATGAGGCCGAGCTTAACAAGCCCACCATTAACATTGACATGAAGATACATGCCGATCTTACCGACGTTCTTGACTCCATCATCGAGTCGGGTTATGCCGGCAGCTCTCACGACGAGTGGCTTTCCTGGAGCCGCAACATAAATGAGAAGTACCCTGCTTGCATTCCTTCTTATGAGCGCAAGAAAGAACCCATTAATCCGTATGTGTTCATCGACCGCTTCTCGAAGGTGCTCGAAAAGGATGATGCCGTCATCTGCGGCAACGGTTCGGCCTGCGTCGTCACGTTCCAGGGCATGCACATCAAAGAAGACACGAGATTGTTCACGAATTCGGGCTGTGCCGCGATGGGATACGGTTTTCCTGCAGCGATCGGCTGTGCTGTCGCAAGAGGCGGCAGGCGCACGATATGCGTTGACGGTGATGGCTCCTTCCAGATGAATATCCAGGAGATGCAGACGGTCATCTATAACCGCATGAACCTTAAGACTTTCATTATCAATAACAACGGATATCACTCGATAAGGCAGACTCAGACTGCCAAGTTCGATCCGCCGCTCGTGGGTGTCTGCGACGGCAACGGTCTGTCTTTCCCGGACCTGTCGAAGCTCGTTCCCGCTTACGGAATGAGATACGTAAGGATTGAGAATGCCGATGAGATCGAGGAGAAGGTGGAGCAAGCTTTAAGCGGGAACGACCCCGTATTGTGCGAAGTCATCGTTGATGAGAATCAGAACTTCGAACCTAAGCTGTCGAGCAAGGTGCTTCCCGACGGCAAGATCGTATCTCCGCCGATCGACGATATGTTCCCGTTCCTCGACAGAGATGAGTTCGAAGCCATAAAGGCATCGCTGCCGGGAAAGGAGTGACGGGGATGAAACGCGCCATAGTAACAGGTTCCACGGGAATGCTCGGAGTAGCGACTATCGGAAAACTTCTTGAGGAAGACTACGAAGTCGTAGCCGTCGTCCGCCCCGGAACATCAAGGCTATGCAACATTCCCGAGGACGACCGGGTCCGCGTTGTTGAACTGGACCTTAAGGATATCGGTACTTTGCCCGAAGTCCTGAAAGCGTCTTCGATAGACAGTGCAGATCTGTTCTTCCACTTCTCCTGGGACGGAACCCACGGCTCTTCAAGGGATGATGTTTCCCTTCAGCTTAAGAACATAGAATATTCGGTCGATGCCGTGAGGGTGGCCGCCGCTTTGAAGTGTGATACCTTCCTCGGCGCGGGCTCTCAGGCTGAGTACGGCAGGGTAAAGGACGGCACCAAGATAGCCCCCGACACACCGTGCTTCCCCGAGAACGGCTACGGCATAGGCAAGCTTTGTGCAGGCCGGCTTACGCGCATCGAAGCTTCAAAAGCAGGGATAAGACACGTCTGGTGCAGGATATTAAGCGTCTACGGTCCTTACGACGGTGCTCATACGATGGTAATGAGCGGAATAGGGCTCATGCTCGAGGGCAAGAAAGCTTCCTATACAAAGGGCGAGCAGATGTGGGATTACCTTTACTGCAAGGATGCAGCAAGGGCATTCTTCCTCGC
>JAGDCV010000123.1 GCA_017958365.1 Clostridiales bacterium
GGTGGCTTGGTTCCTACTACCTGATGGTGGTCTATCGTTGCGATCGTACGGGCATTTCCCGTCGTGACATTCTTCTGGTCAGGCTGACAGTCTACGACTACCAGAAGTTCGGGTTCTTCTTCGAAGTCGGGCTCATAGGATACGGGGATGTTGAGTTCTGAGATCATGATCATGAGATTGCTCTTAGTGATCTTCCTGGAACCTCTGTATATGAAGCGGGGAGACTTGCCCTTGGCAGTAAGATACCAATAGAGTGCATATCCCGAAGCCAATGCGTCCGCATCCGGATTATCATGGCATTGGATAACAATATCATCATACTTAAGAAGTTCTTCAAGTCTCATAGATAAAATCCCCTTCTTCAAAACTCAACATTATTTTATCACTAGGAAGCCTCTCGTTGTATAATGAAACGGGAGGGGAAGACATGAAACGCATACTTAACATCGCAGGTCAGTTCATGCTGTGGTTCCTGTTTTGGTTCTTTATAAAGTTCTGGTATCTCTCACTGATATCACTGGTACTTATCCTGATAGGTATCGCTTGGCATCCCTGCCTGTGGGCGGGTCTTATCCTTGCAGGACTTACGGCGATCGCAGCCGTAGTAAGGTCGTTCCTGAAGCTTCTGGAGCTGGGGCTTTTCGCCGCTACCGTAGCAGGTGCGGGAGCGGTGTCTTCCAAGATGAATGCTTATAACGATAAGCAGAACGGCTCCCATCGTTCTTTGTAAAACCAATAAGATCCCGCTGTCTTTAAAGGCAACGGGATCTTTTGTATGTGTTGCTTTTCGCGATGATGTTACTCTGCTTTGCCGTCCTTATTGGAAGGAACGAAGAGCACAAGAAGTGTGCCGACAACAAGTACCGTTGTTACCGCAAGGCCGCCCTCGAGGCCGAAGTCGCCGCCGTTGATAAGAGTCTTTGATGCGTTGAAAGTTGTGCTCAATACCGTGGGGCCGAAGTCGTTGCCGCTTACGAGGATGCCGAAGAAATTACCCTGAGCGAAATTCCATACGCTGTGGAGAGCACTTACGAGCCAGATGTTGCCTGTCCTTAAGAATACTACGCTTGCGAAGATGCCGAAGAGCGTAAGGTTGATGAAGGCAAGCACGGAGATACCTGCGTTAAGAAGGTGGATGCTTGCGAAAGCAAGTGAGCTTAATACGACTGCGGCTGCGACGGGAAGCTTACGTGACAAGGATACGAGGAAGAAGCCTCTGCAGATAACTTCCTCGGACATGCCTTGGATGATCCAGCCCAGGATAAGTACAAGATAGAGCGTGATGTCGATGGGAGCGCTGCTTACTTTTATCGAAAGGGCGCCTGTTACTGCTGCAAGTGCGACTGCCGCCGTGAAGATGCCGGCGCCTGCAAGAAGACCCAGAAGATACTGAGGGATGATGTTGTCCTTAGTGAAGCCGAGAGTGATCATCTTACGCTTCTGATATACGACGCAGAAGACTATCGTTACTATCGTCATTACGACTCTTGAGATAAGGTCGAGGGGAAGCGCCCACGTGCTTGTTTCCGCCTCCTGGAAAGTAAGCCCGTTTGCTTCTGCGTAAAAGCCGAGTACAAAACTGTTCGCGAAGCTTGCCGCGATGGCGCCTCCGAAGAATATAAGGATGAACATGATCCACTCGAGGATAGTTACCGCGATCTTGTTCTTTACCTTAACTAAATGAAATGTTCCTTTTGCCTGAAGTACTGCCTCAGGCGTCTTTATCTGTGTTGTCATGCGAATACCCCCGCTTTGTTTTCTGCTCTGATAGTAAAGTGCAAAGGTTAATCTCTTGTGCGGATTATGTTAAAGAAAAGGTTAATTCTGAGGTTTTTGGTTATTTTTATTAATGATTCTTAATTTAATGTTGATGCCATTTCTGATATTATCTACACGTGTTTTTGCGCACGGAACTAATCTAGTAATAAATTAAAAAGAGAGAGATCATATGAAGACCAGCTTTTCTACATTGGCATGCCCCGACTTCTCGTGGCAGGACATCTATTCGATGGCTAAGGATTTCGGCTTTGACGGAATCGAGATCAGAGGCCTTGGCGAGGATATCTTCTCGGTTAAGGCTCCCCCTTTCAGAGATGAGAATATAGATGGAACAGTTGCAAAGCTAAAGAAGCTCGGACTTGAGATCTCATGCCTTTCCTCAGGCGAGCCCGTATACGATCCCGCGACAACCGATAAGGCTATCGAGGAGATCACTGCTTATGCAAAGCTTGCAAACAAAGTAGGCGCAAGCTTCATCCGTGTATTGGGTGACCGCGATCCTGCTCCTTCACGTGAGATCGACGACAATGTCGTTATCGAGACAATGAAGAAGCTCGTTCCCGTTGCCGAGGAATATAACGTAACACTTCTCCTTGAGACAAACGGTGTTTACTGCGATACTGCAAGACTTAAGAAGGTCATCGACGCTATCGGAAGCCGTAAGGTAGCTGCCCTTTGGGATATGCACCATCCTTACCGCTTCATGAACGAGGCTCCCGAAGTTACGGTTAAGAACTTAGGCGAGCTCATCAAGTACACACACGTTAAGGATTCCGTTATGGAAGGCGACAAGGTCGCATATAAGCTCATGGGTACGGGTGACCTTCCCATCAAGGCTATGTTCGCGGCTCTCGATTCCATCAACTATCAGGGCTATATCACATTGGAGTGGGTATACAGATGGTCCAAGGATCTCTTCGATGCAGGCATCGTAGTACCTCACTTCGCAGGCTTCATGGAGCAGTATAAGCCCCACAAGAAGAACGAGCTTCAGGTCGACAAGAGAGGCACGGGTTACTATCCCTGGCCTAAGGAGACACTGGTGGATTACACATTCCCCGATGTACTCGACAAGATCTGTGAGCTCTTTCCCAATCAGTATGCTTTCCGTTATACGGAGCTTGACTATACAAGGACATATCCCGAGTTCAGGGACGACGTTGATAACCTTGCACGTGCATTCCTTGCAATGGGATGTAAGAAGGGCGA
>JAGDCV010000124.1 GCA_017958365.1 Clostridiales bacterium
AAGATCTCAGTAAGGTCGAGCTTCGAAGCTCGGCGGGATGAATCATAATCACGAGGGATAAGAAGATCAGATCTTCCCACCAGCTCATCTATCGTTCTGATACCCAGTGAAGCCATGATCTCACGCATCTGCTGGGCTATGAACTTCATGAAGTTAACAACATATTCAGGCTTGCCCTTGAACCTCTTGCGAAGCTCGGGGTTCTGCGTTGCAACACCGACTGGACATGTATCAAGATTACATACTCTCATCATGACGCATCCCATCGTAACGAGCGGTGCCGTCGCGAAACCGAACTCCTCCGCACCGAGCATGGCTGCGATTACAACATCGCGGCCCGTAAGAAGCTTACCGTCACACTCGATCACAACCTTGGAACGAAGTCCGTTCTTGATCAGAGTCTGGTGTGTCTCTGCGATTCCAAGCTCCCAGGGAAGACCCGCGTTGTGGATGGAAGATCCGGGAGCCGCACCCGTACCGCCGTCATAACCTGCGATAAGTACAACTGCAGCACCTGCCTTAGCAACACCCGATGCGATCGTTCCTACGCCGTCTTCGGATACAAGCTTAACGGAAACTCGTGCATCGGAATTCGCATTCTTAATGTCGTAGATAAGCTGAGCAAGATCCTCTATCGAATAGATATCGTGATGAGGAGGCGGCGAGATCAACGCAACACCCGGAGTCGAGTGACGTGTCTTCGCGATCCATGGATAAACCTTCTTTGCAGGAAGGTGTCCGCCCTCACCGGGCTTAGCACCCTGAGCCATCTTGATCTGAATCTCATCAGCAGACAGGAGGTACTCGGAAGTAACACCGAATCTTCCTGAAGCGACCTGCTTGATCGCAGAGTTGCGGTTGACTGAAGTTCCCTTCGACTCGATTCTCTCGGGCTCTTCTCCACCCTCACCTGAGTTCGAGCGGCCGCCGATCATGTTCATCGCGATGGCCATGCACTCGTGAGCTTCCTTAGAGATGGAACCGTAACTCATGGCACCCGTCTTGAAGCGGCGAACGATCGAATCAACGCTCTCGACTTCATCGATGGAGATGCCGCCGTCAGCCGGAACCTTGAAGTCCAAAGCAGAGCGGATCGTTATGTTGCGGCTCTCGTTATTGATTGCATCCGAGAACTTCTTGAATGTCTCGTAATCATTATTCCATGTGGCAAGTTGAAGCAGGTGGATCGTCTCGGGAGTATAAAGATGCTCCTCGCCGCCCGAACGCGAACGGTGCCAACCCTTGATGTCGAGACCTGAATCCGTATCAAGGCTCTCGGGATCAAATGCAGCATCGTGCAAAGCCAGAGTTCTCTCGGCGATGTCATCCAAAGTGATGCCGCCGATCCTGCTGTCAGTATCGGGGAAGAACTCATCCATGAGCTCGCGTCCGACACCTAATGCCTCGAAGATCTTACTGCCCTGGTACGACTGCAGTGTCGAGATACCCATCTTGGACGAGATCTTTACGATACCCGTAACGAGCGCCTCGATGTACGAAGCGCATGCCAGTGTGTAATCCTTGTCGATAAGGCCGCGGTCGATAAGATCCTTCAAGGTATCAAGAGCAAGATAAGGGTTAACCGCACTTGCACCGAAGCCGAGCAATGTCGCGAAATGATGAACCTCAGTAGGCTCAGCCGTCTCGACGATGATAGACATCGCTGTATTCATACGTGTGCGGATGAGATATGTCTCCAAAGCCGCAACAGCAAGAAGCGACGGGATAGCGCAGTGCTCACGGTCAACTCCGCGGTCAGTAAGAAGCAGGATCGTTGCTCCCTCTTCATGCGCCTTGTCAGCCTGGCGGTACAGTGACTCGATGGCTGAAGCAAGTCCGTCCTCACGTGCATAGAGCATCGAGATGTCATATGTCTTCAAGCCCTTGTAATCGGAGTTACGGATCTTCATGAGATCGGTGTTGCTTAAGATGGGATTATGTATCTTAAGAACGCGGCAGTTCTCTTCGCGGTCCTCAAGGATGTTGCCGCTCATGCCTACGTATACGGATGTATCTGTAATGATAGCCTCACGGATGGAGTCGATAGGCGGGTTCGTTACCTGAGCAAACTTCTGCTTAAAGTAATCAAACAGCGGCGGTCTCTTATCTGACAGCGGCGGAACCGGCACATCGATACCCATCGATGTGATCGGCTCGCTGCCGTTAAGGCACATCGGGATCAATTCGTGATTGATAGTCTCATATGTATATCCAAAAGCTTTCTGCAAACTTCTAAGTTCCGAACCTGAAGTAACAGGAGTCTTCTTGTTCGGGATGGAGATCTCGGACAGGTTAACGAGCATCTTATCAAGCCACTCGCCGTAAGGTCTTCTGTCTGCATATGAATCCTTGATCTCCTCGTCAGAGATGACGCGGCCTTCTGCCGTATCAACAAGAAGCATTCTGCCCGGCCTTAAACGGTCCTTCTTAACGATGGTCTCCTCGGGAACATCATCGAGAGCACCGACCTCGGAAGCGAGGATGAGGTAGCCGTCAGATGTCTCCATGTAACGTGAGGGACGAAGTCCGTTACGGTCAAGAACTGCACCGACCTTAGAACCGTCAGTAAAGATGATGGAAGCAGGTCCGTCCCATGGCTCCATCATGGTTGCGTAGTACTGGCAGAAAGCCTGACGTGCGCGCGACATCGTATCGATGTGCTGCCAGGGCTCCGGTACCGTGACCATGACTGCCAAAGGCAGCGGCATGCCGGACATCATCATGAATTCCAAAGTGTTGTCGAGACGTGCGGAGTCGGATCCGTTCACGTCAAGCATCGGGTAGATGTCATTAAGTCTCTCCTCCAGGTAGCGTGAGTGGAATATTCCTTCACGCGAGAGCATCTTATTCATGTTACCCGTAATGGTATTGATCTCACCGTTATGAACTATAAGTCTATAAGGATGAGATCTCTGCCAGCTCGGATTCGTGTTGGTTGAAAACCTGGAGTGAACGATACCTATTGCCGACACGTAATCCGGGCCGGAGAGATCCTTGTAAAATGTTCGCAGTTCGTTCACGAGGAACATGCCCTTGTAAACGATGGTCCTGCTCGAGCAAGAGCACACGTAAGTGTCCTCATTACGCTTCTCGAATATCATTCGTGCTGTATAAAGCTTTCTGTCAAAATCTATTCCCTTATCTACTCCATCGGGGATGCCTACGAATGCCTGCATGATCCTCGGCATCGACTCCCTTGCGCGCGTACCCAGCACATCGGGATTTACCGGCACTTCACGCCAGCCGATAAAAGGCAGCCCCTCATCAGCACACACCTTCTCGAAAACATCTTGAGCCGCCTTAGCCTGCTCCTCGCCCTGAGGCATGAAGAGCATCGCGATACCGTAGGAACCTTCGTCGCCTAAGCCCTTTACCTTATCTGCAAAGAACTCGTGAGAGATCTGAAGCAGGATGCCGACACCGTCACCGGTCTTACCTTCGGCGTCCTTACCTGCTCTGTGCTCCAAGGTCTCGACGATCCTTAAAGCATCCTCCACGACACGGCGAGTCTTGACGCCGTCGATCTTGACGACAGCGCCGATACCGCAGTTCTCATGTTCATTGTCGGGACTATAGAGTCCGTCGCGCACAAAAGGGCGCATTTCTCTGTAGTTGTTAATCATAACGTTCACTCCTCCGCTTATGATCATTACTCGCATTGAAAGCAACAAAAACGGCACTTATCCCGAAGGTATTGACCTTCATGAATAAGCGCCGTTGCTTAAAATGTTGACTAATTTATAAACCTATGAAATCAGTTTGTCAATATCTTATCCCAACCAGCTTCATAAAACTTCCATAAAGTATGCATCGCATTGCCCGCTTTACAGCGTCCCGCATCGTGCACGACAAGTTCGCAGTAAGACGCGAACAGACCGCTTATGAGCGAGTGGACGAACTCGAGATCTAAGTCCTTACTGTAAGGCTTTAATCCGTCTGCCATAAGTTCAGTCAACTCGTGGAAGAAGTCCGCGTATTTTGTTCCTTCAGAGCCGCTTACGAGAAGCCTCACGCCGTCGATGTTATCGAAGGTGTAGACGATGAGCTTCGTCATCCTCGACTTGCCGAAGTCGTCGTAGCTCTCTCCCGAGTCAGCCGAGAACAGATCCCTTAAGTAAGACGCATGAGTATCGACGATGCTTGCGAACAGGACTTCCTTACTCTTGTAATAACCGTAGAATGCTCCCGTCGTTACGCCGGCCTCGCGTGCTATCGAGCGCAGTGACGCATTCTTGTAGCCGTTCGCGATGAACTCCTTCAAGGCGGCTGCATTGATATTCTTAATTGTCTTAGGATCTGCGTGATTCATAGTAAGAATTATAGCACAAGGACTTAAATTGGGAACGAGTCTCAAATATTGACTTATAAGGGTCACGCAGGTATAATCGGGAACGATTCTCATTTTCGAGGTGAAGGATGGCTTCAAGGTCAAAGTACAAAACAAAGCAGAGAGATTTTCTTCTGAAGTTTCTTGAGAGTGCCGAGGGGCACGTGACGGCGGCGGACGTTTGCAGGTACGTCGAGGAGAACGGCGCGCCGATTGGCAAGTCGACCGTGTACAGGCAGCTTGAGAGCCTCGTTGATGAGGGCGTG
>JAGDCV010000125.1 GCA_017958365.1 Clostridiales bacterium
GCCGACAATGAAGAGATTGCTTTTAACTGTTCTGAATTATCGTTGGGTTTTCATCGGATGTTTACTAATACTGATAGCATCTTTGGTAATATCAGATAACGATTCCAGTCATATTTCGACCGGTTTTTTCTCATATTATGATGATGTTACTTTAAGCAGGTCAGCGATCATAGAGAGAGAAGAGACGGTTGAATTGTCAAGTGGATTGGTTATCAGACCGTTTGCAATAACTGATGATGGCAGTGTTTTGTTCTATTCCCCAGATGGCAGTATAAGATGCTCTCTGCCTGCGGATTATTTTTATGAGAAAGAGGAGTTATCTGATTATTTGAATGCCTCTCGCAGGGAGGCTTATTCTGCCATCAGAAAAGTATACATCAGGACTGTTGTAGAAGGGTTGTTCATTTGTTCCGTTATTGTTATATCGTATTGCTTATTATCACGTTACTGTAAAAACAGAAATATCATTAACGTATACAATACATTGCTTGTAATCGGGTCAGTGATTGTAATGCTAATTGCTGCATGTGTTTCTTTGTCAAGCAGATAGTAATCGATATGACAGATATTCTGAAGGATAAGTTATACGACAAGAAGATAATGTGTCTGAGCCGTTTTTAGGGAAGAAGCAAAGACTGAGCAATGATAATATCTTCGGGGGTCGTTATCTTGATGTTGGAATACGCCCCCTCGATGATCTTAACTTCAAACCCGTAGTGTTCTGCAAGTGCAGTATCGTCTGTAGCTTCAAACTCGTCCTGTGCAGCACGCTCATAGCAGTCGATAAGTACCTTTGCTTTAAAGCACTGAGGAGTCTGAACCTCATACAGAAGGTCTCTGTTGGGAGTCGATTCAACTGTAACTGATCCGTCTTGCGCGGTCTTTACCATCTTGATGGTGTTCTTCGTCTTAACGCCCGACACACATACTTTCATGTTCTCAGACTGCATCGCTTCGAAACATCTTCTGATCGAATCCTGATCGATCATACATCTTGCAGCATCGTGGATGAAAACGATGTCATCGTCCATGATGGGTTCATCAAAGTCGGGTGCGTCAAGACACATCACGCCGCTTCTTACGGATTCTGTCCTGGTGGCACCTCCTTCGATGATATCTCTTATAAACGTATAGCCTAATTCATTGGTAATGTAGTCGTGCCACTGATCGACAGCTCCGGGACTGACCACAAGTATACCGATAAGCTCAATTCCGTTTGTGTCAGCAAATTCCTTAAATGCACCAAGTGTCCTGTCGATGACAGTGCGTCCGCCAACTTCAAGAAGAAGTTTGTTCTTGTCAGAACGCATTCTGCTTCCTGATCCTGCGGCCGGGAAGATCACATAGAGCTTATTATGAGAAAAGGACATCTGTCGCCTCCGATACATTATCTAAGAAGAAGAACTCGAGGTTTCCCGTATCCTTGACTGCATTCTTACAGCTTGAAGGCAGGACTATGTTCTTAACACCGAGTCTTCTTGCTTCATCTATCCTCTGTGATAAAGATGATACAGGTCGAAGTTCGCCCGATAAACCGACTTCGCCCAATACCATGGTGTTAGCCTTGAGTGCGATTCCTCTTGCTGATGATACGACAGCACATACGATCGCAAGATCACAGGCGGGGTCGGTTATCCTTAAACCGCCGATGACATTAATGAATACATCCTTGGTATTAAGGTTGAGTTTAAATTGCTGCTCGGTTACGGCAAGAAGCATAGCGGTCCTCGATCTGTCGGGACCGGATGTCATTCTCTGCGGTGTGCCGTAACATGTATCTGACGCAAGTGCCTGTATCTCGATGGTAAGAGCACGTGCACCTTCCATGACTGAAGTGATAGCTGATCCGGGAGCTTCCAGGGGTCGTCCTGTTATCATGAGAGCGCTGCTTGAATCAACGGATCTTAATCCGGTCTGTGTCATCTCGAAGAAGGCAAGTTCCCCAGATCTTCCGAATCGGTTCTTAACTGATCTTAGTATTCTGTATGCACCCGTGTTATCTCCCTCGAAGTAAAGGACCGTATCTACCATATGCTCGAGAGTCTTAGGACCTGCGATGGCACCATCCTTGGTTACGTGACCTACAAGAATGACGGGAAGACCGTTCGTCTTGGCAATCCTTATAAGTCCTGCAGTTACTTCACGTGCCTGCGATACACTTCCGGGAGTTCCGTTAACGGACTCCGAATATAAAGTCTGGATGGAATCTATTATGCATAAAGAAGGCTGTGTCTTCTTAAGCTCTTCAGCAATTATCTCGAAGCAGGTCTGTGCGCAGATTATTATCTTCTCGCTGTCGATGCCGAGTCTGTCCGCACGCATCTTGATCTGTGAAGGGGATTCCTCACCGGAAACATAGAGAATGTCTCCGTCAGCCTTAAACTCATTTGCAAGCTGCAATAGTATGGTGGACTTTCCTATTCCGGGTTCGCCTCCAAGGAGTGTAACTGAACCTTCAGTAACACCGCCGCCAAATAAAGTGTCCAGCTGATCGATGCCTGTTCCGAATCTCGTATAATCGTCTCTTCCGGCTTCCGTAAGTCTTACGGTCTCTCTTTTGTCTGTCCACGAATAACCGTCAGCTCTGAAAGCGGGGGAATCACTCTTCGAGTTCGAGGAGCTCTTACCCGCTTTTGTGACTGACTCGGCTTCCACCAAAGTGTTGAAACTGCCGCAGCCGGGGCACTTGCCCATCCAGCCTGCCGTCTCATATCCGCATTCCTTACAGAAAAATGTAACGTTCTTCTTAGCCATATGGAAAGTATAACACGGCAGAGGAAAATCTTATGACCGATTATTGGACCTTAAACCTGGGATTTTTTGTAAACACGTCAACGGTTTTTTGACTCTTCCTTGCCTCGTCGCTCCAGTGAGTTCTCAAACTGCCTCCCCTTACCGCAGTTTTCCCTCAATTACAAAAGATGCTAATGTCATTCTAATTATGCGCCTTACGCGACGCTTACATTAGGAGGAAGCATTTTGAAAAGAATACTTTCAACCTTCTTATTATCATCTGTCATTTTGACAGGTTTCCCCGGAGTCGTACTTGCAGAAGAAATCAATAAGCCTGATATGTATAAGGTATCTGATACGATTTCTTACGATGTATCAGCAGCAATATCAACCACATGGCCCGATCATGTAAATGAAGATATCGTGATCACTAACACTGGCAGTAATCCCATAAGTGACTGGTATCTTACATTTAAAGTTCCCTGCTCAATAGATGATATCTGGGAAGCATCTGTATATGAGACAGACAATAACGGCACATATTCTATCAAGTGTGCCGATTGGAATCGGACACTGCAGCCAGGAGCAACGGTAACAGTAGGACTTACACTCTCGTCCAATGAAGAAGGAGTCAAC
>JAGDCV010000126.1 GCA_017958365.1 Clostridiales bacterium
CTCTCATCCCAGATAACAAATGTATAGTCATCAGTAAGATAATCCATGTATGTATAATCACAGAAGCCCGTCGGACTTCCGGGACCTCCGTGAAGGCTTATGATGATCGGGTTGGACGTATCCATGCCCATTATCCAGATATACTGTTCCATGCCGTTTAACTCGACATAGATATTCTCATCGACGCCGTTCCTGTAATCTATCGCACGCTTAACCTGCTTGAAGCTTCTGCCTGCGATGGCGGTATTAAGCACTATCAACACAAGTGCAAGGATAACGATGCCGATCCACTTTAAGATGCGAAGCGGAAGTTTGCTTTTCGCTTTCTTGCCGTAGACTTCACGTGCATGCCGGGCGTGGATGCCGATGTGGCCGATGCCAAGTATAACGGAGCCTAATATCATGATGATGTTGCCGCCGAAGACGCCTAACAGGTAGAACGCGATGACGGGATATGTCGCGAGCGCCAAAGGCATTCCGAGAAAGCCCCTGTAGAAGTCTTTCATGGTCTTCTCTGACTTGAAGTAACGGACCCACGCGATGTCGTATACAACGAGATTAAGCAGTGCAAGTATCAGTACAAGACACCAGATGTTCCACGTCTTCGGATTAAAGTCCGAGAATATCAACGCGCACGGCGTTACGATGAACTGACCGACGCGCTCGAAGGCAAGAAGTATCTTATTTTCCTTCGAAGCATACTCTTCATAACCTTTGGGCTGATTCTTCGTCCAGATGAAATTCGGCACCAGAAGCATCAGCAACATGATCAATCCCACATACGAGAAACCAAAGTGCATAATTAACCCCTCTAATATTCGCTACTATCATCGTACTACGACAGCCGTAGTAACTATATCACCCCATATTTTACGTGTCAACCGGAGGCACCCTTGATCCTGATGCGTCTTTTACCTGTAAGGATCGGTAAGGCCCCACTCATCAACGATATCGCAGTGGTCCGTAAGGCCCACGAAGTAAGCCGTCAGGTCACTGTATTCGTTTGTGATCCGGTCATAAAGATAAGTGCCGGCCCTGCGGTCTGAACATGTATACATGATGTCGTTAGGAAGATTATCTCTTACGTAATAAACAAACTCGTTCGTGATCCCGTAATCTAACTGTTCCATGTAAAGATCAGGGGCTCCGAATGTATGAAGGATCTCGTGTGCATAGACGGCAGGAGGATTAAGCACCCCGTAGTCGATATTAAACAGATATACCACCTCGGAATTCGACGGCATACCGTAATACCAGTTTCTTGTACATGTACTTACTTCATTATCAACATCCGTGTTCATGATAAGCAGATAGACAACGTTATCCGCTTCATACTCTTCGCGGAGAGCCTCCTCATCGATGTTCTCGTCAATGAAATCCCAGATCAGATAATCGATATCGCCGTAATAAACGACCTGCTCGGATACTACGGTCTGATCAAAGACAACATCATAACTTAAGTCCTGATTCTCGATGAAGTCGGTTATGAACAGAGCCTTCTTTCCATAGTCGGCTGCCATGTGCTCAAGGTAAGTACCTGCTATGTCAAGATAATCACGGATGTAAGTCTTGGCTGGCTTATCCTCATATGTGTACTCCCATGAGTATCTGTCATCACTTCCGAAGATGGTAATAACGATAGTGCGCCCCTCAAGATCCCCTGCCGATCCTCCGACCGTTCTTTCAGGAGTCTTATTAAGGCCCGAGGAATCTTCGGTTTCATTATCCGGTTTTACGGTATGCGAACAGGAAGAGACCAGAAGCATCATCAGGCACATCAGCCAGACTAACGGTTTATGTCTTCTTTCCATTTCCTGCCCCTTTCAAATTAAGCGTATAATCAATTATAGTATGACACCCAAAGAATTCATCACAAAAAAGATACCCGTCATGGTTGCCGACTTCATTATAGGCGGCTTCATCGGCTGGGTCTATGAGACCGTACTCACTTCTATCGTGTGGGGAAGATTCGCGGAGCGCGGCGTCCTTTCAATACCGATTCTTCCCATCTACGGAATCTTCGCGATGATCATGCCTTTCTTCTACAAGAAAGAACATAATATATTCATTGTCTTCATAACGAGCACGATCGCAGCCACCATATTCGAACTCATCGGAGCCTACGTCACGGAAAGCATCTGGCACCAAAGACTGTGGGACTACGGCGATTGGAAGTTCAACTACTTTGACGGACGCATATCTTTGTTCTCAAGCCTCATCTTCGGCGTGATGTGCGTACTGTTCGTTAAATGCATTCACCCGCTGACCGAGCGACTCATAAGAAAGATCACCAAGTGATCACTACATGACTAAAGTCATATCCAAAACCTGTCTTTCTTCACTACAAGCATATTTCCCGGGTTGTTATTATGATGCCATAAGAACGATCTAAGGAGATTTGAAACACATGGAAGTCATTCTTAAGACAAAGGATCTGACCAAGAAATACGATGACAGGATCGTAGTCGATAACTTAAACCTCGAGATAAGGAAGGGCGAAGTCTTCGGACTTCTCGGACCCAACGGCGCAGGTAAGAGTACGACCATGAACATGATCTGCAACATCGTAAAGCCCACCTTAGGAAGCGTCGAGTTCATGGGAGAGGATTTAAGGAAAAACTCCAGGGAGCTCATGAAGCACTTGGGCTTCATCCCCCAGGATCTTGCGATCCACAACAAGCTTAAGGCCTGGGAGAACGTCGAGCTGTTCACTTCGCTATATGGAATAAAGGGAGCGGAGCTTAAGAAGGCCATCGACGAATCACTCGACTACGTAGGTCTTCTCGAAAGAAGAAACGACTACGCCGGCAAGTTCTCAGGAGGAATGAAGAGAAGACTTAACATCGCCTGCGCGATCGGTCACCACCCTGATCTTCTGATCTTCGACGAGCCTACTGTCGGTATCGACCCACAGTCAAGAAACTTCATCCTCGATAAGATCAAGGAATCGAACAAGAACGGCGCGACGGTCATCTACACCAGCCACTACATGGAAGAAGTCGAAGCGATCTGCACAAGTATCGCGATCATGGATAACGGCAAGATCATCGCCACGGGCACATCCGAAGAACTCAAGAAGCTCGTTGTGGATGACACCGGATCCATAACACTCGAGGAAGTATTCTTAACACTTACAGGAAAGAAACTGAGGGATATCTGACATGATTAGGTACGTAATAAAGAACTACATCAAGCTGATGTGCAGAAGCTCGATGAACGTGATACTTCTCACGGTAACACCGATAATCCTTATCGCGGTACTGTCGTCGGCATTCTCCTCTCTTATGGATTCGTATGATGAGGCGGAAGATTTTCGAGCGGGGTACATGGTAAGCGAGCAGAACGTGCTTACTCCCTTCATCGATACCTTTACGGAAGAAGCGGAGCAAAACGGCGTAAGTTTCATCGAGTTCACGAGCGGCGAGCCCGAGGAACTCATAAGAGCAAATGACCTCGCAGGCTTCGTCGAGTTTACGGGGGACTCATATGTGATAACGACGAGTTCAGACCACGAGATCGAAGGCAAGACTCTTTCTTACATGATGAATTCGTTCGAGAAGAATATCGAGACGGGCGTGATGGCGATGCAATCAGGAAGCTTAGTGCCCGAGCCGGAGCTGACAGTCGTCGAACACGATTACATGCCGGCCATCGATTCGGTTGATTACTACGGCATAATCGAGGTCGTGTACTTCCTCTGGTGCGGCATCGTATGCATCGCAGGCATCGTAAACAACGAGAAGAAGTTTAAGATCATGCAGAAGCTTCGCGTGGCGGGACTATCCGAGACTCAGATCTACTTCTCGAAGTTTATCCCCACGGTAGCAGTCGTAAGCCTCGGCATAGGCATCTCATGGATCATGTCCGTGCTGCTGTTCGGAGTTCACTGGGGAAACATCCCGCTGTCGGTCCTCATTATATTCCTGATGATCACTGCCTCGGTGTCGATGGGACTTCTGTTCTATTCCATCACCAACAACGTCGTCGCGACCATCATGATCACATTCGCCGTAGTCTGGTTCGCAGGCTTCGTCGGCGGATCATTCGAGACATATCTGTTCTCATCGCACCCGCAGTTCATAAAGGACCTCTCCCCTGTCTATTACGGCAACAGAGCCCTGGTAGAACTGTCGTGCATGGGTAAAAGCGACTATGCGGCCAAGTCCATTCTGCTATCCGTAGTCATGACAGTAACCGCATCCATCCTCGCCATCGGCGCAGGCAAGTTAAGAAAGAGAGGCAACGCATGCTGACCATAATAAGATCTACACTTAAGCTATTGTTCAGAAACAAAGTGTTCTGGTTCTTCCTTCTGTTCGCACCTGCCGTATCGCTTCTCATATTAAGCCTTAACACAAACTACACCATGGTGGAGGATGTTTCTTCCGCTCACGAGATCGTGGAGATCGAAGCAGACGAGAAGATCGCATACTACGGCGGACTCGACTCTTACGCAGTCAAAGTCTATGACGCGTCAGGAAGCCAAATGAGCGAGCTGCTCCTTAACGACCTTGCCGAATGCGGAATGTACTCAGTATGCCGCGCAAGTGTCCCGGGCATCACACAGGAAGAACTCGATGAGCACCTTAATCTCGATGCATATAACGACCGTATGGGCGCGGCACTTTATATAAGCCCTGACTTCGATGGGCTTGTTAACGAAGGTAACTCTGAAGATGCACTTAAGGTATATGTTCTGTCTGATGATGCGAGAACCGACCTTCTTATCAGCGACATCGAATCTACACTTCAGCAGCTCGAGCTTACAGGCGATACAGAAGGCATCGCCGATGTAAGGAGCACAATGCCTGCAAGGCAGATAAATAACATAACCGGCGCAGGCGAGCGTGAGCTTTCTTCTGAGCAGGAGAACGACAAGATGGAATTGGGATATGCCTTCTCGATAATGACATTCGGCTTCGTATTCTGCGGCGCATTCATTTCTCACACAGCGATCGAAGAGCAGAAGAACATGGTGCTCACGAGGATAAGACTTACAGGCGGCAAGGACGGAACATATCTCGCGGCAAAGTTCATCTGCACGTTCCTCGTCTCAAGCATCATCACCTTAATGCTCGCAGCAGGATTGATCATATTTAAGCTCGGTTCTTCTGAACTTGGAACAGGAAGACTCATACTTCTCATCTTCCTTCAGGGAATCATCTTCAGCACATTAAGTCTGCTTCTGGGTATTGCCTCAGGCGAGATCATGACGTCAAACTTCGCAGCGTTCACTGTCTGGTGCATGTCTTCCCTTTTCGCAGGTCTTTACTTCCCGCTTGATGACTCTACGGCAGTCATCAAAGCAATCTCCTACGCGATGCCACAGCGCTGGTTCATGGAGGGAGTCGAGATGTTTTACGTGAAAGACACCATGACAGTCTTATACATCATCGGCGTAACTCTGGCTTATTTGATGGTAATATTAAGCATAGGAAATGTCAGCATTAAGCTTAAAAAGCAGGAGGCTTAGTGAACAACAACGCGAAGAACATCTTCTTCAAAGCAGCAAGGATAATCCTTCTGCTCTCATATACGGCTTACAGTCTATTCTTAAGCTTCACGGAAGCAGGAGTGTCTTATCTGACACTTCTGCTTTCTGCAGTTTACATAAGCGCTCTCGCATCGAGGGACATAGTTAACGGCAGAATTAAAAGCTTCATTCCTTTTACAGGTGCAGTTATATTGCTGCCTCTTATTCTCATCGGCGGGAATGCATTCATCCCGCTTGTATTCTTCACGGCACTTGAGATCCTTTCCTGCTTTAATATCGATATCAGGTGGTATCTTGTGCTTATCCCCATAGCCATAATCCCCTGCCCCGCGGAAGTATTTCTTAAGCTTCTCCTCTTTGCCGTGACGGCTCTTTTGTACATGCAGAACAACTACATAGTAGAGCCCTACCGCGCGCAGATGTTCGAGGACACGCTAAAAGAGCAGGGCTTAAAGCGCGACATCGAGCGTAAAGAAACCGAGTCACGACTTCTTGCGGAGAACCGCATCCTTGAGGAGAGAGCGTCGCTCTCACAGACGCTGCACGATAAGCTCGGACACAACATCAACGGCTCCATCTATCAGCTCGAAGCGGCGAAGCTTCTGATGAAGCAGGACCCCGATAAGTCACAGGGCATGATACAGGCTGTAATCAACCAGCTTAGAAGCGGCATGGACGAGATAAGAGCGATACTTCGCAAGGAACGCCCCGAGAAGAAGCGCCTTGCCATGGTGCAGCTTTATAACCTGTGCGAAGACTGTAACAGCAAGGGCGTTGAGGCCGAAGTCGAGACCGAGGGCGATATGTCTGTTATCACCGACAAGCAGTGGGAGATCATTCTCGATAATGCGTTCGAGGCTGTATCAAACTCAATGAAGTACAGTAAGTGCAAGCACATTGATATAAAGATAGTTGTAATGAACAAGATGGTAAGATGCAGCGTGTCGGATGACGGCGTCGGATGCACATCGATAACCGACGGCATGGGCATCGCAGGC
>JAGDCV010000127.1 GCA_017958365.1 Clostridiales bacterium
AGGGATGAGTGGAGGACGGATATTTTCGCGCGTTCCTTCTACTCGGTAGATAACAGACTTGTTGAGGATATGTACGCGAAGGAGGACCTTACGAGTGCGCTTAAGGTGGTGGAGTCCTATCTTGCTTACATCGGCGACTTCGACAGTTTCCACCTGTGTCTGAACCGGGAGTGGGGCGAAGGCGGCGTCGGGCAGATGAGAGTCGACTACACCGATAAGATGTACGAGATCATGACGTGCTTAAACGGCGGCAAGAAGAATGAGATCTCATTCAATAAGCCGTTTGCAAGAAGCGATATCCTTCCCGTGCTCCACGATACCTGCGATAAGCCGAGGGCTTTCCTGTTCACGCCCATACACTTTAATTCCGCGTGCTTCGGCTTCGCGGCGATAAGCTTCGGCGACAGGATAGTCGGCATGGAAGTAAGCTACATGTTCTGGTTAAGATACATCATGCTCGGCATCGAGTCTTTAAGGCGTCAGACGGTCTTTGTTAACACGAAGCATACGATAGAAGAGATAAGATTCAACGATCCTCTTACGGGTCTTAATAACTACGACGGTCTTGTTGAGAATACTCTGAAGATCGTAAGCGGGAAGTCCGACGGCCTTGCCGTTACCGTTCTTGCCGTCGACATCGTGGGCATCGGCTCCATCAACGAGGACCAGGGCCGCAAGAACGGCGACAAGATAATCAAGGACTTCAGTAAGATCGTAAGTTCATGCACGGATTCTTCATGCATCTGCGGCCGTCTGGGTAATGACGAGTTCGTTATCATCAAGCCCGGCGAGGAGCACTCGGAAGAGTACATCGAGAAGACCGTCGGCAAGCTTAACAGGTCTCTCGATCTTTATAACGAGATGCATGAGACTAAGATCGAGTATACGTTCGGCTATACCACCGAGAAGGTCCGCAATACCGATGACATCGAGCGTCTCATCAATGATGCCGTAAGCGAGAAGAACGGTAACAAGATGAACGAGAGGACTTTGCATCTTAATGAGGAGTTAAGTGATGAGGAGATCATCATGATGCACCGCGTTAAGGATCTTCTTGATAACAATAAGTTCGAGTATCACTTCCAGCCCATCGTCGATACGAAGAACGGAAGCATCTTCGCTTACGAGGCTCTCATGAGGCCTGTAACAGAGCCTTTCATCGCGCCGCAGGTCGTTATCGAGTATGCGACCAAGCTCGGAAGGCTTGATGAGGTGGAGAAGTACACTTTCTTAAATATCCTCTCGCTCGTTAAGAACGACATGAAGAAGTTTGAAGGGAAGAAGGTCTTCATCAACAGCATTCCCGGCATTAACGTCAGCGAGTCTGACAGGATAACCATCACCAACATGTTAACGGCCCTCTCGGATACCGTCGTAATCGAGCTTACGGAAAGATCCGAGCTTGATGATGACGCATTAAATTCCCTTAAGGAAAGATACAGCGGACTCGGCATACAAAGCGCGGTAGACGATTACGGTACGGGTTATTCCAACATCGTTAATCTTCTCCGCTACATGCCCGATTACGTTAAGATCGACCGCATGCTTCTTGCAGGCATCGAGGACAATCCGCAGAAGCAGCACTTCGTGAAGGATATCGTCAAGTTTGCACACGAGAATGACTTTAAGGTGCTATCAGAAGGCGTAGAGACGTCCGCTGAGCTTGAGACCTGCATACTTCTCGGTACGGACCTCATACAGGGCTTCTACACGGCGCGTCCGTCCAAGGAGATCATATCCGAACTTCCCGCATCTATCCGCGAGGAGATCTTCAGATACTCCGCCAAGGCTCACTCTGACAAGAATATGATGGAATGATCAGGAAGCGTCTTCCTCAAGATCTCTGAATTCGTCGTAATATCTGTCATTCGTGCCGTAAACAACGGCTTCGGCAAGACCTTCCTCGAGGATGATCCTCTCGAGCATGACAACCTCGCCCTCATAATCTATGTAGACATAAGCAAGCGTGCGGTCATACTGGTCGTAACGCTCGTTGTCGTATTCGAGCCAGACCTCATAACCCGCCTCATCCATGAGTTCCTTTACAAAATCGGAGGCAACGACGCCCTCTTCGGTGTTACGGGATTCGTCTTCGGCAACGGACTCGGGAGTATTGATGCCGATAAGCCTGACGCGCGTCCTTTGCCCGTCTATGTACACGATGAGAGTGTCGCCGTCAACGACGCGGTCGACCTCATACGGACCTTCAAGATCCACGTCAGAAGGCAGCTCGGCCTCAGTCTCCGTGGGCTCCGTAAGTATTATCTCGCATCCGCAGGCTGCCAATGCTATCGAAAATGCACTAACAACCGCGACCATCCTCTTATAAAATCTGATATTCAACATAAGCACAATTATATTATAATCTACTCGTTGCGACTAACATCGCACTTTGAGATTTCAATAGGAGGACTTTGTCATGAAGAGAAAGTTATTGGCAGCTGCATTAAGCATGACAGTAACGGCAGCTTTTTTCGCAGGTTGCGCACAGTCGGATTTGAATTCCGAAGAGTCCGGTGCATCAGAGACAACAGAAGCATCAGAGACAGCCCAGGCAGCAGAAACAGAAGAAACTGCAGGAGCAGAAGAGACAGCTGGAGCAGAAGAAGGATTCTCATATCCTATCACGCTTACTGATGCTTACGGCAATGAAGTAACAGTCGAGGAAGAACCCGAGACTATCGTAACGGTATCCCCCGCACTCACAGAGATCGTTTATGCTCTTGGCGGTGAGGATAAGCTTATAGGAAGATCGAGCTGGGATGATTATCCGGAAGCTGTACTTGATGTTCAGGATGTAGGTAATATCGACCTTCCCGATACGGAACTTATCGTTTCCCTTGATCCCGATGTTGTTCTTGCATCTTCCATCTTCAGTGAAGAAGCATATAACGCGTTGACAGACGCAGGGATCCCCGTTGTAATCATCAAGGACGAGACATCTCTTGACGGTCTTACAATGTACATTCAGACAGTAGCTGATGTTATCGGTCTTCACGATGAGGGTGAGGCTCTTTCAATGGATGTTTGTGACCAGATCGCAGAAGTTGCAGATCAGGTTCAGGAGACTATCGCAGGTGATGACATCACTGTTTACTACTGCATGGGCTTCGGCGAGTACGGAGACTATACTGCAGGCGGTGACACATTTATTAACGACATCATCGAAGTTGCAGGATGCGTTAATGTTGCAGCTGATGTTGAAGGCTGGTCTTACTCAGCAGAGCAGCTTCTTGAGGCTGATCCTTACATCATTCTCGTTCCTTCATGGGGCTATGAGGATTTCCTCGTAACAGAGCCTTATTCAGAACTTACTGCCGTTCAGCAGGGAAGAGTTCTTTCTGTTGACCCCAACCTCTTCGAGAGAGTAGGTCCCAGAAATGCTGAAGCCGTAAGGACACTCTTTGAATTCGCAGTAGACGCCAACGCTGTTGCGCACGCAGGTGCCTGATAAGTCATCAGACAGATTTGTAATTAAGTTCACGATCGCCGTCATCATGCTTTTGTGCGTGATGGCGGTCTCGTGCTGTCTGGGAAGCTCAACTACATCGCTTTCTGATGTCATTAAGTACTTTACGGGAAGAAGTTCGGAACTTGCCAACACCACGGTTACCATCATCGGGAGGATACGTATTCCGAGGACGGTAACGGCGGCTTTGGTCGGAGGCGCACTCGCATCCGTCGGATGCATCATGCAGGGCGTCTTCAGAAATCCCATGGCTGATCCTTCAGTTCTCGGCATAAGCTCGGGAGCGGCCTTAGGTGCCGCCGTAGCGATCGTCCTGGGTCTTAACGGAGTCATCTTATTCGGTGCATTCACGGGCGCTTATATCGGTGCCATGATAGGCGCCGTCGTCACATGGATCCTCGTATTCACGATAGCTACTCGTAACGGTCATTACGACACGTCTTCGACTTTGCTCGCGGGCATTGCGATATCATCGATCATGAGTGCCCTTATCACCGTCATCATGACGCTGCACTTAGATGACATGGAGCGCGTATATATGTGGATGCTCGGAACCTTCTCCGCATCTACGGCTGACAAGACGAAGCTTCTTGCCGTTGTTGTTGTCCTCATGATGCCCGTTCTCATCTTCATCGCCCCGAGGATCGATATCCTTAAGCTCGGTAAGGAAGCGGCGCTTACGCTGGGCGTTAATCAGAAGTCGACACTTGCGGTTACTTTGGGCGCGTGCTCATGCCTTCTTGCTTTCTGCGTCGCGAACTCCGGCATCATCGGATTCGTCGGGCTCATAATCCCTCACATAGCCGCATTCTTTAAGGTCACGAAGATGAGAAAAAGACTTATCCTAAGCTTTATGACCGGCGCCATATTCATGGTCATCTGTGATACTGTCTGTAAGACCGTCGTTGCACCGGGCGAGCTTGCCATCGGTGCAGTTACGAGCCTTATCGGTGCACCTTACTTCCTCTTCCTTCTCATGGGAAGCAGGTTAAGAAGCGGGAAGGAGAAGATCAGCTCATGAATCTTGAGGTAAATAACATAAGCGTCAGCTTCGGTGACCATGCCGTCCTTTCAGATGTCACTCATACGTTTAAGGAAGGCAAGATAACCATGATCATCGGACCGAACGGCTGCGGCAAGACGACTCTTATTAGAACTCTCGTCAGCATGTATGCCAAAGACGGTGACCTTTCCTATATCCCGCAGGATATTTACGGTGATACGGGACTTAACGTGCGAGATATCGTAAGTCTCGGAAGATACGACAGCTCTAAGTTCTTTCAGGGCGAATCCGAAGAGGATAAGAAATACATAGATGACGCTCTATCTTTGATGGAACTTCAGGATAAGAAGGATCAGATGTTTGATACGCTCTCGGGAGGAGAGAAGCAAAGATGCATGGCGGCACGTGCCGTTTGCCAGGATGCTTCGTGGTTCATAATGGATGAGCCCGCGTCTAATCTTGATCCCGTTCACTCTAAGCATATACTTAACACGGCGCGCGAGCTCGTCCGTAAAGAAGGGAAGTCCTTCATTATCGTCATGCATGACGTTAATCTTGCTGCAGCTTACGGCGACGAGTTTGTCCTAATGAAGCAAGGCCGCGTAATGAATACCGCGGATGAACTTACTTCTTCGCTTTTGTCGGAGGTGTTTGATACTTCTTTCGAGTGTGTCAGGACGCCTTCGGGGAAGAACGTTTTTTACTCAGACTGATTATCACAAATACAACTAAAGCGAGCGCTATGACGATGGTTGCTTCCACCGTTCCCTCGGGTCCGAATGCGCTTCCCGTGTAGTCCGTTGATATGAGCGACGGCATGGATGAGTTACCGCTTACAGACAGGCCGAAGATGTTGCCCTGGAGCATATTCCACATGGTGTGCGCCGCGCATGTGATAAGAAGGCTTCCGCTTCTTATGTAGATCAGCGCGAAGAGGACTGCCATCAGGAATATGTTGATAAGAGCGAGTACCGAGAATCCCGCATTAAGCGAGTGGAACACGGCGAACAGAAGCGACGAGATGATAACCGCCGCGGGCGTTCCTATCATCTTCTTTATCTTGGGTATCATGTATCCTCTGAACATGACCTCCTCGGCCGCGCCCTGAGGGATCCACATGAGTACGGAGAAGACAAATGCGGGCACCTTGTCAGATGCGATGCCGAAGCCTTCGGGACGTGCTCTTCCTGTTATCACGAGAAGTGCGAAAACTACCGCTATCATGACTGTTCCGAGTGCTATGCCATAAAGGTAATTACGCTTGAAGTTATTAAGTGACAGACCAAGGTTAGCGGCGCCTTTGACTTTGATGATGAACGCGATGATGATAAGAAGATAACTGATGCTCATGAGCGCGAGGAATCTTGCGTCCGTCATGAAGATGTTGACGATGTCTGCTGTTTTCGCGAAGATCTCGGAGATGCCGTTAACGTACTGAAGCCCGGAGATGAAGTCGGAGTACAGAGGGTTTGATGTGTAAGCGACTGCGACGGGTATCATCGCGAGAAGCTGGAATACCGACAGGACAACGAGCGGGTAGAAGATGACATCGAGGAAAGTGATGATGTTGTTAAGGACTCTTGCAACAGGCGTCTTTGACTTTGACTCATCGTCTCCCGACGCGATCGATACAGTGAATCTTTCAAGTTTCAGAAGCTTAGTTGATACGGCCATCATGCCGATGCCGAGAAGCGTTGTGAGAACGGAGCAGACGATGGCGGAGGGCAGATCCGAGAATCCGTTAAATGCGTCGCCTAAGCCGTAGAACTGGCCGTAGACGGGCAGGTAGTTATAGAAAGATCCGTGATCGGATTCCCCGTTGATGCACGTTACGGCGACGCTTATCAGGATGAAGAATATCGGCAGGAATGCTGTCTGCGCGGACGTTACCGTGTCGTTCATGATGGAGATCATTACCGTTAAAGAAGCGATGAACAGCGTAAGGCTGAATGTGAGAAGCAGTGCCGGTGCAACTCCGCTGCCGTATGTGTAGTAGGGGATGGCGAACGTGATGATGAGTATTATCACCGCCGGTATGAATGAACTTGTGAACACACCTCTCGTGAAAGCGAAGACAAGGTCTTTACGCGGCACGGGCGTCAGCAGGATACGCGAGAATGTTCCGCGCTCCTTTTGTCCCGATATCGATTCGGAACCTATGGACATCGCGGTGTAGAGGATGGCGATGAACAAAAGGATGGGGATGAATGTATTTGCCATGCCCCGTGAGAACCTTACGTCCCAGGGAAGATTGCCGTCAGTCGGGACGTCATCCCTTATGATCTCCCAGGAGTCGGAGGGCGTATAGTTGAGGTTAAATCTCGCGCCTAAGTAATTCTCATATCCTTCAAGATATGTGTCCGTAAACTGCTCGCTTATGTTGCGGTAATCAAGCGTGTCAGTTCTGTAGTACATGAGAACTTCCGCGGTATGTCCTTCTTTTACTGTCTCGTCGAAGTCTTCAGGGAAGACGTAAGCGATGCCTGCTCCATGCTCTTTGAAGTAATCTGAGATCTGAAGGAAGTCGTAGGGCGCATCCCAGGTCTCGTGGAAGATGTTGCCCTGCGTGTCTATGTACTTATCCTCGTATTCAATGTAAGACGCGGGCGGATTGACGATAACGACCTTCGTCTTCGGACGCGTATATTTATTGAAGCCGAATGCCCCTGCGAAAGAAGAAAAGAGCGCAACGAACACAGTGCCTACGAATCCCAATGCAAGAAGGAAAGTCGTAAGGCAGATCTGGGACCCGGAGCGGTTCCCGAACCTGAAAAGTGCTTTTGTTATCGATTGTCCTTTATTCTTCGACATGGTTCTCCACATATATCTTGAAGAATGCTTCTTCAAAGGTGTTTGTGCCGGCCTGCTTGGTCAGCTGCTCTGATGAGCCCTGCGCCACTATCTTTCCGTCAACGAGGATCGCTATCTCGTCACACAGGCTCTCTGCCACGGAGAAGATGTGAGTCGAGAGTATTATCGAATGACCTTCCTTCTTCAACTCGAGAAGGTAATCCGTGACCTGCTTGCTCGTCAGGATATCAAGTCCGTTCGTCGGCTCATCGAAGATGATGACGGGCGGGTTATGGATGAGGCTTATCGCGATGGAAGCTTTCTGCTTCATTCCCGTCGATAGCTCGATTATCCTTTTATTTCTAAAGGGTGTGATGCCGAGTTTGTAGAATATCGCTTCCTTGCGTGATGCCGATTCCTTTACGGGAATGTCGTAAAGCTCGGCAAAGAAATCCCAGAGTTTGTCGGGAGTCGACATCGGGTCGAGTCTTACCTCCGTCGTTAAGTATCCGATCCTTCTGTGGATCTCAAGGAGGTCGTCCTGTGCGTTAAGTCCGTCTATCGTGATGATGCCCGAGGACGGCTTAAGTAAAGTGGACATCATCTGCATGAGCGTGGTCTTGCCCGCGCCGTTAGGTCCCAACAAACCGAAGATCACACCGTCCTGTACTTCGAAGCTTACGCCTTTGATAGTCTCGGTGTTTTTGGTGTAACTCTTATGAACGTTTTTTACGCTTATCAAAGATATAACCCTCCTTGATGAAAGTTCTTCTTAGAAGGAGCACCGAAGGTAAGATGCTCGCGATGAGTACGAATACAAGCTGCCAAATCATGAAGTTCGAACGGAAGACGGCCTTTATTACCGCTATGCTTCCGTGTATGGGGATAAGAAACTCAAGAAGTCCCGAGTCGCCGCTGAACATCTGGAAGAACAGATCCGCCATAAGGTAGATGAGCGGCATCTGAAGATTGAGGATGACGTCCTTCATCCTTCTTATCGAGAATATGATGCTAAGGCATATGGTGGCGCATAGAAAAGCCGTGAGCGGTATCACCAGGGCGATAACGAGAAGCTGCCCCGGAAGGAGCATGAGACCGAACGGGATAAGGGAAGTCGAACTGTTGCTCCTGTTAAGCCATGAAGAGATGAACAGGAACAGGAAAGTCATGTAAGATGCCGCTGAGACGAGCATGGTGCATGAGATTATCTTTCCGAGTACGATATGCTGCGGTGATACGGGCGACATCAGGAGCTTATCGTAGAAGCCGCGGTCGCGCTCGGAGGCGAACATGTCGCTCATCATGGAGTAAACGCAGTAATAGATAAGAAGCACGATTATGGAAGGGATGACTCTCGATGCCTGATAGTTGGCGTCCGTTCTGTAATCGAGGATCTTTATTACCGGGTTGAATGTGTTGATGTTAAGTATCGTTCCGCCGTCAGCCTCGAGCGCGTCGTTATAAGGATCTAATACGACACCCCAGAAACTGTCGGCCCTCTCCATCGAGAGCGAGGAGTTGCCGTTGCATCCGATATAGATGTTATTGGACTCGGGGTAGAAGAAGACAGTAAGGTCGCCTTTCTCGATACCCCTGACGGCATCGCCCGACTTCCAGTAAGTGACGAACTCGTCCTCGGTCATGAATTCATATGTGTAGATGGTGGAACCTTCAGTTTCCTCGAGATAATCGATAAATGAGTCGGGAGCATTGGCAACGATAATCGGCTTCTCCGTGACGGAGCCCGTGCTCATGTAGTTGATAAGATAGGGAAAAACATTCAATGCGACCATCATGACTGCCGCAGGTATGATAAATACCGCAGCGGCTCTTTGCCAGTTGGAGAATACTCTGCCGATCTCCCATTTTATGATAGTCCTCATTCCACGCATTCTTATATTATAAATAATAAGAGCACTTGACAAAAGTACCTTTGCTTTTGCATAATATGCAAGCACGAATGAGGACGCGGTGCCATAGCCAAGCGGTAAGGCCAAGGTCTGCAAAACCTTTATTCCCCGGTTCAAATCCGGGTGGCACCTCCACAAACGGCAGCTCCGCAGGTTAACCTGCGGAGTTTGTTTTTTCAAGAAGAGGTTAGTTATGGATCAGAACATAATCGATGTCCTTAGAAAATATGATGAGCTTGCAGGTCTTATCCTCGAGCAGAAGGTCGATGAATTCGCTGACAAGATGGATGAGAAGCCGCCCGAGGAGGACGATTACTCCTACGAGCAGTATCTGCACCGTGTTGCCATGCAGGAGACAGAGGAGCAGAGCCTTCTCATGGAGAGCGAGCCCCGCGAGGAATTAGGCGGGAAGTCGATGAATGAGTTTTTCGCAGGGCTTTCTTTTGAGGCTCTTACGGAAATACTCGAGTTTTGTGCTACCGAGCTTGACCGCGGCGTGCCCCAGAGTGTTGTAAATGCGCTTGTAGGCGTTGATGATGCTTCCAAGGTCGAGGAGTATGCGCGTCACATGGTGAAGGACTCCGCATGGACTGAGGATGAGCTTAAGGACGAGGATGTCCTGTTCGAGATGGATTTCCAGAAGGTCAAGGCAAGCCTTAAGGTTCTTGCGGGAAGGCGCGATGCGAGCCTTGTTGACGACGTTCTTAACAGATTCATGAGCTACCCGAAGACGCACAGTTTTGTTGCGGATTCCATTGCAGAGTATATCGAGTCTTTCCCCGAGGAGTCCTCGAAGGCCATTATCGCTTTGCTTGAGCAGCATAAGGATGACGGGCTTGAAGGACCTTGCGAGGATCTGGTCGTAATGCTCACGAATATCGGTAAGGAGAAGAAGTCCGACGATATCTATAATGCCTTGAGACTTGCTTTCAGAGGCATGACCAATAAGATCTATGCAGTTATTTGTTTCGCGGACTATGGTGATGACCGTGCGGTGCCGCTTCTTAAGAATTACATCAACCGTCACCAGAAGGATATCACCCGCGACCTGTTTTATGAGATGATGTCTGCCATCCAGAACCTCGGAGGCGACATCGAAGACGTTTCCGACCCGTTCGGAGACTTTCAAAAGGACAAGTAACAATGTTAAATGACCGTATACCAGGCGTTTACAGCCTTATAGGAAGAATAGAGGATGTGGCTTACTCCGGCGACTTCATGTTCGGACATCAGAATGCAGGACACATCGGAGTATCGATAAAGAACACTGACGGCACCGAATCTGACGTGAAGAACCTGGTCGGAAAGCATCCTGCCATAGTAGGTATAGACACGCTGAGTTTATTCGGCTATGAAGGCACGATGGAGCAGCTCATCAGAGTCGTTCAGGAGCTCCACCGCGAAGGCTGTCTCATAACACTCTCGTCCCACATGCCTAATTTCTCTTTGGGCGGTGACGATTTCTACGATTATTCGCCTAATTTCACTGACGGTAATGTCGGTCCGAGGATCCTGCCCGGCGGTGACCTTAACGAGAAGTATCTTCGCTTCCTCGACATCATTGCGGATTTTGCTAATCAGTGCGTCGATGTTGACGGTGAGCCCATCCCCATGCTCTTCAGGCCTTTCCACGAGGATAACGGCGACTGGTTCTGGTGGGGAAGAAAGCACTTGGCTGACGATAAGTACGTTACTTTGTTCCGTTACACGGTTGATTACCTTCAGGAGCAGAAGGGCATAAGAAGCTTCGCATATTCCTACTCGCCGAACGGACACTTCGCTAATGAGAGAGATTTCTTGAGAAGATACCCGGGTGACGATTATATCGATGTGCTGGGCATGGATATCTACCGCGATAAGCCGTCAAAGGACGATAAGTTCTTCGAGAAGTTAAAGACTTCGATGGAAGTCCTTTGGAAGTTAAGCCTCGAGCACGGCAAGCCATATGCATTAACGGAGATCGGTATCCGCGTTCTCGACTCTTGCGGAGGCCACTACGAAGGCCTCGCACCTGCGGGAAATAAGGTAACGGATTTCTTCACGGAACTTCTGTCATTCGTCTCTTCATTCGAGGCCGGTGCAAGGTGCTCGTATTTTCTTACGTGGGCGAACTTTTCCGATCAGCAGTTCTGGGCTCCTTATGAGATCAAGAACGAATCCGGAGAAGTCACTTTCCGCCACGAGATGTGCGACGATTTTGTCAAGTTTTGCAAGGATTCAAGGATACTGCTCGCCCCCTGATCAATTGACAAGGGTAATGGCGTGAAATAGAATTATTTCTGTCTTACAAATGCGGGTTTAACTCAGTTGGTAGAGTGTCAGCTTCCCAAGCTGAATGTCGCGAGTTCGAGCCTCGTAACCCGCTCCATCGCATAAAAACACCCTCGCTACGTACTCCGCACTTCGTTTGTGCGTAAGTCCGCGAGGGGTATTTTTATGCGATTTTTACCCTGCAACTTGCAGAGCAGGTGTTTTATATTCTTTGCCCGAGCGAGGGGCGTTTGCGGATTTATTTTTGCCAAATAATCCGGGCAAAAAGTTTGCCTGAACGGAGCTAACTTCTGGGCGATTTTGGGATTTTCGGGCCTCGAACTCGTTCCAATTAGCTTTATAGAGGTAGTCGAAGATCCGTATTTAGCTGATAATCCTAATTAGTAAAGGTTTAGTTGCCTTTTTGATATGTGCCTCACGCTGACAAATATACAATGATTTGCCTAAAACAATGTATATTTGTCGAAGAGGGGGGGAGGTGCTATTCTGCATGACGCTTTCGGCAAAAACGACAATGCTATGTTGTTTTTGCCGAAATACTGAATTATAATAATCTCAACAAAGATCGGAGGTTACTGCAGTGTATTATCACAGACAATTGGAAAAGACTGTTATGAAGGCAGCGTGTGAGTATGCATGCATTACCCTCTATGGAGCCAGACAGACAGGAAAATCAACTATGGTGAGAACCATGTTTGAAGATATCGAATATGTGACTTTGGATAACAGCAGAGAGCGGACGCTTGCAAAACAAGATCCTGAACTGTTTCTTGAGTCGCATGGCACTCCTTTGATCATCGATGAGATACAGAAAGCTGATGTCTTGATGGAAGCAATTAAGATCAAGATCGATGAAGCAAAACTTAATTGTGTGAAGACCGGAGAGAGTATAAGCCTGATGTATATTCTAACAGGTTCAAATACGCACGAGATTAGACAGAAAGCATCTGAGACTTTGGCAGGCAGAACTGCAATAATCGAAGTCGGATCGCTGTCCGAGTGTGAGAAAAGGCAAATCGAGGGAGCTGCATTTGTTCCCGACATTGGGATGCTTAATAGCAAAAAAGATAAACTTGCATCCAAAAACAGATTTGAAGTGTTTGAAGAGATATTCAAAGGCGGTATGCCGGAATACTGGATCGATAATAAAGACAGGACTACTTTCTTTGAAAGCTATATAACAACATATCTCGAGAAGGATGTAAGCAGATTGATCAACGTTGACAAGTTGGATGACTTCCGCAGGTTTATGATGATAACTGCGCTAAGAACCGGTCAGCAAGTAGATTATACGGATATAGGACGGGCAGTCGGTATAGATTCAAGAACAGCCAAGGGGTGGATCTCTATTCTCGAAGCATCCGGGATTATAATGCTTTTGCAGCCTTATGCAAATAACCTGGCTAAGAGGATCATTAAGACCCCTAAGTTATATTATCTGGACACTGGTTTGTGCGCTTATCTTTGCGGTTGGTCAGACTCCAAGATCTTAGAAGCATCGCCGATGGCCGGAGCATTCTTTGAGACATATGTTGTGAGTGAGATTGTCAAAAGCTTGCGTAATGACGGCAAAAGAGTTGAGTATACGCTGTACTATTACAGAGACAGAGATCAAAAAGAGGTGGATATCCTTTACATAAAGGATCAGACGATTTATCCGATTGAGATTAAAAAGGGTATCGGGAAGGATAAGGCCGATAAGAATTTCAGCATCCTTGATCAATATAAGATGCCGGTTGCAACGGGATTGATTATAGATACAGGAGATTCAATATTGCCTCTGAACAGAGATGCTTATTACTGTCCTGTTGGTATGATAGGGCTATAGCTGCCACAGGACACCGTAGCGTTTCAATATGACGGAAAATGCGATTAAAACGGTAGTCGACTATTGATTTAATCGCGATCGTGAACTTCCCGAGACTAATCCACATGCATTCCTTGAATCTCATCCATGGCCGCTTATTATAGATGAAGTTCAGAAAGTTCTCGCTTATGTTTTACCGCGTCATGTCTCTGGTGGTGTAAGCGTTCAGCGCTTCCTTGTAGTAGTTGATAAGCCTCCTCTTAAGTGACTTGGGCCTTATAACAACAGCTTCCTTACCGAAACGCCTGAAGTAGTCTTCAAGCTGCATTTCAGGCCAGTCGAAAAGGTACTTGTCTCCTTTAATCTCTGTGACAGTAGGACGGTTCTTGACGATCATTCTGTACATCTGTTTCCCACGCTCCGTCATTTGCACCACAGCATGTATGTCGGCTGCCACAGAGTGGGGACTTCTTGCGCCTTTCTTGGTAAGTCTCTCCAGAGTTTTCTCATCAACGTAGAAGTTGTCAGATGTGACGAAGACATTCCGTAGTCTCGAGATTCTGTAGGTGTGGTCTTTGTAATCTTTGGGGCTGTGGCAGAGAAGATAACTGAACTGCTCTTCTTTAGATGACGCGATAAGGTATGGTTCTACTCTTAACGCATAGTTGTCCCTGGAATTAGTAGTAGAGAATGTTATAACCTTATTCTCTCTGATGGCCCGGTCGATCGCTTCATATGTCGTCTTGAATATGATCTCTTCTCGCTTGTTACGGGGAATAGAAAGATAGGAGAGGAACATATCCTTAATGTATCCGGACATGGAGTTGTCCTTGAGAAGGTTATTCTCGATTATCCTGATTATGTTATATGACTCGCCGCTTACCGTAAGGGTGATAACCGTGCTCTTGCCGGTGGAGGATTCCTTATTGTTTATATATGTGCGTATGATCTTATCTGCAAGAGCAGAAGCGTCCTTAGTCTTCAGGGACTTGACGGACGTCAATTCGCCAAGCACGCTCTCAAGCAGCTCATCGCCGTCTTTCCTGTACTGCTCGAAGTAATTGACAATAAGCTGCTTAAGGAAACCGTTAAGGTTTACGCTGCCGTCTTCTTTGGTGAATTCGAAGAGTTCGGCATCGTTTACAAGCCTTGTTCTGGTGTCTTCTGAAAGATATATCTTGTATTTTTCTGTCATAAGGAACTCCTATTAGGGGTTGTGAATATAAGGCAATAACGCTAATAAACTACTGAATATACTGATTATAGTGGGGTTGTAAACGCAAGTCAAACTGCATCTGTCAAACCCCAGACGAACGCGATACCATATACTTGCAACGCGAAGACACTCACAGCAAATGAGAGATCGGTTGGCTTGGCGGGTTCGAATCCCGCGCAATGTGTCTTGTAGACGTTGACTAAAGGTGCTTACAGCAAAAGACGAGTGGACTGATAAACCAAATGTGAAAAACAGCACCTTGTTATTAAGGAGATTATGAATATGTTGAACTTATTGAAGAATGAAGCAAACAGAACATTCACAGAGAACGGTGCAGCTACAATGGCAAGCACTAACTCTGAGTGCCTGGATCTTTTCGCTACGGCAGGTGCTTTAAGAAATGCCGGTGACGACGAGATCGTGACAAGATTCATGCGCGCTTTCGCAGAAGACAGGGCTATCGCCATGAAGACACTCTTTTTCGCAAGGGATGTAAGAGAGGGCCTCGGCGAGAGAAGGTTCTTCAGGGTAGTTGTAAGTTGGCTTGCTTCAGAGTATCCCGATGCAGTAAGAAAGAATATCGAGAACATCGCCGAGTATGGCAGATGCGATGATATCCTGTGCCTCATGGGTACTCCTTGCGAGGCGGATGCAGTGGCTTATATCAAGAAGACTATCGAAGAAGACTTGAAGTGCATGCAGGCACAACAGAGTGTGTCCCTTATGGCTAAGTGGCTTCCTTCTGTTAATGCAAGCTCTAAGGAGACTGTAAGAACAGCGAAGATGATCGCGCATGCTCTTGGATTATCAGAGGAGTCTTACAGAAAGATGCTGTCTTCTTTAAGGGCTTATATCAAGATAATCGAGAATAACTTGAGGGAGAAGGATTATTCCTTCGACTACGAGACTCAGCCTTCCAAGGCCTTGTTCAAGTACAGACAGGCCTTCTTGAGAAATGATGAGGAAAGGTACAGAGCCTTTATTACTAAGGCTTCTAAGAATCCTTATGTCCTGAATGCAAGCACACTTACCCCTTATGAGATAATCCGTCCCATCGTAAATTACAATAGGGTCGAGGTGTCCGAGGATGAGAGAAAGGCATTGGATGCTACATGGAATTCCCAGGAGAACTATGCTGGTTCTGACAATACACTCGTAGTGGTGGATGGTTCCGGGTCTATGTATTGCGGCGGTTCTGTTTTTCCTGCGGCTGTAGCTGAGTCTCTCGGTATATATTTTGCCGAGCGTAACAGGGGTGCATTTAAGAATCACTTCATCACATTCTCGGAGAATCCTCAGATGGTCGAGATCAAGGGCTCTGACATATATGAGAAGGTCAGGTACTGCATGAGCTTTGATGAGTGTGCCAATACTGATATAGAGAAGACTTTTGATCTGATACTGAATACTGCTGTTAAGAACAGCCTGAAGCAGAAGGATATGCCTTCAAGGCTGATAATCATCTCCGATATGGAGTTTGATTGCTGTGCAGATAATGCTTCGATGACTAACTTCGAGAATGCCAAGGCGAAGTTTGAGGCCAAGTGCTTTAAGCTTCCTCAGTTGGTGTTCTGGAATGTTAACAGCAGATACAGACAGCAGCCTGTCACTATGAATGAGAAGGGTGTCATACTGGTTTCCGGTATGTCGCCTCAGATCTTCGGGATGCTTAAGAAGGGTGACCTCGATCCGTACTCATTCATGATGTCCGTAATCGGGTCCGACAGGTATGCAAGAATAGCAGCATAGGAGAATTGATTATGTTTGAGATAGTAGGTAAGAAAAACACTGCGCTTTGCTACGCGAAGGTAGTGGAAGATGAAGCAATAGAACAAATAAGAAGGATGTGTGATTACGACTGTTCCGTCGGATCTCAGATACGCATCATGCCGGATGTTCATGCCGGTAAGGGCTGCACTATTGGTACAACTATGACTATTACGGATCGTGTTGTTCCTAATGTCGTCGGCGTTGATATCGGGTGCGGAATGTATACGGTTAATCTCGGTAAGATTGATATCGATCTTGCTGCTGTTGATGAGGCAGCGCACTACATTCCTTCCGGCAGAAATGTCTGGGAGGGAAGGATAGAGAAGTTTGATCTTTCTGTTCTTAACTGTAACCGTGAGCTTAAGGACAGCAAGCGTCTCGTGCGTTCTCTCGGAACACTCGGCGGAGGCAATCACTTCATCGAGATCGATGTCGCGGAAGACGGCACCAAGTATCTTGTCATACACTCCGGCAGCCGTAATCTCGGTAAGCAGGTAGCGGAGTACTACCAGAAGCTTGCCACTAACCTTGATCGCGGCTACGGAGACTACCTTAAGGAACGTGAGGAGCTCATCCGCACCTACAAGGAGCAGGGCCGTAAGAGCGAGATCAAGGCTGCGCTTAAGGAGCTTAAGTGGAAGGCTGATGAGCACGCGAACCCGGATGACCTCTGCTTCCTTAAGGACGAGTACCTTACTCAGTATCTCGAGGATGTTGAAGTGTGCCAGCTTTTCGCAAGACGTAACAGGGAGCTTATGGCGAAGGTACTTCTCTAGCGTGTCGGTATCGAGGCAGGTGAAGCTTTCCACACGATACATAACTATATCGACACGAGCGAGATGATACTTCGCAAAGGTGCCATCTCCGCCAAAGCGGGCGAGAAGGTTCTTATCCCGATCAATATGCGTGACGGCAGTGTGCTTGCAGTAGGACGAGGAAACCGTGAGTGGAATTACTCTGCGCCTCATGGTGCCGGGCGTATCATGTCCCGTTCCACTGCGAAAGAGAAGCTCTCTCTTGAGGAGTATGAGGAAACGATGAAGGGGATCTACACGACTTCCGTATCTGCGGCCACACTTGATGAAGCGCCGATGGCGTATAAGTCCCTCGAGGACATCATAGATGTGATACGGGATTCGGTTGATGTGATAGACATAATGAAACCCATTTACAACTTCAAGGCGGCATAGGGGACTATTTTTGAAAATGTTATATAAAAAATTCGGCCCACCGCTAATTCCAGCAGTGGGTCGAACCTAATTAGATAATAACAAAATGTTTAATAAAGACAAGCGCGGGTGGGACT
>JAGDCV010000128.1 GCA_017958365.1 Clostridiales bacterium
CCTTCAGGGCCTTCTCGGTCTGGAAGACGATGGAGTCAGCCTCGTTCCTTGCGTCGACAGCCTCTTTGCGCTTTCTGTCCTCAGCTTCATACTGAGCCGCTTCCTTGACAGCTCTCTCGATCTCGTCGTCGGACATGTTGGAGCCCGCAGTGATCGTGATGTGCTGCTCTTTGCCGGTCCCCAGATCCTTCGCAGATACGTTGACGATACCGTTCGCGTCGATGTCGAATGTGACCTCGATCTGCGGTACGCCGCGGGGTGCTGGAGCGATACCGTCGAGGATGAAGTTTCCGAGGCTCTTGTTGTAAGCTGCGATCTCACGCTCACCCTGGAGTACGTGAACGTCAACCTGTGTCTGGTTGTTGGCAGCCGTGGAGAATACCATGGACTTCTTTGCAGGGATGGTTGTGTTTCTCTCGATCATCTTTGTGAAGATGCCGCCCTCTGTCTCGATACCGAGTGAAAGAGGTGTAACGTCGAGAAGAACGAGACCCTTAACGTCACCTGTAAGAACTGCGGCCTGGATAGCAGCACCGATGGCTACGCACTCATCAGGGTTGATGCCCTTGAAAGGCTCCTTACCGAAGTAAGTCTTAACAGCATCCTGAACGGCAGGGATTCTTGTGGAACCGCCGACGAGAAGGATCTTGTTGATGTCGCTTGTGGAAAGCTTTGCATCAGACAAAGCTCTCTTAACGGGATCCATTGTCTTCTGAACGAGGTCAGCCGTAAGCTCATCGAACTTAGCCTTTGTAAGTGTGATGTCCATATGCTTAGGACCTGTTGCATCTGCTGTGATGTATGCGAGGTTGATGTTGGATGTTGTAACACCGGAAAGCTCGATCTTAGCCTTCTCAGCAGCCTCACGAAGTCTCTGCATGGCCATTCTGTCGTTTCTCAAGTCAACTCCGTCAGAAGCCTTGAATGTCTCAACAAGGTAATCAACGATCTTGTTATCGAAGTCGTCACCACCAAGTCTGTTGTTACCTGCAGTAGCAAGAACCTCAAATACTCCGTCGGAGATATCGAGGATGGATACATCGAACGTACCGCCGCCCAAGTCGAATACGAGGATCTTCTGATCTTCTTCCTTATCAAGACCGTAAGCAAGTGATGCTGCCGTAGGCTCGTTTACGATACGGAGAACGTCAAGACCTGCGATCTTGCCTGCGTCCTTTGTAGCCTGACGCTGTGAGTCAGTAAAGTAAGCAGGAACCGTGATAACAGCCTGTGTAACTTCCTGTCCGAGATAAGCCTCTGCGTCGCTCTTAAGCTTGCTTAAGATCATTGCTGAGATCTCCTGAGGTGTGTATGACTTATCAGCGATGTTTACCTTATAGTCGGAACCCATCTCTCTTTTGATGGACTGAACTGTACCGTCAGGGTTTGTAACAGCCTGACGCTTAGCTACCTGACCGATGAGTCTTTCGCCGTCTTTTGTAAATGCAACAACTGAAGGTGTTGTTCTGTTTCCTTCCGGATTAGGTATAACGACCGTCTCCGATCCTTCCATAACCGCTACGCACGAGTTTGTCGTACCAAGGTCAATACCGATTACTTTTGCCATTTTTATATTCCTCCTAAGGTGTTCTTTCTATTACTTCTTGCTCTCGAGGATCTTGTCTACGATTCCGTATTCAAGAGCTTCCTGAGCAGTCATCCAGTGATCTCTGTCCGTATCCTTGTCAAGGTCAGCGATGTCCTTGCCGCAGGAATCTGCCAGGATCTGGTTCAATCTCTTTCTTGTATCCTTGATGTGCTCTGCAGCGATTAAGATCTCAGTTGCCTGACCCTGTGCACCGCCCAAAGGCTGGTGGATCATGACCTCCGCATTAGGAAGGATGCAACGCTTGCCCTTAGTACCTGCAGCAAGAAGGACGGATCCCATTGAAGCAGCCATACCCATGCAGATGGTCTGAACGTCAGGCTTGATGAGCTTCATCGTATCGTAGATCATGAGACCGTCAGATACGGATCCTCCGGGGCTGTTGATGTAGAACTGAATGTCCTTATCGGGATCCTCTGCCTCGAGGAACAGAAGCTGTGCCGTGATAAGGCTTGCAGTAACGTGATTTACTTCCTCGGAAAGGATTACGATCCTCTCCTTCAAAAGTCTTGAGTAGATATCGTAAGCTCTCTCGCCTCTTGATGAGGACTCGATAACTGTAGGTACCAGTGATGATCTCAAATCATAGTAATTATCCATTGTGTTTCTCCTTATATGTTAGTTTGATCAGTTAGCTACCTGAACAACCGCATGTCTTACCACACGGTCCTTGAGGATGTATCCCTTCTGGAATACCTGTGCGATCTGGTTCTCGCCTAAGGTATCATCCTCCGTATGCATTACGGCTTCGTGCAGATTGGGATCGAAAGTCGTTCCCCTGTCACACTCGATCTCGGTGACATTTATCTTCGCGAGCACATCCAATGCCTGCTTTCTAATAAGCTCGAGGCCCTGGAGCATCTTGTCCTCAGACTCTGTCTCCTCCCCGTCTTCGTTAGCTGCAGCCTTTGCAGCGTCGAGAGCCCTGTCTATGTTATCGAGCACCGACAGCCACTGCTTTGTGACTTCCGCTACTGCACTTGAATAGAGATCTTCCTTCTCCTTTGCAGTTCTCTTTCGGAAGTTATCGTACTCTGCAAACAGATGTACATAACGGTCCTCAAGCTCCTTTATCTTGGCCGAGTCAGATTCTTCATTCTCATCTTCCGATACTTCTTCCTCAACCTCAGCCTCAGTTTCTGTCTGCTCCTCGAGGGAATCCTCTTCCATCACTTCGGGATCCTCGGGGAACTCAAGAACATCATTATCTTCTTCTTTCAATTATCTTTCCTCCATTTCCATTAACTGTTTAGTTTCTTTATTACGTCATTAAGCTTGTATCTTACAAAATCTATCTGCGATATGACCTTGCTGTAGTCCATTCTCTTTGGTCCGATGACACCTATGTTGCCGGAGATCGAATCGCCTACCTTATAGGTCGTGGTTATGAAGCTGCAATCCTCAAGACCCTCGAGGGCTATCTCCTGACCTATCCTTATCATGTATGTGTCAGAGCCCTGACTTTCCTTCTCGATCTCATTTACATATCCTGCAACCATGCCGTCGTGTGAAAGGGTTCCTAAGAGGTCTCTTGCCCTTGAAAGCTCGGAGAAGTCCGGAAGCTTTAACATGTTATGTTCACCGTCAAGATAGACATCGAGTCTGTCAGCCTGTTTGATAGCCGTATATGTCTCGTAGAGGACCTGGTTAAGAAGCGAATCCGGGATCCTTGTCTCCTTAACTGAAGTCGCGAGAGTAACAAGCGTAATCTCATCAAGAGGCTTGCCGTTAAGACTCTTCTCGACTGAATCGGAGATTTCCTTAAGCTGATCGGGTGTAAGGAAATTCGGGATCCTTACGACCTTATCCTTAACGACGCCTGCGGAGAGCACCATTACGACCAAAGCCTTACCTGGCTCGATCATCAGGATCTTTAACTGAAGGAGCGAAGAACCTGCAAGCTTAGGCGTCATGACAAGTGACACATAGCCTGTCGTCTCGGATAAAGCAGCTGAAGCATTCTTAAGAAGGTCCCTTACTTCACCGACGCTCTCGTCTATCCTTCCCGATATCTCTATCCTCTCCTCATCGGATAAGGAATCGAGTGTCATGAGAGAATCAACATACTCCCTGTATCCTCTGTCAGAAGGGATCCTTCCTGCGGAGGTATGAGGCTTCTCGATAAGGCCCATGCGCTCAAGCTCAGCCATATCGTTACGGAGCGTTGCGGAACTTACGGGAAAGTTATGGCGCTCGATCAAAGACTTGGAACCGACGGGTTCGTTAGTGGTAACATAGTCATCGACAATCGCCTGAAGAACCTTCATTTTCCTGTCATTTACAGACATTCTTCAACGCTCCTTTCATCAAATTAGCACTCTTACTCTTCGAGTGCCAAATACAAGATAACATTATGGTCAAAGAATGTCAAACAATATTCGACTTTAATACAGAATTACCTTATGTGCTATAATCTGTCACATGAATAAAATAGATGAGAAAAAGCTTGAGGAGTTATTTCCTCCTGTATTGATCCTGATATTAGGATATGTAATTACAATAATTTACTTTTACATAAACGGTGACAGACTGATCTCAAGTGACAGTGCATCAGACCTTATTCTTGCCAACCTCTTGAACAGGGACGGCGGAATACTCTCACACACCTGGTTCTATTCCACCGAGTTAATCATCTTCGACACACAGTTTGTCTTCAAGCCCGCTTTATTGCTTTTCCCAAACGACTGGCACATGGCAAGGACGGTTGCACATGCTGTCCTCATGGCTCTCTACCTGATCTCGATGCTATGGGTAATAAAGGTATCAAAGATCGGTGTCAGCGGACTGTGGGCCGTTGCCGCATGTTCCCTCCCCATCGGATGGCGTTACGTTGTTACCGTTTCCTGGGGAATGTTCTACGTCCCTAACTTCGTATTCACATTCGCCATGATCGCTTTGCTCATCATGGCGGTTCAAAGTAAGAACAAAGCCGCTCTTTATTCGGTCTTACTGTTCGTAGTTTCCTTTATGTCAGGCGTAAGGACGCTAAGGACCATGCTTCAGGTAAACATACCTCTGGTTGCCGTTGCAGTCATAATGCTTCTTTGCAGGAAGTATAAGGAATTCCTTAAGTGCGACGATTCCAGGATAAGAAAGATCGACAAGCCTCTGATGTTCTACACAGCGATCATGTTCGTCGCTTCTGTTCTCGGATATTGCTACAACTCCTTCCACCTCATGAAAGGATACTTCTTCACAAACTACAATATGTCAACATGGGAGAGATTCTCTCTTAATCAGATGATCTCAGTAACTGGAGATTTCATTGAAGCATACGGCTGGCACGAAGGAACCACCATCATAAGCATAGCCGGCATCTCATCCTGCTTTGGACTTCTTCTCGGCATTGCGGTTACTTTGTCCGTGATCTTTCTGTTCTGGAAGCACTCGAAGATCTTAAGCGACATCGAGTACTTCATCGTTCTGTATACTCTGGTCTCGACTGTGATCTGCATTTTCATTTTCGCACATAATGCGGTTTACTTCCCTCAGTACTGGGTTCCCATAATGCCGTTCGGTTACATGTGTCTTGCCATTGCATTCAAGTACATAGCCGCCAATTATGATTTCCTCAAGAAGATGAAATACGGTCTTTGCTGCGGCGCATTGCTTGTGTTCGTCAGCACTGCATGGCTCATGATCCCTTTGGGAAGAAACGAAGTCGATACATGGACATTGCTTCCCGTTATCTCCTGGATCGAGGATCAGGGTTACACGAAGGGTGTCTCGTCATTCTGGTACGGTAACTTCACTACGGAGATCTCCGACGGAAAGATCGAGATGTGGGTCGTTGATGACTTCGAGCACATGAACATATATACATTCCTTCAGGAAACATCTCACGTTGAATTTCCTGACGACGATCTGTTTGTTATCCTCTCGCAGAAAGAATATGAGGAACTCTCAGACTCCGTGGATCAGTACATCATCCATCAGACGCCTGAGTTTACTGTCCTGGGATTTGAAGCGGGAGAAGATTACAGAGGGATCATCACGGAAGCTTACAAAGAGTAGACAACGATTCCCGCGATTATTATCGCAAGGCCGGCAACTCTTTTGGCATTCAGTTTCTCCTTAAAGAAGATAAGTCCGAATATCGTCACGAACAGATATCCCGTTGAATCAAGAAGCGGACCCAACGAGAGCGGAATACCCTTAAATGCGGTCACCGTAAACAAAGTCGCGATCACGAACATGGCATACGCCGTGACCACGTAGGGATTAAGATACTCCCTGATAATACTGTCGTGCTTCTTAAGGGCCGATTTCTTAAGAAGGACCTGCGAGACGGAACCTATGAAAGTTCCGCAGATAAGTATCATCGAATAGAAAAGTTCACTCCCGGGCATGCGACTCTCCTATCGAATAAACAAGTATGCCTATTCCAACAAGCACTACTCCGAGTATCTTCTTTACCGTGATCTGCTCACCAAAAAGAAGAACTCCGAACACAAGCCCCCAGAGCACCGTGACCGCTTTATTTGCATAAGCGAAAACAAGCGGCATGCGCTTTAATATCTGCTGCCAGAAGAAAGCATACAAGACCAGGACCCCGATCATCCCGCCGTAGATAAGTATGAACTTCATGCTGAAGAATTCTTCCGAAGAAGCAAGCTTACCCAGCACTTCCGCAAATGAGAAGAGAAGCAGGATAATGTGGAGCAATACTACATGTTTGATCTTCATGTACGGGAATAAAACTCTTTTACGGCATCACATACATATTCGACTTCATCAAGGGTAAGACAGTGGAACAGAGGAAGGCGCAGAAGCCTGTTACTTTCCTTCGTCGTATACTTATCCTCCCCTGCCATACGTCCGTACTTTAATCCTGCCGGAGAACTGTGAAGAGGAACATAGTGGAATACCGCATGTATATCCTTGGAATACAGAAAACTAATAAGTTTGCTTCTTTCATTGATATCTGAAGTCTTGATATAGAACATGTGAGCATTATGCGAACAGTAATCAGGAATGAACGGCAATTCGATGCAGCCTTTCTGCTTAAGGTCAGAAAGCAGCTCATAGTAAAGATTCCACTTTCTCATCCTGTCATCAAAGATGCTTCTTGCCTGCTCGAGCTGAGCCCAAAGGTATGCGGCATTCATCTCACTCGGAAGATACGAACTGCCCTTATCTACCCATGTATATTTATCGACTTCACCTCTGAAGAAACGGGCCCTGTCAGTTCCTTTCTCGCGCAGTACTTCTGCCTTAAGAATGTTATCCCCGTCGCGGATCAGGATGGCGCCGCCTTCACCCATGGTGAAGTTCTTCGTCTCGTGGAAACTTAAACAGCCGAAGTCACCGAATGAGCCTAACGGCTTACCCTTGTAGGAAGCCATTATCCCCTGTGCAGAGTCCTCTATCACATAAAGAGAATGCCTTGCGGCTATGTCCATGATCGTATCCATCTCGCAGCCGACACCCGCATAATGAACGGGAACGATAGCCTTTGTACGGGGGGTGATCGCCTCCTCGATCTTGCTCTCGTCCATGTTCATGGTATCGGGACGGATATCCACAAATACTATCTTCGCCCCCCTTAACACGAATGCATCCGCAGTGGAGCAGAAAGTATATGAAGGCATTATGACTTCATCACCCTCTTTGATGCCGCTGAGCAAAGCCGTCATCTCAAGCGCATGCGTACACGAAGTCGTAAGCATGACGGATGAAACCTTGCACGAATCCTTAAGCCACTTATTGCAAAGCTTGGTGTACTTGCCGTCACCGCACATCATAAGCTGTACGTTGATGACGTCATCAATGTATTCCATTGCCTTGGGGGTATAAGTCGGTCTGTTAAAGTCAATCATACTCGCGGTATCAGTCTATGTTAAAGACCGTTGTCTCCTTCTTGAAACTGTCGTCCTTATAGATAAACAGACACGCCTCAAACGGGAATATGCTGTTATCGAGAACTACACGTCTTGAATGCTTGTAAGCTATCTGAAGCATCCTCTCGGGAGTTATGTGGAAGTCCTCTTCCGAAGATTTGAAATCCACTTTGTCCGTCATGAAATGGAAAACCGCGACACCGTCATCAGTACAGTAATCCAAAGCCTTGGTAATAAAGGCATCGACGAACTCATAACTCTCTTCTTCCCTTTTGGGATCAAGGTATGTCAGGCACCCGCAGGCAACCACATATTTGTATCTCTTATAGCTTTCAAATTTAAAAAGATCTGTGTTAAGAAATGAACCGTCGCCGTTCTTCTGCTTTGCAACATCAATAAACTCCGGAACGATATCTATGCCCGTGTAATCGACGGTCTCACCCGAATGCTCCGTTTTGATGTAAGTCAAAAGATCACCAAACCCGCATCCCACATCGAGGAGTGACGCACCATCAATGTGCAAAGGAGAGAGCATCTGGGCAAATCTTATTGATTGCTTATGCTTAGTCCATCCGAGGCTTCTCTCATCAACGCCATACTGACTGAACAGTTCCTCAAGCTTGGAAACACTTTTCTCACGGTTGTCTTCTATATAACTCTTATTCATCTCGGATCTCCTTATTCCTGATCTCCCTTACAAAATAAAGAGGACGGTTCTTGGACTGCATAAAGATATTACCGATGTAGATTCCCGCGATTCCGTTGAATGTTATCGTAAGACCTCCCACAAGCAAAACAGTCGCGATGACACTCGTCCAGCCGGGATCGATATCTGCTACGAAGTACTGGATGACGAGGAATATGATCAGCAAAAAGGCAATTGCCGTAAGGAAAAAACCTACATAAGCCGCAACCCTTAAAAGTGAAGCAGACTGCGAAGTAAGTATCTCCTCTGCAAGTTTGAGTTTTCTGCCAAGCGTGTAGGAGGACTCTCCTTCTTTCCTCGGATCAGTCTCAACATCAACGAAAGCTCTCTTATATCCCATCCAACTTACATAAGTCGCATACTCTCTGTGGAACTCACGCATCCTGCAAAAGCTCTTCTTAACAGCCTGAGTACAGATAATGTAGTTGCAGGTAGTCGGATCATATTTAAATCCCGAGAGTTTCTCATAGATACGGTAGAAGGACCTCGAGATAAACTTCTTAAACGCACTGTCTTTACGGTCGGTCCTTCTTGCGAAGACTACGTCATAGCCTTCCTTTGCCTTGGCATATAGTTTCCTGATCTCTTCAGGCTTATCCTGAAGATCACAATCCATGACAACCACATAATCGCCGTCTGCATTATCAAGACCTGCCGTAATGGCCTTACTCTGTCCGAAGTTTCTGGACAGATCGATACCGACAAATCTTTTATCACTTCGGGCTATCTCATCGATAACCTCCCATGAACCCTGAGGGCATGCATCATTTACGAATATGATCTCGTAGTCTTTTGTTATATCGGATAAAGTCGAAGTAAGCCTCTCATACAACTCTTTAACTGCGGCTTTACAACCATATACGGGAACTACTACTGATATCTCCATTATCAAATCCTAATAATCTTTACTTTCAGCCGGCATCAAGTTCAACACAAGATTCTTATCATCCGAAACTATAATATAATAACCTTTCCTTGAGGAACTATCAAACACGCTCGCGGCATCTACACTTTCATCGTCGCACTCGAACAGGATATCCTTATGTTGATCCTTTATGGCCTCAAGACAGGCCTTGCCTTCTTCATCAAGTATGTACCTGATAGCGGCAAAACGCGGCTTACCCTTAACAAACTCATCAGGCTTTGAACCGAGGCTTATATCGATCACAGCCTTGACAAAGTCATAGCCTGTCGACAGTTTAACAAGCGTACTTCCGATCATGTCCCCGCCCATTCTGGCACCGATCTCGATAATCCTGACATCGCCGTCATGAATCTTGAGTTCGGAATGAGAAGCTCCATATCTTATCTTAAGAGCATCAAGACCGTTCATCACTATTCTTCCGATCTTCTCATACATCTCATCACTCAGATCCGCGGGTTCCATGTGTCCCGTCTCAATGTAATGAGGATTACCCGTCGTATACTTCTTTGTGATAGACAGGAGTGTGTGCTTTCCCTCATATGAGACACACTCGACACTGTACTCGTCACCGAATACATACTCTTCAACCAATGCCTTCTTCTCGAGGCTCTGTTCGATGGCACGGTCGATTGCAGGAATGATATCTTCACCGGGAGAATCGATCCTCGTTACGCCGCGGCTTCCCGATCTGTCAGTGGGCTTTACGATGAGGGGATACTTCATATCAGAAACATCGGGATAATCATCTTTGGAAGCAAGCTTGCACCTTGCAGCAGGTACATCATTCTTCACAAAAGCCTTCTTCATCTCATACTTGTTAACGGATATAAGCGAACTGCCGATACCGTTGCTCACAAGTCCCATCTTCTCCGCAACATAACAGACGGTCAGCACGGCGAGATCAGATGCGATACTGCATATGCCGTCAATGCCTATCTTTTTACATTCATCAAGGATATTGTCCTTCTCAACTATGCTGATGGGGTAAAAGTGATCCGCTTCCTTCTCACCGACATCGCCGCACTCCCATGCGAAAACATGGGTCTCTATCCCCATTTCCTTTGCCTTCTTAATAAGAGGGAGCTGCAGATATGATGCACCTATGATTGCAAGTTTCTTCATAGCACTAACCATTATACTATGCTATACAAAATCCATGAACACCTGATTGGCGTAATCAAGTCCCTTACTCGTCAGACGGTATCCGGTATCAGTCTTCTCGAGGTACCCCAAATTAAGATTCTTTTTGATCTCGTCCGGATAATCCTTACATAGTTCAAAGTTCATTCCCCTGCTTGTCCTTAAAGCAAGCATGCATCTCTCTTTGTTCTTATCCTCTTCTGAGAGCACCTCTTCCGTTATCCGCTTCATGGGATCTTTCACATACTCTTCGATGCTTTCAGGATGCGCGAACCTTACCGAATTGAGATATCCGTGAGAACCGGCACCGAAGGCATAATACTCCGAACCGCTCCAGTAAGATAAGTTATGTCTGCTCTCATATCCCGGCAAGGCACAGTTTGATATCTCATATGTGCCAAAACCTTTTGTCTTAAGGAAGTCGCGGAGCCCGTGATACATCTTGCGTTCAAGTTCCTCGTCCACAAACTCATAAAGCTTGTCCCCGTACTTATTCTCAAAAGGCGTCCCCTCTTCTATCGATAAGGAGTACATGCTGATGTGCTTTGCCCCTGCTTCAATAAGGCAGGACGCATCCTCATAAAGATCTTCCTCTCTTTGCCCCGGAACGCCGAGGATCAGATCACAGGAGATATTGTCGAATCCCGCGTCTTTGGCAATCCGTATCGCATGAAGAGCTTCATTTCTGTCATGAAGACGGCCCAAAGTAAGTAACACATCGTCATGCAAAGACTGAACTCCGATCGATATGCGGTTAAATCCGGCTTCCTTATATGCGCGCGCCTTTGCCTCATCCAGAGAATTCGGATTAACTTCGACCGTAAACTCCCCGTCCTCTATCGAGAACCAGTGCCTAATGGACTTAAGTGCATTACAAACATAAGATGCATCAACAAAAGACGGCGTGCCACCGCCAAAGTAGACCGTCTCCATTTCCCCCTCACGCTCGGCAGAACTTATGACGGGCTGCTCGAAGACTTCCTTCTCAAGCGCATCGAAATACTCTTTCACATAAGTCTTTCCGGCAACGGAAAAAAAGCCGCAGTAAGGACATTTTCGAGCGCAGAAAGGTATGTGAACGTAGATGTGCATCAGAAAGATATCCTTCTTACTCCGGGACGCACCGGCTGCTCCGGAATGGGAGATGCATCTTTAAGCGCGGTAAGAAGTGCATTCTTGAATGTTATGAAGCTCGGGGAGACATTGTTGTCGGGTTCCATGTAAAGGGAGATCGCCTCAGCCCAACGCGCCTTATAGTGACCGATAGCGGGATAACCTATATCGATGATATTCTCGTAGGTCTCGGGGAAAGTTGTCTTGCAAAGCATCTCCCAGGTACCGCAAATGCTGTCCTGCACATACTCTTCATATATTTTGATGTCGCTGTCAGGATATGCCTTCATGATGGCCTTGATGTCTCCCAGGAGCCACGCCTCTATCTCCTCCGTGCAAAGACCTACGACAGATCTTATGTTGCGTGCGTACTTCTTGCATACAAGATAGAGTTCGCGGCGCAGTTCATCAGGATCTTTATCGTCGGAATCCATGATGACTACGAGTATCGTGTCAGTCCCGCCATAGACTTTGTTGTAGGCACGGCACTTTGCAGGCAGAAGGTTAAGCAAAGCACTCTCGAACTTCTCAGGTCTCGAATCCCAGTCCTTGGGAAGGCTGCCGCAGCCCCTGTGCGGACGCACAGCGACATCGGCTTCGAAGTCATTCTGCTTAAGAAGCCTCTTAACGAGCCGCTCTACTACGACGGCACCGGACTTATCTTCTGTCAGTATCTCAATGTGCATTATTCACACCGTCTTCGTCGTACTCGCTTGAGCCCTGGTCGAGGTGACCGCCGTACCAGATGGCACCCATGCCCACTCCCTGCTCGAACAGTTCATTAACGACAGGATCCGTACCTGCACATCTTACTTCGACATCCTTATACTCACCCGAGTCTTCATCGACGTCTCTTGAGAATACCCATATCTCCTTAGGTGACATCGTCTCGACGATATACGGATTGTGGGTTGAGAATACTATCTGTGAATAAGGATGGGCCAGCGTGAACTCACGCATCTCATCCGCAAGAACGTCGACCATGTCGTGATAAAGATCCCTGTCGGGAGTCTCGATGAATATGGTCGTCTTCGGATTGGGGTCCCTTAGAAGAAGCAGATACTTAAACAGCTTCTCGTGACTTCCCTCAAGGTTAACGGGAAGATTCTTTTTCTTACGCATTGTGGGGATCTTGGACTCGATCTCCTCGAGAAGTCTCTCGTAAGTGCCGTCCTCGAGAGACTTAAGATAATCAAGAACATTACCTACGTTGGTTCCTTCGGAATTCAGATGCTTATGCGCTCCGGGGGCATTGCCCGATGAGAAATAATCGGATACATCCTCGGCAGAGAATGCGCAGAAGAACCACTTGCTTATCTCATCAAGAACCAGCTGTACCGCTTCATCACCTGCAGCAAGCCTTCCGTAGATGCTTAATGCCGTGATCCTCTCATCGTTGACTATCCTCGACTGCTCGGAGTTAACGAGCACTTCTCTAACCTTTATGCCGTCATCCGTCTTCTCTGATGACAGAACCTTCTCCTCGGTAACGATCGGGCTTCCGAACTTACTTGCACCGATAGTCAGTTCATACTGGATGAAATCAGACTTACCGGTCTCATGATCTCTTATCCTGAAGAACAGACGGAACTGTGCAGGCTTCTCCTTATCAATGAGAAGGTTCATGAACCCGGGACGGTCGTCCTTGGTCGACGCCTGTGCCACATCAGTCAATATGCATCTTTTTACGAATGAGAGCACGCGGATAAACGCGGTCTTACCTGTATTGTTTCTGCCTATGAGAGCATTCAGATTACGAAGTCTGATTCCTCTATCGGAAGGCTTGGTACCGACATACTTCGCCGAATCCTCGATCATCAGACCGATGGTATCGTCATTGAAGATATCGAAGTTCTTAATATTCACGCCCAGAATCATATACTCATCCTCCGAACATACGAATCTACATTGATTTTACCACTTGATTTATGGACATTAAAACACCCGGACCAATAGGCACTGGAGGTCCGGGTGTTACGCGGTGTTTTGTGAGTCGGATGACTACTTACATCGAGTCGATGGTAGTATCGATCTCAGAAAGATTTGTCTGTATCTTGGCAATGCTCTCGGAAAGAGTATTGTTTGCATCGGAAAGGAGCTGCTTAACATAAACATGTGCGCTCTTACGAAGTTCGTCAGCCTGATTCTCAGCTGCTGCGAGAATATTGTCTGCTTCGTCTCTTGCGCCTCTGGTGATCTCGTGATCATTTACCTTTGAAGCATACTGTCTGTTTGCATCATCAATGATCTTCTTGCTCTTCTCACGGGCTGTCGTGATGATCTCCTGAGCTCTGACAACGATATCATTGCTCTGAGCGATAGACGCGGGAAGATGATTCTTAAGCTCCTCTAAGGATGCGATCATCTCATTTCTGTCTACTGCACAGTTCGAAGAGAACGGTACGCCGCTTGCGGAACGCAAAGTCTCGATCATATCGTTGATATTACTGATAAGATCGTATCTTTCCACCTTTCTCGGCGCCTGATTCTGTCCGTAATTGCTGTTGTCCATGTTTAGTTCCTGCCTTTCCTTAATCTGTCATTAACTGTTTCCAAGATCTCAGTCGGTATCATGGCCGATATATCCCCTCCATACCTGCCGACTTCCTTTACCATACTCGAGCTTACAAGCGACAGATCGTCGCGGCAAGGCAGGAGTACGACATCATATTCAGGATATAGCATCCTGTTAGCCAGAGACATCTCCGCTTCATAACGGAAATCCGACTCTGATCTTATGCCTCTTACAACTGCATTACACCCGAGATTCTTATAAATGTCAACAAGAAGTCCGTTGCTGCCGATCACTTCGACGTTCGCATAATCAGCGAAGACTGTCTTGGCCATATTTACTCTCTCTTCAAGTGTAAACGTGTATTCCTTATGGTCATTGTTCATTACAGCGAAGTAAAGCTTGTCGCAAATCCTTGCGGCCCTCCTCGCGATGTCTCTGTGACCTCTTGTCAAAGGATCAAAACTTCCCGGGAAAATAAGAGAAGTCAATGAACAAATACCCCCATAATCAACTCTTCGAGAAAAATGTTAACACCGCAAGCCCGTACCGACAAGAACGAATGGGTTTCATGTTCATTACATCTGTTACAAACGGCAGATCTGACGAATGCTCCACTATTAATATTCCGTCCTCATTAAGCAGGTCATGCTCCATGATGACCGCAGTAGCAGTCTCGGCAGCTTTCTGTGCCATCCTGTAAGGAGGATCCATGAAGATAACGTCAAACTTCCTTTGGTCTTCTGCAAACTTCGCAAGTGCCGCATCAAAGCTCATCTTCATAAGCTCGATCTGTTCGCTTTGGTCTATGCCGAGTTTTCTTAAGTTACTTTTGATCACTCCGCAGGCCTGTCCTGCTTTCTCAACAAGAACGACGGAATCCGCACCGCGGCTTAAAGCCTCGATACCGACACTGCCAGTCCCCGCAAAGACATCAGCGAAAACACACCCGGGCACACGCGTCTGAATTATCGAGAACAAAGCCTCCTTTGCCTTGTCGCCCGTAGGTCTCGTGTTATCTCCCTTAGGAGCATCAAGCGTTCTTCCTTTAAACTTACCTGCTATTACTCTCGGCATTAAAGTGTCCCCATCTTATCCTGGAATCTTAATCTGAACAGTTTCTCGATATTATTCATCAAGGTCTTTGCCTCATCGCCGCCCTTGCTTAATACCGCATTGACTTCGTCCGTGGATGTCTTCGCAAGAGGAGCATCGGTAAACAGGTTTGCTGCTCGAAGTGTCGGAATGCCGTGCTGTCTTGTCCCGAAGAAGTCACCGGGGCCCCTTAACTCCAAATCCTTGCCTGCAAGTTCAAATCCGTCAGAACACTCACACATAAGCTTCATTCTCTCGAGGGCTCTTTCTGTCTTTGAATCCGAGCACAGAACGCAGTAGGATTGCTTGTCTCCTCTTCCTATCCTTCCCCTGAGCTGGTGAAGCGTCGACAGTCCGAATCTTTCCGCATTCATGATAACCATCATGGTCGCATTCGGGTTGTTTACTCCTACTTCAATTACGGTCGTTGATATCAGTACCTTAACCTCACCGCTTAGAAATCTTTCCATCACCTCGAGCTTCTTAGTCTCTTTCATCGAACCGTACAGAACTTCAGTTTCATACTGCGAAGACAAGCCGTGCTCATCAAGTCTCTTCTTCATCTCCTTAACGCTGACCGCGGACGGCGTCTCATCACCCGAACCAAGAAGATCGTCAAAGTAATACTCATCCGAGGCCACTTCCTCGGAGTCGTCATCGATCCTCGGGCAGACGATGTAGGCCTGCTCACCTTTACGAAGTTTGGCAAGGAGCACGTTATAGATGTCGTCACCGTCGGTGTAAGGAAGGAAATGAGTCTGTATCGCCTTTCTTCCCGCAGGCTTCTGGCGGATGACGGAAGTAGCCATATCGCCGTAGATGACCATGGCAAGGGTCCTCGGTATCGGCGTTGCCGTCATGACAAGATTGTGTACGCTGTTTATGCCGTCGACGCCGTCACGCGAGATAAGAAGTTTCTCTCTTTGCTTTACGCCGAAGCGGTGCTGCTCATCAGCGATCACGAGCGCAAGATCCGAGAAGTTAACGTCATCCGTTAAGACCGCGTGAGTTCCTATTATGACCGAAGCCTCGTTGGTCCTTAACTGCTCCTTGATTTCCTTCTTAAGCGAAGCTTTTGTCTTACCCAGAAGCAGCGCGACATTTATCCCGCTCCCCTCAAGAAGCTTAACGGCAGTATCGTAATGCTGCTTCGCAAGAACTGATGTGGGCGCAAGAAGCACTGACTGCTTTCCCATGATCGCCGTCATCGCCATGCTCAGTACCGCAACTGCTGTCTTACCGGAACCTACGTCACCCTGAACGAGGCGGTTCATGGGTTTGTTCTGCATAAGGTCGTGCTGAATGTCGGCAAGTGCCTTTTTCTGGTCGTCGGTAAGACTGAAACCCAGGTTATGAATGACAGTCTTCCACCTCGCGGCTGCATCAGAAGACAAACCGCCCTTTGAAGGTACAACAACAGGAGCGACTTCATCAGGGCCTCCCGTCGCCATGAAATACTTCATGCCTATGCCAAGAAGAATCAACTCCTCGTAGGCTATCCTTCTTCTTCCCAATGCTGCCTTCTCAAGCGAATCGGGGAAGTGGACATATTCATATGCTTCAGAAGCAGAACAGAGGCCTTCCTTCTGAACCAGAGAACCGGGCACGACGTCAGGTATCTGGTCCTTAACGAGCTTCAATGCGGTACCTGCCCATTTGTTTATCATGTTGGATGTGATGCCCGCCGTAAGCGGATAAACGGGTCGCACGAGTCTTAACTCGCCTGTCGATTCCGCCTTCTCGCAGAATGGATTGACTATCTGCGCTCTCGTTCCGTAGTAACTTACCACGCCGTGAACAAAGATCTTATCGCCGGGAGCGAACTTGTTAAGGATGTAAGGCGCATTGAAGTATGAAAGTTCGATCCTTCCCGTGCCGTCGCTTACGAAGAACGAGACCGGCGCCTGCTTCTTGTAACCCTTCTTAACCGGAGCCGTGTTGACCGTACCGAAGAAAGATATCTCCTTACCGTCCTCGCTTTGCTCTATCTTTCCGACCTGCGACCAGTCGTTATATCTTCTGGGGATAAACGAGATAAGATCATATACCGTAAATATCTCGAGCCTTTGAAGTTTCTTTGCAGCCTCGGGACCGATGCCGTAAAGAACATCAACGGGACTTCCGAGCGTGACTTTGGCTACAGGCGCGCTCATGCTTTTTTACCTGCTTTCCCGGGAAGTCTCTTCGCACAAAATCCTGTTAAAGGACAGGTATCACAGGAAGGCTTTTGAGCCGTGCAGTAAGTCCTGCCAAGGGATACTGCCATGTGTCCCAATCCGATCCAGGAATCCTCCGGGAATACCGCGCAGATATCTTCTTCAACCTTAATGGGGTCCGTGTTATCCGTGATCCCGATCCTGTACATAACACGCTTGCAGTGCGTATCCACAACGACCGCAGGCGTTCCGTATATCTCACCCACGATGAGATTAGATATCTTCTTTCCTACTCCGGGACACTTCATCAGGGCATCCACATCATTGGGGACCTTGCCGCCCCACTCATTGACATACAGATCCGCGAAGGCCTTTACCGACTTGCCCTTCGACTTATAAAGACCGCATGGCTTAATGATGCGTATGAGTTCCTCATCAGGCATGTTAAGGATGTCTTCCATGGAAGGATACTTCGCGAAAAGCTCCTGTGCCGTTATGTTAACTCTTACATCCGTGCACTGCGCCGAGAGGATACCGCGTATCGATAGTCTCTCCGGCTTGTCGCTGTCGAGCGAACAACAGGAGTCGGGAAAGGCATTAAGAAGAGCATCGAGCGTCTTCTTTGCAAGTTGGATCCTGTCAGCTTTCCTCATGAGTTATTCCTTATCAGGCGGGATCGGGAATGAGAATATGAATCTTGCACCGCCAAGCTCAGGGCTCTCATCGAGTCTTATCAGCTGATTATGACCTGCAAGGATCTGCTTACAGATATAAAGACCAAGACCGAAGCCTTCCTGCTTACGTGAAGGATCAGCCTTATAGAAGCTGTCGAACACCTTGCTTCTCTTCGCAGGTTCAACACCGGGACCCGAGTCTTCTACAGTAATTACCCTCGCCTTTTCCTTCTTATCAAGATAGGATGAGATGATTATCTTTCCGTCCTCAGGCGTGAATTTTATTGCGTTTGTAACAATGTTAATCAGAACACGGTTAAGCTGATGCACCTCTCCGTAGACCATCGTGCCGCCTTCCTCATCGATCCTTGCTTCAGCCTTGATCCTCTTTGAACCAAGCTGAGGCTCAAGCTCGGAGAGCATGTCTTCAACGACATTTTTAAGGTCAAATTCCTCCATCAGGGACGGATCAACATGTGACAGAGATGATGCTTCCGTCATGGATACGACGAGAGTCCTGATCCTGTCAACCTCATACTTGATCTTTCCTAAGTACTTCTCGTGAAGTTCGGGAGGGATGGTACCGTCTGTCATCGCGGTTACAAATCCGTTTATTGATGTAAGAGGAGTCCTGATATCATGAGCGACCGAGGAGATGAACATCGCGCGGTCATTCTCCTGATTCTCAAGAGTCTCGATCATGATATTAACCTCACCTGCCATATCCGTAAGGTCGGAAGACAGCGTAAGCATTCCTGAACGGTCACCGTAGCTTGTAAACTTCTCATCGACTCTAGCGCTTAAGTCACCTTCGGAAACCTTGGTTATTGTCTTAGAGATTGCACGTAGAGGCCTGATGGCGATTCCCGTGAAACCGACAAGCAAAGCGATCGCGGCGGCCAAGGATACGATGACCGGGTATACCATTATCGTCATGAACTCGCTTATGACATCGGAGAAGTCAACCTTGGCAATATGGACTACGTATAGTCCCGTGTTACCGATGTTCGTACAGGTAACAAGCTTCGAAAGACTTGCCGTTACCTCCTGAACATTCTGATACAGCCTCGAATTAGCTGAAGCGACGGCAAACTTAACTTCACTTCCGGCAAAAACTCCCTGGTGAAGATCCGTGTTCGTGTAATAGACGATACCTTCGGAATCAACTATGTATACTTCACCCTTGCTCGTCATAAAGATGGAATCAAGATACAGATCCATAAGATCATTACGTATCTCAACGTCAGGATATTTAATGCTGAAATCCGCATAATCCACGGCAATGTCAGCGCATATATCCGTTGACTCGACCATCGCTTCATCGAGGTACTGGTTGTACATATTCTGATACGAAATAAAAACAAGCACAGCAAAGACTATTACCGTGCTTATTATAAGAAACGTATTTAAGAATACGGCAAAATCAGTATTGACCGACTTGTTGTGTAAGGATCCGGCCATAACTTACTTTGTCTCGAATTTGTATCCTCTGCTCCAGACTGTCCTGATGCACCAATCGCGTTCCACTCCGGGAGTCTCGATCTTCTCACGGATCCTCTTGATGTGTACATCAACAGTTCTCGACTCACCGAAGAAATCATAACCCCAAACATTACCCAGGAGCTGCTCTCTTGAGAATACACGGTTGGGATTGGAAGCCAGGAAGAAAAGGAGCTCGAGTTCCTTCGGCGGCATGTAAACTTCCTTGCCGTCTGCTGTTACCACATACTTAACCTTATCGACCGTAAGACCCGGGAACGTAACGACATTTACGTCACCCGATGCCTCAGCTGACTCGGAAGCGTCTGCTGCGGGAACTTTATCTGTTCTTCTTAATACTGCCTTAACTCTTGCAAGAAGCTCCTTAGGCTCGAACGGCTTCGGTACATAGTCATCTGCACCAAGCTCAAGACCTACTACTCTGTCGAGTGTATCCGTTCTTGCAGTAAGCATGATGATCGGAACATCAGATATCTTTCTGATCTCACGGCAAACATCATTACCGTCCATGCCGGGAAGCATCAAATCGAGGATAACGATATCAGGCTTTGTAACGTTAAACGTTGCTACCGCCCTGTCACCCTGCATGCATGATACGACCTCGTAACCTTCCTTCTCGAAGTACAGTTTCTCGAGTTCGATGATGTCTGCATCATCATCAACAATGAGTACCTTTTTCATAATGCCTCCTTAACCCTTCAGTCCTTATCTATGTTCTCTACTTCTCTCGTAAAAGACTCTATGTCCGTAAAGTCTCTGTAGACAGACGCGAACCTGACATAAGCAACCTTATCAAGTTTCTTAAGTCTCTCCATAACGATCTCGCCTATCTTATTCGTGGATATCTCACCGTTTCTGCACTCCGACAAAGCGCCCTCCACTTCGTCGACTATCTTCTCGAGATTACCGTTTGATACGGGTCTCTTCGAACAGGCGGATGCCAAACCGGCCATAAGCTTTTCACGTGAGAAATCCTGACGAGTTCCGTCCTTCTTGACTACTTTCATACCGAGAACTTCAGTTCTCTCGATAGTTGAATATCTGTACTCACATTCAAGGCAGACTCTTCTGCGTCTAATGGCACGCCCCTCATCAGAGGGGCGCGTATCAATCACTTTATCGTTATCAGCTCCACACTTGGGACACTTCATTACTGTTCAGTATCCTTGTTGCCGCCAAACATAAACCAGGGCTTAGCGGTTCTTGACTGTGAGCGGTTAGGCTCAGCATCAGGTGAAACGTTAACCTGAGGTCTGCCGCCGTACTGGTTAGGAGCAGGTGCAGCAGGAGCAGGTGCCTGGTAGGACTGTACGGGAGCCTGTGAACTCGTCTGTACAGGGATAGGCTGAACGGGAGCTGCTGCAGGAGCAGGAGCGGGTGCCGGTGCAGGTGTAACTGCCTCGGGCTCACGAGCTGCCTGAACTCTGCTGTTAACGGAATCATCACCGAAGAGGAATCCGGGAGCAGCCTGCTGCTTGGGCGCGGGTGCGGGAGCCGGAGCTTCGTTTCTGCCATATGAGCTTCTGCTTGTTGTTGTAACAGGAGCTGCATTACGCTCGCCTGCGAGCTGAGGATTATTTCTTGAAAGGATGGATGTGCTTGCTCTGTGGTTAGAGGAAGCATTAACGGAATTATCAAAACCTGAAGCGATGACCGTGATCATGATCTCATCCTCGAGTGATGCATCGATAACTGCACCGACGATGATCTCAGCCTCAGGAGCAACAGAATCCTGTACGAGCTTGGCAGCTGCGTCGATCTCCTGGAGCTTCATGTTTCTTCCGCCTGTGAAGTTGATGATCACTCCGTTAGCGCCTTCGATGGTTGTATCGAGCAAAGGTGAATTGATAGCCTGCTTAACAGCTGCAGTAGCTCTTCCTTCACCGGCTGCACGACCGATACCCATGTGGCTCACACCGGCCTTGGTCATAACTCTTCTTACGTCAGCAAGGTCGAGGTTGATAAGTCCGGGGATAGCAACGAGGTCAGAGATACCTGCTACACCAAACTTCAATACCTGGTCTGCCATATTGAATGCTTCCTCGAATGATGTGTCATCATCAACAACTTCAAGGAGCTTGTCATTGCTAACTACTACGAGAGCATCTACATACTTCTCGAGTTCGCGGATACCGCGCTCAGCATTCTGAGCTCTTCTTGCGCCCTCGAACATGAAAGGTCTTGTAACAACTGCTACCGTGAGGATACCGAGTTCCTGAGCGATCTGAGCAACTACGGGAGCAGAACCTGTTCCTGTACCGCCGCCCATACCGGCTGTGATAAAGAGCATGTCCGTATTGGAGATAGCCTCAGCGATCTCATCCTTGGACTCTTCAGCCGCCTTCTCACCGATGCTCGGATCAGCGCCGCAGCCTAAGCCTCTTGTAACCTTCTCACCTATCTGAATCTTTACGGGAGCCTTTGATCTCGCAAGTGCCTGATTATCACTATTTACGGAAATAAAATCGATGCCCTGAACTCCACTGTCAATCATTCTGTCGACTGCATTACAGCCTCCGCCGCCGCAACCGATTACCTTAATGGTAGCGAAATGGTCCTCGTCCAGAACAAATCCTCTCTTATCAGACATTTGTAAGTCCCTCCATAGAGTTTTTTATGTGCTTCCTATACTATATATAGTACATTCAGTTTGATTTTAAACTAAATACTGTACTACAACAATATATTTTTTTACTCATACCAGATAATGTTAAACTTTTTTTGTTATTAATGCAAATTAAGTATTATACGCGCGATATATTTTTTCTTCTTCTGTCATATCAAGCGAACCGGCGGGTAATCCCTCGAATGCATCTCCCCTTATCGCGTAGAGGAGCCACTGCATGTCATCGGCTATATTCTCGATGCCTGCAAGCTTTACCTGAAGCACCGTTCCGTCCGGAAGCTCGATGGTCATGAATATGAGTCCCGAAGACACAACCCTGACCTCTCTTACACTGTCATAGAAGTGGTATCCGTCGTCGTGGTTCGAGTTTCTGTCCGCATCAAGAACGGCGCCAAGAACGAGTATCATCTTACGGAACTTCAATGACTCCGTGACATCCGTATAGGAACCGACTACGACGTTGTTGATATCAAGTCCGCAAAGTATCGGATGAACGTCCTCAGTCTCGAAGGTCGTAAACTCAAGGATCATTCCGAACTCATCGATGGCGATGTATCCGTCAGGAACCTTTATGTACGCAAGCTTATGCCTCTCCTGAACGTCTATCGTTACCGAAGCAGGAAAGCTTATCCTGACGTCAACATCCTCGATATAAGGCGTACTCTTCGCAAGGGCAAGAGCCTTAAGGAAAGTAAACTTAAGGATGTGGTCTCCTACGTGGATATCAAGAGCATCCATGATCTGCTCATCGGTCAGCTCATAGTTTCCTTCTACGTTTATGGTCTGTATCCTCATTGCCGGATGGAATATGACAGACCAGATAAAGACTACAACGGATACTGCCAGAAGCGCTCCGAGTACAGTCTTAAAATCATAGGGGAAATCGGGAAGGTATTCCTTTCCGTTTCCCTTTTTCTTTTTCTTGGCAACAACGGGGTGAGGAGCGGGTTTTCTTTTCGCAGGGGCGGGTTCACCCTTTTCCTCCTGCTTTACGGGCTCACCGGAAGGCTCTTCCCGTACCTGCGCTTCCTCTGCCTCAACGACAACAACACCTTCGTCTTCCGAAGGCTCGGTATAGGGATGCTCTTCAAGGTCCTGCTCCGAAGCTTCGGACACATTGGCATCATCCCGGGGCTTTACGCTCTCATCCAGGTCCTTCTTGTTCTCGTCGTCACTCACCGCGTAAAACTTCCTCTATGGCTTTGACTATCTTCTCGTCGCAGTCAAGGACCGCGAGTTTCTTTGCATTCTCTCTCATGCTCCTGCGCTTATCGTCATTCTTAAGAAGATCGTCAAGAACATCAAACAGCTTGCCGGATGCCACATCAGCGTCCGCCACCATGACACATCCCCCGATCCTCTCGAAAGCAGATGCATTGTAAGTCTGATGGTCGTGAGCAGCATGCGGATAAGGAACGAGAATCGAACACGAACCTATGGCAGCTGTCTCGGCACACGTAACAGCGCCGGATCTCGTGATGCACACGTCGGCGCCCGTCATGTAGTCCGTGGGATTATTGATATACATGTGAGCCTCAAGATTGGGGGCCTTCAAGTCCTCGGGAGCAATATTCTTCGTCTGCTGCTTGCCGGTACCGAGTACGAACTTGATGTCAGAGAATCTCTCCATCTTAGATGCTGCGATAACGAAGTCGTTGATCGTCTTCGAGCCGAGACTTCCTCCCATCGCGAAGACAAGCTTCTGTGAAGGGTCGATGCCTAACTTCTTTCTTGAAGACTCATAATCGTTTCCTATCATAACGGAACGGATGGGGTTACCCGAATAGACCACCTTTCCCGCCTTGGGAAAATCCTTCTCCTGGTCAGGGAAACCCGTCAATACCAAAGCTGCCTTCTTGCCCATCATGCGGTTTGCCCTTCCGGGGAAAGCATTGGCTTCGTGGATTATTACAGGGACCTTCATGGCGGACGCAGCCTCAAGCACCGGAGCACAAACATATCCGCCGGTACCGATGACCGCGTCAGGCTTAAACTCCTTAATGATGTCGATGCACTGCTTCTTGCCCTTCATGAAGGCCTTGATTGCTTTAACGAGCTTGACCGAAGGCTTCATTGGGAAAGGCTTCGCGGATATGTCCTTAAGTTCATATCCTGCTTTGGGCACGAGTTCACCCTCGAGCCCTTCTTTACGCCCTGCGAAGATGATCTCGCATCCTTCAGTCGGACCGTAATACTCCTTAAGAGCATCAGCGATCGTGATGGCAGGATTTATATGTCCGGAGGTTCCTCCGCCTGTAACTATAAACCTCTTCATTAAGTGGTCACACTTCCCTTCTTCGGATCAGGTGCAGTTCCGCTTCTTGAAACGCTCAGGATAAGTCCGTAAGCGACGAGAAGGAACAACTGGGCTGTACCGCCGTAACTTACGAACGGCAGCGTAACACCGGTTGAAGGAACGACCTGAAGCTCAACGGCGAGGTTAAGTATAACCTGTATCATGATAAGCGACGAGCAACCCGTCGCAAGCATTCGTGAGAATACGGTATTCGTTCGCAGGATGACCTGCACGAACAGCGCGAACATTATCGCATAAATGAATATCAAAATCGCCCCGCCGACGAATCCCGTCTCCTCGACGTAGATGGAGAAGATATAGTCGTTCTGGGCCTCCGATACATAGTTGTATTTTGCACGCGAGCTTCCGATGCCTCTGCCCCACATTCCGCCTGAACCCAATGCGTTATGGGCATTGGTAACCTGACGTGTCTCATCCTCCGTAACCTCGACGTCCTCATCACCGCTCGTGGCAGCGAAGATGTTAAGTCTCTGGTAAACGTGAGCAAAGTTACGTCTGAAGTTAGGGTTTACCGCGATATATGCCGAGGCAAAGATGATTCCGACGAGAAGCAGCGTAAGGCCGCCCAGGAACCACGCGCGGATACCGGTACCCGAATTCAACGTGCAGATGAAGATAACGAATCCGATGATAAGGAAACACGAGAAGTGAGGCTCGAACAAAATAAGGATATCAACGAGAAGACATCCTCCCACGGGAAGGATGAAGTCAAAGAAAGCATGGTTCCACGCCTGGCGTTTCCCCGATGATGCCTTAAGGCCTCCCTTCGCTCTTAGCTTAACTATGTATTCCCTGTACCCCGCGAGTGCCACTATCAATCCGATCTTACAGATCTCTGAAGGCTGGAGCTCGTATGTACCGATCATGATCCATCGTCTTGCACCGTTTAGCTCCGTACCGAACAGCTTAACCGCGATGGCAAGTCCCAAACTCACAAAGTACGCAGACATAAAAATAACCGGATGCTTGAACAGGTTGACCGGCAGGAAAGATATCACTATCGCTGATATGATACCTACGACGGTCCAAATTATCTGTCTTTTAAGATAGTAGGCTGAATCGTGGACCGACTTCGCATATCCTGCAGGTCCCGAAACGGAATAGAGTATGACAAGACCGAACATGATTATCACAAACATCATGAGCAGCAAAGGTATATTAGTTTTTCTCTCAGCCGTTATCTTCGTCATTATCAATAAATTCCCTGGCAAGATCTTCGAACCTGAACGCATTTGATGCCTTAAACAGCACCGTGTCGCCCGTTCTTATGATCTCATGTGCTTTCTTCTTAACTTCCTCCGTATCGGCGCAGACTGTAATATCCGCATCAGAACGCACCGACTTAAGACCCTTGATGAAAGAATCCTTATCCTCACCCGTTACGATTATCTTATCAAAGCGGTATTGGCCGCATGCCTCACCTGTCTTCTCATGAAGTGCGGGAGCATTATCCCCCAGCTCCCTCATTCCACCGAGGACTGCGATCTTCCTTGAACCGGGATTCGTTGAATCAAGGTTGGCGAAAGCAGCAGCCATGGACTCAGGCGATGCGTTATAAGCATCATTGATTATCGTATACTTCTTTCCGTAATAAGTCTTTCCTCTTCCGTCCATGGGAGTGTACTCGGACAGCGCCTTAACGGCAAGAGTCATATCTGCACCAACAAGCTTCGCACAGGCAAAGGCAAAACAGGCATTATGCACATTATGCTCACCGCCAAGACCGATGTGCATCTTCTGCTTGTCGGTAACCGCACCGTTAACAGACATCGACACGTCAAAGTCCATGCCGTTGTTCTCTTTGATGTTTACTGCATTTACGCACAGCGGACAGTTAGTCACTTTATCCGGAACCTTATTTGACGCAAATATCGCTGCAAGTCCGTTGTTAAGAGGAATGATGTTCCTGACATAATCGAACAGGAAGTTATCATCGCCGTTAACGATCAGGATTCCCTGGTCCGTAAGACCTTTTATGATCTCTGTCTTTGCTGTTCTGATATTCTCTCTCGAACCTAAGATACCAATATGCGAATAACCGACGTTGGTGATAATGGCGATATCGGGATGGGCGATCTTGGTAAGATATTCGATCTCTCCTAATGCCCTCATTCCCATCTCAAGAAGCAGGATCTGCGTTCCCTTGGGAGCCGAGAGGATCGCCTTGGGAAGACCTATCTCGTTGTTATAGTTCTTCTGTGAAGACGTGACCTTCATCGATGCCTCGAGAGCCACCCTTACCATCTCACGTGTAGTGGTCTTGCCCACCGAACCCGTGATGGCGATGACCTTGGCACCGAGCTTAAACCTGTAGTGCCTTGCAAGATCACCCAAAGCAACGAGTGTATCTTTTACAACTATTCCGATCGCACCATCGGGAACGCTTCTTATGTTATCAACGACTACCGCGCAGGCATTCTTCTCGACCGCCATTTCACAGTAATCGTGACCGTCAAATTTCTCACCCTTTAAGGCAATGTAAAGGTTACCCTCTTCGATGGTCCTCGTATCAGTGGAAACACCCGTTACAAATACGGTACCGCCAAGGTATCCTTTACGGTTTACTACGTCTCCGTTAACGGCAGACGCGACTTCATCAAGAGAGAACATCCTGCTCACGATCTTTCCTCCCTGACGCTCTTTGCAGCCTCGAGTGCAACCTCGCAGTCGTCAAAGTGAATTGTCCTATCTGCAAATATCTGATAGTCCTCGTGGCCCTTACCTGCGATAAGAACGATATCATCAGGCTCCGCGATCTCGATGGCTTTTCTGATTGCATGCGCCCTGTCGACCACGATCTCGTATCTGCCTTCAGTCTTACTGATGGCTGATTCGATATGACCTATGATAACGAGCGGGTCTTCCGTTCTCGGATTATCAGACGTGATGATCGTATAATCAGACTTCTTACCTGCAACTTCACCCATCTCGAATCTTCTTGTGTGTGATCTGTCACCGCCGCATCCGAATACCGTGATGACTTTACCCTTAGCAACACCTTTAAGCGTATCAAGAACATTCTCCAGACTTGCCGCATTGTGCGCATAATCAACGAGAATCGTAATGCCGAGATCATTGGAAACGTGCTGAAGTCTTCCGGGAACCTCTATCGAAGACAGACCGTCTTCTATGCTCTTCGTATCGGCACCCGACAGGTAAGCCGCAGAGATTGAGCAAAGTGCATTATAAACATTGAATTCACCCGGGATCGCGACGAAGAATCTTCCCTGATGCCAGGGACTTTCAAGATCAAAGAAAGTTCCCGCACGGCCGCTTAACATACCGGACTCGATACCCGTGGCCCTTACGTCACAGCCTTCCGAAAGACCATAAGTATAGATCTTGCAATCGCACTCGGATGCCTTGATGAGAAGTCTGTCCGCGATACTGCAGTCCTTGTTGATAACGGCAGTACCGATCTGCTCGAACATCTTAAGCTTGCTCTCGATGTAATCTTCCATATCAGGATGCTCATTGCCTCCGATATGATCCTCATAAAGATTCGTAAAGCATCCTACATCGTAGTTAAGGCCATAGACTCTGTCGTATTTCAATCCGAGGCTCGACACTTCCATTACAAGCTCTTCCGTGTCCTTCTCGGCCATCTTGGACAAAAGCTCGTAAGTCTCTCTTGACTCAGGCGTCGTAAACGCGGAATGAAGTTTCTCATCACCTATCATGTTGCAGACGGTTCCGATAAGCCCCGTCTTCTTTCCTGCTTTACTCATGATATCGTGAATCATGAATGATATCGTTGTCTTGCCCTTCGTACCCGTGATTCCGATCATGTGAAGTTTCTTCTCGGGGTGACCGTAAAAGGCAGCACAGATCGATGCCGTCGCCTTACGCGAATCGGGCACGGAAATGAAAGTGGAATTTGAACTCTCACTTAATGCTTTAAGTTCAGAATCGTCGTGTCCGTCACGAACTTCGTTTACGACAACCAAAGCAGCCCCCTTGGAAAGAGCACTCCCGATGTAATCGTGACCGTCAGAAGTCTGTCCCTTGACCGCAATGAAAGCACTGCCGTCAACGATCTTACGCGAGTCATACTCAACAGAAGTTATCTCCCTGTCAGTTGTACCCGCTATAAGGCGGTATCTCATGTCTTCAAGAAGTTCATTGATCTTCATGTCAGCCGACCAGACCTCCTTCACCGGTTTCCTCGGTTCCTTCCTCATCATCACCCTGCGTTACGCCGTCCTCACTATCAGGCTCTGATGTGGCACCCGAATCAGGAGCGATATTCGTATCCTCCAAAGTTACCGTTACGATGGAACCTGCGAAAAGCGTACTTCCCACGAGTTCATCCTGCGACACACAGATACCCATGACATCGCCTTCGATATGGCAGTTAAGGTTAACATCTCTTAAAGCTTCCATGCACTCGATGGCTGTCTTACCCGTGAGATTCGGAACCGTACTTGTCAGCATCTGGATATTATCGCCTTCAGGATAGAGCATGACGATTCCGCTGCTGTAAAGCTGTGCATCAGTACTCGGATATGTATAACCGACGACTGTATCCGCCGTCATGCTTGTCGAACCGTATACGCATGAGATGCCGTTATATCCGATCCTTGAGGATGCTTCCGTCGCCGTAAGACCGACGACAGGCTGTACCCAGTATCTTGTGGTGAGCTGATCGTAGTCCTCTTCCGTAAGGATCCTGGGGACTCCCATGTAGCTTAATGTCTCTTCAACGATCCTTGCGGCCGTCGATGCAGCTGCGGAGGAACCTACGGAGTTCTCTGCAGGCTTATTAAGGACGACGAGAACTGCGATCCTCGGATCATATGAAGGAGCAAAGCATGAGAATGAAAGAACGTGGGCACCTGCCATAGGTCCGTTCTCGATAGTAGACGTAGAGGTCTTACCGGCAACATAGTAACCCGGAACCTGACCTGCCGTACCCGTACCTTCGTCAACAACGTTGATCATGAGCTGTCTTACTCTTGCACAGGTATTCTCGGAGAAGATCGTTCTTATGACCTCAGGTTCGATCTCATCGACGATGTTTCCGTTCTCATCCGTTATGTATCTTACAACGTGGGGAACCATGAGGTTTCCGCCGTTAACGATGGCGCAGTAGGAATTAAGAAGCTGTATGGGCGTAACCGTAGCGGACTCACCGAACGACAGACAGCTCAAGTCGATAACGGAAGGCTCTGTATGGAAGATACCCGTTCCTTCAGCAGGAAGATCGATACCTGTCGTCTCGTAGAAGCCGAACATGTGAACGTACTCATAGTATCTGTGAATGCCGATCCTCTGTGCGAGCTGAACGAAGATAGGATTACAGGAATTCTCGAACGCCTGTCTTAAACTCTCCATTCCGTGGTTACCGCCGTGCTGCTTCTGAAGCCAGCAGGAGATCGTATCGATATCAGACACCTGAATGGGCTCATCGGAGAACTCCTCATTCTCGTTGGTAAGATTCTCTTCAAATGCGATGCACGTGGTAAGAGCCTTGAACGTTGAACCCGGCTCATATGTATCGGATATGCAACGGTTTCTCCAGACATTACTCATGAGATAATCTACCTGATCATCATCATTCAAAGCATTCCAGCTGATTGGATCATATCCGTAAGGGATGGCGTAAGGATCGTTAAGATCGTAGTCAGGCAAAGATACCATCGCGAGAATGGCACCCGTATAAGGATCCATTACGATGGCGCAGATGCCGTCTCTCGGGTTGTACTGAATGTATGCACTCCTGCATACTTCCTCACATATTCTCTGTACATTAACATCGATATTAAGAACGAGATTATTGCCGTTTACCGCAGGCTGTGAGATAGCATCGGAGTAAGGAAGAACACCCTCTGTTCCCTGGTCGACCTCAGAGTATCTGTAACCGTCTGTTCCTGACAGGACACTGTTGTAGTAAGCCTCAAGCCCGTAAACGCCGTTGAGGCTGACACCGTCGTTACTTGCATATCCTATTACCTGCGCTGCAAGGCTTCCGTAGTTATAGTAACGCTGCGGAACAGGCACGAAAGATATTCCCGCGAGTGAATGCTGTGTGCAGTAAGTCTTGGCAGGCTCAGCCACATCCGCCTCAACATTACGGATAAGGTCCATACCTGCCACATCGTTTCTCGGATCAGTCGAATCGTTGGGATCGACCGGCAAAACTTCATCGATCTCCTCGGGTGTCAGTCCGAACAAAGTCGAGAAATCATTTATTAGCTGGGACCTTGTGAGAGTGCCGTTCTCGATCTCGCTGCTCGACATCAGGATCTTCGGCGAGATTACTACTGTGTAGTTATAAGTATTGGAAGCCAGAGGCATGAAGTTTGCATCGTAGATGATCCCCCTGTCAGCCTCATAGGACATCATCCTCCACTGCTGGTTGGATGCCGCCCTCGCATATATATCGTAATTAACGACCGTGGTGATATAGAGCTTACCTACGAGAAAAAAGATAAAGAGACCGCAGAGTGCATAAATCGCGAGAGTAAATCCCAGGGATACCCTCTCGTTTCTGCTCTTGCCGGTCTCGTTTACGTTTAAGTCTTCGTTATTAGATATTCGATCGTCACTCATCCGTTGCCGTCTTCTTCGAGGTAGTAGTTTGTCAGAGCCTCCACAGCGCTGTCATACGCTTCCTCGCTGATTCCGAACTCCTCGTCATATGATACCATAGTTACGAGTTTGTCATCCTCCGGCATCGGAATAATCACGACCTGATTTGCATTCGGGTCCTGCATACCGAGAGCGAGTGCCTGCGCTCTGATACTGTCCATATCTGTTATACCATTAAGGTTCTCTTCGGAATCAAGGATATTTCTCTTCAACACCGCTATCTGATCCTTCAAATCCGAATTATCTTTTGCAAGTTCAGCAAGGCTGACCTGGGGGTTAATGAGGAGCATGAAGAATACGCCGATGGTTACGATGAGACCGACAGCCACGATAGTCTCGAACCCTCTGCTTCTTGCAGCTCTTCTGATCTTAACAGTCTGCTTACGGAGTTCTTCAGCCTTCTGCTGCTCTTCATCCACATCAGAAGCGGTATACTCGAATATCTGCTTCGAGATGGGCATGTAGATCTCTGTATAGAACTCGTTAGATTGTGCTAAAGCTTTCATCTTCGCCCCCTGTTTTTACCTGTATGTTCCTGCCTGTCTGTTCTCTCGAAGACCCTGAGCTTCGCGCTGTGGGATCTCATGTTTTTCTTAAGTTCGTCCTGTCCTGCAGTGATCGGTTTTCTGGTCAGCACCTTTCCGATACTTACTTTCCCACAGACGCACACGGGAAAGTCTTTCGGGCAGGTGCAGGGACTCTCATGAGTTCTGAACTCTTCCTTGACGATCCTGTCCTCAAGCGAGTGGAAGCTGATTACAGCCATCCTTCCGCCTTCCTTAAGGAGCGCCGGTCCCTCCTGCAGCAGTTTCCTGACGGAATCAAGTTCGTGGTTAACTTCGATCCTTATGGCCTGGAAGCATCTCCTTGCGGGATGCTGGTCCTCGTACCTTGCCTTCGAAGGCATGTAGGATGCGATTGCCGATGCAAGTTCCAAAGTGGTGCCGAAGGGCTTCTCGACTCTGTCTTTTACGATCCCCGATGCGATTCTGCCTGCGTATCTCTCTTCGCCGTAAAGCCTGAAAATCTCTTCGAGCTTTTTCCGGTCGTAAGTGTTGACCACCACATAAGCCGAGAGCGAAGACGTGCCGTCCATCCTCATGTCCAAAGGACCGTCAACGGCATAGGAGAACCCCCTCTGTGCCGTATCGATCTGATGAGATGAGACACCCAGATCCGCGAGTATTCCGTCTACTTTGTCAATCTTCAATCCGTCCAGTACTTCCCCTATCTCGGAGAAATCGGACTTAATTACCTGCCAATTCTTATCTTTATGCTTCAGCGCCTTGTTCCTGCAAACTTCAAGCGCCTCATCATCCTTATCAAGCGACACGAGCATTCCTTTGGAACTTAACCTGTCAAGTATCCCCTCGCTGTGTCCGCCGCCGCCTGCAGTGCAATCGACGTAGATGCCGTCAGGCTTGATGTCAAGAGCATCCATGCACTCGTCGAAAAGAACCGGTATATGCGAGAAGCCGTTCTCTTTCTTCGAGTCTTCCATCAGAGGCCTTCTACGTAGTACTTCGTCTCGAGGCCTTCGATGGCACTCAGGTCGTAGTCTTCTGCGTCGTAGTGAGCCTTTGTGCAGATATCAAGCTTACCGTCGATATCAAATACACATATCTCCTCACCGGGCTGGGCACCGATACGGTCCCAAAGCTCGCGGGTGACACTGATCCTTCCCTGGGAATCGATATTGCACTCCAGAGCCTCACCGATGATCATTCTCTTCATCTTTCTGACCTGGATATCCATGGAGTTCAACTTCCCAAGCTGCTCTTTTACCTTCTCGAAGGCTTCGGCGGGATAAACGCAAAGATAGCCTTTATCCAAGCTGTTGGTTACAACAAGCTTGTCTCCAAGGCCTTCCTTATGCTTCGTGGGAATGAAGAATCTTCCCTTCGCATCGATCTTCTTTGTGTCTCTTGCCATTGCCTTCTTCTCTTGTTTTGTTACAATGTGTTCGGATTACTGACACTTTACTCCATTTTCATGAATTTTACCGCCACTTTCCGCCACACATCTGTATTTTATATGTAATGTTTTTGTTATGCAATAGGTTTTATTGGATTTTTTTGACTTTTTGTTCTTTTTTCTTGCATAATGGCCCTACTAATAAAAAGAGGATTAAAAATATGAAGAAAAAGAAGTTATTATCCTTGTCACTGGCATTCACCATCCTTCTGGGCGCATGCGCAAATGTAACAGAAGAGACATTGGTAGATGTTGACATCGACGGAACTCAGTCCGAACAGACCGGGGAAGCAACTGACCCTGCAAACGACCCCATCGAGATCGACTTAAGCGAATATGAAGGCATGACAGCCGAGGAAATCGTTGCCACCTTGACGCTCGAGCAGAAGGCTGCACAGATGGTCCAGGGAGCTTTCTATAACGTAAGCTACGACGATATGCAGGCTAATGACTACGGTTCTCTGTTCCACCAGCTGGGCGACTGGCCGAGCCCCAATGCAGATGAATGGAGAGAACTGGTCAATTCATATCAGCAGTCCGCCATGTTATCTGACGCTGCCATTCCCTACATCTTCGGTCAGGACAGCGTTCACGGCATCAACTATGCAAGCGGATGCGTTATCTTCCCACAGAACATCAACATCGGCGCGGCCCACGACCTCGAGCTCACCGAAGAGTACGGAAGGATCATCGGAAGCGAGATGATCCACACCGGCATGATCTGGAACTTCGGCCCCGTTGTATCCAATTCGACCGATCCTCGCTGGGGACGCACATATGAGTGCTACTCCTCCGAGATAGACATGTGTGATGAGTTAAGCCTTACTTTCGTAGGCGGCATGCTCTCAGAGGGCGTTGTCGTATGTCCGAAGCACTTCTTCGGCGAAGGCTATGTTGTTTACGGAACGGGCGAGGATTCAGATGCTGACCGTCTTATCGACCGCGGCAACTCCGAGCCTACTGACGAGCAGATCGAGGAGCTTCTCGGAGTCTACGAGGACCTTATCAATGCAGGCGCGCAGACCATCATGGTCTCCCACATATCCTTAAGAGGAACAAAGATGCACGAGACGGCCGAGTATCTTCAGTATTTGAAGAATGATCTCGGCTTTGAGGGATTCATCGTATCCGACTGGGATTCCATCGAGAAGTGCTCGGGTGCGGACCTCGAAGAGAATGTCATCCTCTGCGTTAATGCAGGAATAGACATGTTAATGGAATGGCAGAACTTTGAAGAGTGCCGCCAGATCATCGTGGATGCAGTTGAGTCAGGCGCGATCTCAGAAGAGAGAGTCGACGATGCGGTTACAAGAATTATCAGAGTAAAGCTCGAATGCGGTCTGTTCGACGATCCGTACATCGAGAACTTCGATCCTTCTTATGAATATAATTCCGACAGATCACATGAAGTAGCAAGAACTCTTGCAGCTGAGTCCCTTGTTCCCTTGAAGATAGGCGACTACTCCACCATCGAACCCGGCATGAGAGTATATGTAACAGGTCCCGCAGCAGATGATACAGGTGTTCTTTGCGGCGGATGGACATACTTCTGGCTCGGCGCCACGGATGAGGACATGGGCACGGAATTTGTCATCGGATGCAACACCATCCTTGAGGCATTGGAGGATGCGGCTGACGAGATTGGCTTTGAAGTGGTTACGGATCCCGATGAGATGGCCACATGCGATATGGTAGTTCTTTGTATCGGCGAGTTCCCTTATTCCGAGTGGTACGGCGACACGGAGAGCCTTGATATCGTTGACGGATGGCAGTCACTCGAAGGAAACGCTGACGCGATCGAAGAGGCAGCTGCTTCCGGTCTTCCCACACTTACTCTTATCGTGGCAGGAAGAAACATGATCATCTCCGATTACTTAGACGACTGGGATTCATGCGTTATGTGTTATCTCCCCGGAAGCGAAGGCGGTAATGCGATAGCAGATGTCATCACGGGTCAGGTACCGTTCACGGGAACACTCCCCATGCCCTACTACGAATCAGAGGCTGATATAAGAACGGACAACTGCTGGCACGAAGTCGGCTGGAGCGCCGCTAACTGACGTTCAGGAATAATCCAAAAAGAAAAGGCGGATAATCAATCCGCCTTTTTGCTTGTCATGTATTTTGAAAGATATTCTCTGTACAGGGCTTCGTCGCTTTCCTTACGCTGTTTGAAGTCGTGCATGTACGTGTCTCCCGCCTGGTCTTCGGCCTTGAATCTGTAGACGATGGCCGCGATGTTGTGGCTGTGGTCTGCAACTCTTCCGCAGCTGTAGAGAATGTCGTTATATACGAAGCCGTGGCTAGGCTCACAGATACCGGATGAAAGACGCTCAACGTGATTGGCCTTGAATGAATCACACATCTCGCTTACGACGATGCGCAGAGGTCCTATCTTCTTTGCCAGTTCAACGTCATCGTTAAGATAGCACTCGACTGCCTTGGTATATACTTCCTTTACTGCAGCAACGAGACGCTTTATCTCATCATCCGCATCAGGCGAGAATACGATATCCTTACGCTTGATCTCCTCAGCCGAGTTAGCCATGTAGGAAGCGTGGTCTGCTATACGCTCGAATTCTCCCACCGCCTGCATCATCTTTGAAGATCTGCTCTTATCCTCAACTGAAAGATGATGTGTCGTAGTAAGCTTCATAAGGAATGATCCGATAAGATCCTCGTAGTGGTCGACCTTCTCCTCATTCTTCTTAACGAATTCGAAGTCATCATCGTCATATCCCGTAGCGAGCATGTCCGTTGCCTTATCAAGACCCTTCTGTGCCTTGCCTACCATCTTGACCATGGAGTTAGTACACTCGGATACGGCGATCGGAGGCGACATCATGAGACGCTCATCGAGCTTGAACTCCTGCTCCTCATCGCTTTCCTTAACAACAACCTTGGCAAACTTTACAAGCTGATTCCTGAACGGGAATAACAGTATTGTATTACCTATATTAAATATGGAGTGGAATGCGGCGATGCCGACTATGCCGACTTTCTTGTCAAGGAATTCGAATTCCATGATCGCATTAAGCGCATAGAACAATATGAGCCATACAACCGTGCCTATCACCTTGATGGCAACGTGGATGGCAGTAACCCTCTTAGCATCACGGTTAACACCGATGGAAGAAAGGACCGCCGTCATACAGGTACCGATATTAGCACCCATGATGATCGGGATAGCCATGCCGTAAGTAATGGATCCCGTTAAGGACATTGACTGCAGGATACCGATGGAAGCAGCGGAACTTTGGATAACCCCTGTTACAAGAGCACCGGCAAGAACACCGAGCAAGGGATTCTTAAATGCCGTAAGGACTCTTAAGAAACTCTCGGAATCGCGAAGCGGGGCCATGGATGAACTCATCATCGTCATTCCCTGCATGAGGATACCGAAGCCTACGAGCATCATTCCGATGTCTTTCCTTCTTTGCTTCTTCGATCCCATGATGAACAGGACACCGATAAGAGCAAAGATCAATGAGAAGCACTTGGGCTCAAGGAGCTTAAGGAACACATTACCGTCTGTATTGATACCTGACAGTGACAAGATCCAGGCCGTAAGCGTAGTTCCGATATCAGAACCGAAGATTACACCGACTGTCTGTGCGAGCTCCATGATGCCGGAGTTAACAAATCCGACGAGCATGACAGTCATGGCTGAAGATGACTGTATCGCTATCGTTATAAGTGCACCTATGAGAAGTCCCTTAAAGGAATTATTTGTAGCTTTCTTGAGGAGCTTCTCGAGTTTTCCTCCCGCTGTTTTCTTTAATGAATCTGACAGGAGACTCATTCCGTAAAGGAAGAATGCCAGACCTCCGAATAATGTAATAAAAGCGAATATATCCATACCTATAACCTAGTTACAAAATTCAAAACACCACTAATGTGTATTATAATGACCGGGAGGCCATTTGTAAAACAGAATTATTTTACATATAGACGGCTATCTATATTATAAGGGGGATGATTATGAAGAACGTTAAGAAACTACTGGCTTTAGCGCTTGTTCTTACTTTGTCCATGGCAAGTTCATGTTCACTTCTTTCAACATCAGACAGGGACAACGACCGCGACCGTGACGAAGAAGAAACCGAAGAGACTGAAACCGAACAGGCGGATCCTCGCGATGAAGATACTGATGAGGACAGCAAAGAGTATGATCTTGAATGGGGATCATTTACCGTAACTCACGGCTGGGTCTATGTGCCCTCACAGTCCAATGATGAAGCCTATTGCTTCTGTGAAGCCGGAAACGAGGATTCAGCAACTCCGCCCAATAACATAGTAGTCAGGTATGGAACAAACTACTATGCACCTGAAGACAGCAGCACTTTCGCGGTCGCTATCCTTGATCAGTGTGAGCAGCAGGCAGCACAGTTCGGAGGATCTGCACGTTTGTCTTCAACCGGAACCGTAAACGGAAATGATTATCTGATATTTGAACTCGACGGCGATCCGTATAACGAACAGATCTACTTCGTCGGTGACCATGAATTCGTCATGATCGGAACAACAGTCTTTGATGAAGACGCTTCCGAAGACGACCACATCTGGGATGTAACAGAAGACATCTTCAACAGCTTC
>JAGDCV010000129.1 GCA_017958365.1 Clostridiales bacterium
ACATCAAAGTAATCAGGGGCTTTGCACAGCTTCGAAGACAGGGAGGACGAGTGGAACTTCATGTCGGGCATGTAGATGTCAACGAGGCCGTCAAGAATCTTAAGCGATTCCACCGATTCATATCCGCCCGAGTTATAGGCTACGGGGATCTTAAGGCCCTTGTCTTTGGCGGTTTCGAGGGATCTTGCGACGGACGGGATGAAGTGTCCTGCCGTGACAAGATTGATGTTATGCGCGCCTTTCTCCTGAAGTTCGAGGTAAAGGTCCGCCAGAGAATCCTCATCGTAAGTCCTGCCGGCACCCGTGATGCCGCGCGAGATATCGTAATTCTGGCAGAAGATGCAACCTAACGAACAGCCTTCAAAGAAGACCGTGCCGCTTCCCTTTGTGCCCGATATGGGAGGCTCCTCGCCGAAGTGGAGCATGGAAAGGTTAACAACCGGCTTATCCCCCGCGTGACAGGCCCCGAGCGGCCCTCCTACGCGGTTTGCTCCGCATTTACGCGGGCATATTATGCAATTTTCATACTTTCTAATAATTAATCCGTCGCGCATATGTTTAATTATAATATATGGAACTTTACCGCTGTAGTGTTAAAATCTAACGGGTGAACAGGGAGGTTAACTTGAATATCCACGAAGAATGCGGCGTTTTCGGTATATTTTCGCGCACGGGCGGTAAGGGCATATCGCAGTCCTGCTACTACGGTCTTTTTGCATTGCAGCACAGAGGCCAGGAGAGCTGCGGCATAGCAGTTAACGATGACGGACAGATAACATGCCTTAAGGACATGGGCCTTGTGGGCGAGGTCTTTACTCCTGATAATCTTCAGCAGCTTAATGGCACCATCGCCATCGGTCACGTGCGTTATTCGACGACGGGCTCGAGCACACGCGAGAACGCGCAGCCTCTCGTAACACACTACGTTAAGGGAACGATATCCATCGCACATAACGGAAACCTTACGAACTGCAATACACTCCGCAAGGAGCTTGAGGACAACGGAGCAATCTTCCAGACGACGGTAGACTCCGAGGTCATCGCATATATGGTGGCAGGTGCAAGATCCGTATCACCGAGCATCGAGGACGCTGTAGAGAGCGTTATGAAGAAGATCGAGGGCGGATATGCTTTGCTTGTCATGTCTCCCCGCAAGCTTATCGCTGCAAGAGATCCGTACGGACTAAAGCCTCTTGTCATGGGCGAACTTAACGGAGATACGATATTTGCTTCCGAGACATGCGCTCTTTCTGCTTGCGGCGCCACTTTCATAAGAGACGTTGAGCCCGGTGAGATCGTTATCGCTGATGATGACGGTGTTCACTCAGTGATGACACCCGCACGTAAGAAGGCGGGATGCATCTTCGAATATATCTACTTTGCACGTCCCGACAGCATCATCGACGGCGTATCCGTTTATGAGTCAAGGATAACGGCAGGTAAGCTTCTTTATGAGCAGCACCCGGTTGATGCCGATATCGTTATCGGTGTTCCCGAGTCAGGTCTTGATGCGGCATTGGGTTTCTCACAGGCATCGGGAATTCCTTACGTGAAGGGCTTTGTTAAGAATAACTACATCGGAAGGACTTTTATCAAGCCTTCACAGGAGCAAAGACAGGATTCGGTAAGGATCAAGCTTAACCCCATCGAATCAGCCGTTAAGGGTAAGAGAGTCGTCATGACGGATGACTCCATCGTAAGAGGAACTACTATCGCGAATATCGTACATATGCTAAGACAGGCAGGAGCTACCGAGGTGCACGTAAGGATCTCGTCTCCGCCGTTTTTGTTTCCCTGCTACTACGGCACGGATGTCCCTTCAAGAGAGAAGCTCATCGCAGTCAGGTATTCCATCCCTGAGATCTGCAAGATAATCGGTGCGGATTCCTTAGGCTACCTTGACGTTAACTCTCTTCATAAGCTGATCGGCCTTGAGGAAGGACAGAAGACATACTGCGATGCTTGTTTTACGGGTGATTATCCTAATGAGGAATACGGCATCGATCTTCTTAACGGAGGCGGAGAAGCCCTTGAGAAATAATTGCGTGACAATCATCCCGGTGAGAAACAAGCGCGGATTTGCAAACTATCAGGTTTTGCTCATGGTATTCGCGTTCTGTCTTATCGTCGCCGATATGGGTTACGTACATAAGATCTACCAGAAGCAGAAGGAGAATGTCATCGAGCACGTTACCATCGAGACGGGAAGCGAGATCTCACTCGACCTGTTCCTGAAGGAGAGGATGCCCGGCTGTTCGTTCATAACGGATGTATCCATGATCAATACGATGGTACCGGGTTCTTATCAGCTTCGCGTGAGAAACTTAGGCATGGCAAGAGACGTTTATCTTGACGTTGTTGATACGACGGCTCCCACGGGTGTTGCGGTTCCGCAGACCATCTTCCAGGATGATCTTCCTTTGGCTTCCGATACGGTAACTGACATTACGGATCTTGCCGATGTGTCTGTAGCTTATGAGAATGACATGATAGTCCCGCTTGACGGCGGTATTTATAATGTGCCCGTTACGTTAACTGATGCATCGGGCAATGTTACTGTCGTTAACGTTCCGTTTGACGTTACCGCGGATGTGACGGCTCCCGTACTTTCAGTGCCCGAGTGCATTTATGCTTACATAGGCGGTACGGTCTCATACATGGACGGCGTTGAAGTTTCTGATGACTTCGATCCCGCACCTTCCGTTGAAGTTGATCTTTCAATGGTCGATCCCGAGCAGCCCGGTGTATACGGCATCTCATATATCGCAACTGATGCACACGGCAATACGACTACGCTTCCCGCGGATCTCATCCTTGAGGTTATGCCGGAAGTATTTATAGACAGACACGATGTCTACGCCACAGGCGCTGACGTTCTTTATAACCAGGTTTTGGGCGGCGAGCCCATAAGCAACTTTACCGATGTTGAGATCGCATTCAGGATATTTGACTGGGCGCACCGCAATATCGGTTATACGGGTTTCTCTGACAAGTCCGACTGGACCATCGCGGCTCTCGACGGATTCGAGACGCATACGGGTGACTGCTACACATACTATGCTGTCTGCAGGACCATGCTCGATGTTGCCGGTATCGAGAATGTCAGAGTTGAAAGATATCCGATAACCACATCTCCTCATTACTGGAACCTCGTCAAGCTCGACGGTCAGTGGTATCACTGTGATGCCTGCGACTTCTCTGACGTGGAAGGTTATGTATTCATGCAGATAGATGAGGAGCTTGATTACCATCACGAGTTTAATGCAGCGACCGTTCCTTCCACGTCGAACGTGTCGGTCCAGGCAAGACTCGACTTTACTGATCTGACAATGACTGAGGAATGATATGAGAAAGCACGAAGGCGAGAGAAGAAGAACGGTAACACCGGAAAGAATACGCAAGGAAAGAAGCAGAAAGGTTCTTTCTGTTCTTTTCAAGCTGTTCATGGTGCTGGTGGCATGCGCGGGAGCATTGGGTCTTTATGCGCGTTATCTTTATACCGGCATTCTTCCTGATGCGACGATAGAGACAGGTACTCCCATCGATGTCTCGGTATTCTCTTCGGGAGGACTCGGAGGCACTTCATTCGTTACTGACGTATCAGGCATTGATACATCAGTTCCCGGAAGCTACGGTCTTAAGGTAACGAACGGTAAGTACCTTAAGGTGACAAGAGACGTTATCCTCAACGTAACCGATACGACTGCACCTACGGGAACCGCTGTTCCCCAGTGCATCTATGTTGACGGACTGCCCGCTGCTGAAACCACAGTGACTGACATATTCGATCTGTCGCCCGTTACCGTTTCTTATGCAAACGCCATGCCCGAGATCCTTGATGCAGGTGAATACACGATCGCTGTAAAGCTTACTGATACATCCGGAAATGAGACGATCATCGATGTTCCTTTCACGGTCATCGAAGACCATACGGCACCGTTGATCTACGGTCCCCATGACTTCGAGGCGTTCATCGGTGATGCGATCGTTTATATGGACGGTATCACGGCAACTGATGATTACGACCCCAATCCCGTATTGGAAGTTGATACATCAGCTGTCGACGTAACGCAGGAGGGATTCTATCCCGTCACTTACACGGCAACCGACGTACAGGGTAACTCAACGTCAACTACGATCACGCTTCATCTGCGTGTTAAGCCTGAAAGATATTACGAGCCTGAAGAACTCTATGAACTTGCAAGGCAGATAATCGCCGATAACGATATCTGCGACGATTCCATGAGCGACATGGAGAAGGCTTTCCATATCGTTGACTGGGTAAGCCATAATCTTCACTACATGATGGATTCGGATAAGTGTGACTGGACGGCAGGAGCTTACGATGCATTGACGACGATGCACGGAGACTGCTTCAACTATATGGCCATGTGCCGCGCAATGTTCGGTGCAGTAGGCATCGAGAGCATAACGATAGAAAGATACCCGATCAATGTATCGAGTCACTATTGGAACCTTATCAACATCGACGGACAGTGGTATCACTGTGATGCATGCGTATTCCTCAACATGACGGATATCACATACATCTTCATGTATACCGATGACGAACTCGATCCGGGCAACAACAGTTACGATCACGATACTTTGCCGGCGGGTGTTACGGTAGCAACGGAATCAGTTCAGGATCTGCTTGATTATGATAACCTGACAGTAAGAAGTGGTGAGAATGAAGAAGAATAAGTTTGGGATAATTTTGGTAAGTATTTGTGTATCACTTGCGGGATTTGGCGCAGGTGTATCCTCATTCATCCTGAATTACATGCACACGCAGACATCCAAGATGCATAAGGAATTGACGATCGAGACGGGAACGCCTTTAAGATTCGAGGACTTCTTCACGGAGCCCGTTCCGCAGTCGAGGTTCTATACCGATGTATCAGGCATCGATACGGGTGTTCCCGGTTCATATCAGCTTAAGATCCAGTACGGATATTTCCGTCAGGATGTCATATTGAACGTCGTCGATACGACGGCTCCCACATGCGAAGTCGTTCCTCAGACTGTCTATACGGGCAACGTCCCTGAAGCAAGTGAGACGGTTACTAATGTTTATGACCTCGCAGCCGTTACGATCGAGTATGTTCAGCAGCCTGATACTTCCATAAGCGGAGAATATGTTTACCAGGTATCCTTAAAGGATGCATCAGGCAACGAGACCATCGTTGATGTTCCTTTCACGGTAATCGATGACCACACGGCTCCTCTGATCTACGGCGCCCACGACATCGAGGGATTCGTGGGCGAGCCTGTCGCTTATTTTGACGGAGTAACGGTAACGGATAACTACGATCCGAACCCCGAACTTACCGTCGATAATTCACAGGTCAATAACAACATGTCTTCATCATTCCCGCTTACGTATATCGCGACGGATGAGAACGGCAACTCTTCTTCGGTAACGGTAACGATCAGCTTCAGGGTTAAGCCTGACAGATACTATGAGCCGGAAGTTGTCTATGAACTCGCAAGACAGGTGATAGAGGAATACAACATCTACGAAGAGGACATGACGGATGTTCAGAAGGCGTTCAGGATCTTCAACTGGTGCCATAACTACATCCACTATATCGGCACATCAGACAAGTCGGACTGGACCGTAGGCGCATACGACGGACTTACGACATTCCAGGGAGACTGCTTTACATACTATGCTGTCTGCAGGGCCTTGCTCGATGTTGCAGACATCCCCAATATGCTTGTCGAGAGATATCCGATCACATGGTCTCCTCATTACTGGAACCTCGTTTATCTTGACGGCATGTGGTATCACTGTGATGCATGCTACGCTTACTATCACGAGGGATACTACTTCATGTATGCATATAACGATCTGAACCACAGCGATCACGGCTACGATGTGGACGCTTATGGTCCGGAGATCCATATCGCGCAGGATTCTATCCAGAGCCGCGTTAACTACTACACTCTCGAAGTGGAGGGAACATGATGAGAAATGTTCTTGAATATCTCGATATAACGGCAGCAAGACTTCCGGATAAAGTCTGCTACCGCGATGAGAAGACGGCGCTTACCTTCAGTCAGGTAAGAAGCCAGGCAAGAAGTGCAGGTTCTGTCCTTCTTAATGACGGGATCACAAAAGAACCCGTTGCGGTCTATATGAGCAAGACTCCTTCTGAACTTGCGGCGTTCATGGCCGTTCTCGAGGCAGGATGTTTCTATGTTCCGATCGACGACGAGATGCCTTCAAAGAGGATCGAGCTTATCTTCGAGAATCTTAAGCCACGCGCCGTTATCTGCGATGAGGACACAAAAGAGAATGCAAAGAAATTCTCTTCCGGTGCGTCGATCTATCTTTGGAATGAAGTAAACGGCAAGCCCGAAGACGCTGATGCTCTGTCAGCCGTACGCGGGAAGATGATAGACACGGATCCTGCTTATATCATGTACACTTCAGGTTCAACGGGAATCCCCAAGGGTGTTGCGGTCTGCCACAGAAGTCTTATCGATTACATCGAGAGTTTCTGCGCCGTCATGAAGTTTGATGAGGAGACTGTATTCGGTTCACAGACACCGTTCTACTTCGACGCTTCTCTTAAGGATATCTATCCCACGTTGAAGCTCGGCTGCGAGACTGTCATCGTTCCTCATACGCTGTTCATGTTCCCGGTAAAGCTCGTAGAGTTCCTTAACGAGTACAGGATAAACACATTGTGCTGGGTAGTATCAGCCCTTACCATGATCTCCGCTTTCGGCGCTCTTGATGAGAATCCGCCCAAGTACCTTAAGATCGTGGGCTTCGGCGGAGAAGTATTCCCCGTTAAGCAGTACAACCGCTGGAAGAAAGCTCTTCCTGACGTAAGATACATCAACCTCTACGGTCCGACGGAGACGACGGGCGTATCCATGTACTACGAGGTCGACCGCGAGTTTGCCAAGGACGAGGCCATCCCCTTGGGCAGGCCGTTCGAAAATGTCGATATCTTCCTTCTTGATGAGGACAATAAACTTGCTGAAGAAGGTGAGATCTGCATGAGGGGAACATGTGTCGCATTGGGTTACTATTCCGACCTTGAAAGAACGAACGAGGCATTCGTGCAGAATCCCCTTAACGACAGATATCCCGAGCTCATATACAGGACAGGTGACATCGCACGTTATAACGAGAGAGGTGAACTAGTCTTCGTATCCCGTAAGGACTTCCAGATAAAGCATATGGGTCACCGTGTTGAGTTAGGCGAGATCGAGGCTGACGTTAACTCTATCAAGGGCGTAAGCGCTTCGTGTGCCGTCTACCTTAAGAAAAAAGACAGGATTGAGTTATACTATGAAGGCGGGCCTGAAGAGGGGGAGATGCTTACGTATCTTAAGGACAAACTTCCAAGATACATGGTTCCCACGAAGGCACATAAGCTTCCCAAGCTTCCGCTTACGCCGAACGGCAAGATAGACCGCAAGGGACTTAACGAACTTTCTGAAGGCAAATAAAGGAGAATACAAAATGGATGAACTCATTGAGATCTTGAAGGATCTGCACTCTGACGTTGATTTTGAAACATGCACTACACTTATTGACGATAAGATACTCGATTCATTCGACATCGTATCCATCGTTTCCGAAGTTGACGATAAGTTTGACGTAGCCATCCCCGCCAAGGAATTGATCCCTGAGAACTTCAATTCCGCCAAGGCTCTCTGGGATCTTATCTCCAGACTGTCGGAGGACTGATGCTCTTTACTTCGCTTCCGTTTGTTTTATTCGTTGCGGTACTGGTCGTAGTCTACTACGTCTTTGTTCCGCATAACGAGAGATGGGGGCTTTTGCTCATAGCAAGCCTTGCTTTCTATTTCTTCGCGGACCCGAAGTACATCATTTTCATTACCGTCACCGCACTCACGGCCTACGTCTTCGCGATACTGACCGAGAACTATAACAGTAAGCGCAAGGCTTATCTTAAGGAACATAAGGCTGAGTGGGATGCGGACACCAAGAAGCGTTATAAGACGACGACCACACGCGTTACAAGACTTCTTCTGTTCTTCGCGCTTCTCATAAGCCTCGGAATACTTGCAGTTACCAAGTATACGAACTTCGTCATCGAGACGATAAACTCCATGAGAAGCGAGCCGTTGTCCTTTGTAAACGTCATCGTTCCCATGGGTATCTCATTCTATACTTTCCAGACCGTTTCATACTCGATCGATGTCGCAAGGGGAACGGTAAAGGCACAGAGAAACTTCTGGAAGTTCCTTCTGTTCGTTTCTTTCTTCCCGCAGCTCGTGCAGGGTCCTATCAGCCGCTACGGCGATCTTTCACAGACTTTGTATGAGCCGAAGCTGTTTGATTTTCGCGGGGTAAGTTACGGCTTGTTGAGGATACTCTGGGGTTACTTCAAGAAGCTTGTCGTTGCCGACAGGCTTGTGGTCGCACTTAAGACTTTGACGGCTTCGCCTGATGAGTATAAGGGTGCATTCGTCTTTGTTGTCATGATGCTTTACGCGGCGCAGCTTTACTGCGACTTCACGGGCGGCATCGACATCACCATAGGTATCGCTCAGATGCTCGGCGTTACCGTCAAGGAGAACTTTGACCTTCCGTACTTCTCCAAGAATATCAAGGAATACTGGAACCGCTGGCACATTACGATGGGCACGTGGTTCACGGATTATATCTTCTATCCTCTCTCGGTCTCACCAACGATGCTCAAGCTCTCGAAGTGGTCGAGACAGCATCTGGGCAACGAGGTGGGTAAGCGAGTTACTGTCTACATCTCATGCTTTTGCGTGTGGCTTGCGACCGGTATCTGGCACGGCGCCGCATGGCACTTCGTCGTATGGGGTCTCATGAACTTCGTTGTCATCATGGCATCCCAGGAACTCGAGCCTTTGTATGCGAAGTTCCACGGCAAGTTCGGCTTCAAGGGAAGGCACTGGTATTCGGCTCTTGAGATCTTAAGGACTTTCCTTCTCATGAGCTCGCTTAAGCTGTTCGACTGCTACAGGAATGTCGGTCTTACGTTCAGGATGTTCGGCTCGATGTTCACGACGTTTAATGCGGGCAAACTGTTTGGCGGTGCTCTTCTTGAGTTAGGTCTTGACCGCGGTGATTACATCGTCGCATCCGTTGCCATCGTTGCCGTATTCCTCGTAAGCCTTTACAAGTACATAAGAGGCGTTAACTTAAGGGACTTCCTGTTCGAGAAGTATCCGCTGTTTGTTTTAAGTTGTGTTTTGCTGTTTGTAAGCATCGTTGTCTTCGGTGCATACGGCGCGGGCTTTGATGCTGCGCAGTTTATCTATAACCAGTTCTAAGGAAGGAGGAGAGCATGAAGAAGATCACTAACTCGGATAAACTTGTTAAGTTCTACTATGTGGCATGCGTCGTGCTCGGTGTTGCCGTTGCCGCCGTTGCTGTCTGGTATCTGCAAAAGCTCCTCGTTCCCAAGTATCAAAGAGGTGTCGTCGAGGGCGCGATGATAAGCGAGTACTACGACAGCGAGGAGCCGCACGAGGTCATATTCTTAGGTGACTGCGAGGTCTACGAGAATATCTCCACCGTTGCACTCTACCGCGATTACGGTATCTCCTCCTACATAAGAGGAAGCGCACAGCAGCTTACATGGCACTCCTACTATCTTCTTGAAGACACACTCCGCTACGAGACTCCCGAGGTCGTTGTCTTTAACGTCCTCGCCCTTAAGTACGGCGAGCCGCAAAGCGAGTCCTACAACAGGATGACGTTGGACGGTATGGCGTGGTCCCTCTCGAAATGGAATGCCATCGAAGCTTCTATGACTGGGGACGAACACATGATCGACTATGTCTTCCCGATACTTCGTTACCACTCAAGGTGGAATGAGCTGACTCAGACTGATTTTGATCATGTCTTCGAGCGCGACCGCGTTACGACGAACGGCTACTACATGAGGACGGATGTCATGCCCGAGGGTGAATTCCCGGCTCCGACGCCTCTTACGGATTATACTTTGCCTGAATCTTCGATGGAGTATCTGCAGCGCATAGTTGACCTTTGCCGCGAGAATGACATCGAACTTATCCTCATCAAGGCTCCGACCCTGTACCCTCACTGGTACGAGCAGTGGGATGAGCAGGTCAGAGACTTCGCGGATCAGAATGGTGTCCCTTATATTAACTACATATATTTAAGAGACGCCATCGGTCTTGACATGAGTACGGATACTTACGATGCAGGTCTGCATCTTAATCTGTCGGGTGCCGAGAAGTTCGCGGATTACATAGGCGAATACCTTGTTTCCCACTACGATCTTACGGATTACAGACAGGTGCCCGAGGTTGCGTCACTTTGGGAAAATGATATATTATTCTACGATCAATTACGTGACGCACAGAACGCTGAACTTGCTCAGTACGGAGAGCTTCAGTCGTGGGGCGTGAATGCGATAGAGAACTGATTATTGGAGGATGAAGAAATGAATAAGAAGATTATGTCTTTGGTACTTGCCGGAACTATGCTCTTTACGCTTGCTGCATGTTCTTCCGATGAGGATACCGCTCCTGTAGTATTGTCGGGCGGTCAGGCTTCCGAATCTGCTGTTGAAGGTGCAGGCGAGTCCGCACCCGAGGGTTCACAAGCAGCTTCTACGGATGCTTATGTTTTTGTATATAACGGCATCTCGATCCCAATGAATGCACCTGCTGATGACATCATCGCAGCATTAGGTGACAGTTATTCTTACTTCGAGGCACCTTCCTGTGCTTACGAGGGAATGGATAAGGTTTATACATACGGTTCCATTGAAGTCCGCTCTTACACGAGAGAAGGTGTCGACTACATCGCTGCTGTTGTTCTTAAGGATGACACGGTTTCCACACCTGAGGGAATCCGCATCGGTTCCACTGATGAGGAAGTAACATCTGTTTACGGTACCGAGAGAAGCGAGGGCGTTGCAGGCTACGAGTACACCATGGGTGACAGCTATCTGTCGTTCGTCATGGAGAACGGAAAGGTAATGGCTATCACTTATACAGCAATCGTCGCAACTTAAAATAACGGAGTATAACGGCGATTTAAGGCGAATTACGGCGGATTAGAAACTTTTTTCGCGTGAAGTATTGACTTTGACCTTGACGGCAAGTAATATACTTGAGCGCTTTGAAACGCTTTATATAAAGAATTAAAGGAGTTAAAGTCATGAAGACATTTGTTGCCACACCTTCAAATATCGAGAGAAAGTGGCTTGTCATCGACGCTTCGGGAAAGACTCTCGGTCGTTTGGCTACAGAAGTTGCAAGACTTCTTCGCGGCAAGCATAAGCCCACTTATACACCTTTCGTTGATACAGGTGATTATGTAATCGTTACTAATGCATCTAAGATGGTGCTCACAGGAAAGAAGCTTGAGCAGAAGCTCTACCGTCATCACTCCGGTTTCCCGGGTGGAATGAGAGAGACTGACTACAAGACAATGATGGAGAAGAAGCCTGAGATGGCTTTGGAGCTTGCAGTTAAGGGTATGCTCCCTAAGAACTCCCTCGGCCGTCAGATGTTCAGAAAGCTTCACGTATACGCAGGTGCTGAGCATGATCATCAGGCTCAGAAGCCCGTTGAGTACACATTTGAGCAGTAATTCGGAGGAATAAGAATGGCTACAAAGAAATCCAGTAAAGTATATTTCTATGGCACAGGCCGCCGTAAGGACGCTACAGCATGTGTACGTCTCGTACCCGGCACAGGAAAGATCACTATCAACGGTAAGGACATCGACGAGTACTTCGGTCTCGATACACTGAAGCTCATCGTTCGTCAGCCCCTCGTTGCTACTGACACAACAGATAAGTTCGACGTTATTGCAAAGGCAATCGGCGGCGGTATCTCCGGTCAGGCAGGTGCTATCCGTCACGGTATCGCCAAGGCTCTCGTTGAGGCTGATACAGACGCTTACAAGGCAACACTTAAGACATCGGGCTTCCTCACAAGAGATGCTCGTATGAAGGAGAGAAAGAAGTACGGCTTGAAGAAGGCTCGTAAGGCTTCACAGTTCTCCAAGAGATAATCTTTTTGATATATCGCTTACAAGACCCTCGGGAGACTGCCCGAGGGTTTTTATTTCTTACTTTTATATATATAATTCTTCTATGGATCTTAGGCATACATTCGTTATTCCTGCTTATAAGGAAAGTGCTTATCTCGAGGACTGCATCAAGTCTGTCGTTAACCAGACGGTACCCGGGGAAGTACTTATTGCTACTGCAACTCCCAATGATCACATCAGAGGTTTATCTGATAAGTACGGAATCGAGCTTTTCGAGCATGAGCCGGGAGAGCTTGCGGGAGACTGGAATAATGCCCTTGAGTGTGCGAGGACGCCTCTTGTTACCATAGCGCATCAGGATGATGTGTATGACAGTAACTTCAGGGAAGAAGTGTTGAAGTCCGTAGATGAAGCAAAGAAGCCGATCATAGCCTTTACGGATTATGCCGAGCTTAGAGGTCAGGATAAAGTTACGGATAACCGTAACCTTAAGATCAAGAAGATGCTGCTGTTTCCTTTAAGGCGCAGGAGTGCGTGGAGCAGCAGGTTTTTAAGAAGACGCGTTCTGTCGTTGGGGTCTGCGATCTGCTGCCCCTCAGTTACCATTAATAAGGATAACGTTCAGATGCCGTTATTTCTTAATAACATGAGAAGCAACATCGACTGGCAGGCCTGGGAGATGTTATCGAAGCAGGAGGGTTCGTTCGTTTACATACATAAGGTCCTTATGTGCCACAGGATACACGAGGAATCTACTACGAGCGAACTTATAGGGCAGAATAAGAGACGTGACGAGGATATCTTTATGTTCAATAAATTTTGGCCGATGTGGGTTGCGAAGTTTATCGAACATTTTTATATTAAGGGCGAGAGTTCTAATAAGCTTTGATTGGAGATAAAGTGAAGGCACTGATTATTATTCCGGCTTATAACGAGGCCATGAATATTGAACGCGTAGTGGATAATATCATAGAGAATTATCCCGAATATGATTACGTTATCGTTAATGACGGTTCTACCGATGATACCCGTAAAGTATGTAAGAGAAGAGGGTACAATATCATGGACCTTCCTGTTAACGTAGGCCTTGCAGGAGCGATCCGCGCGGGCATGCGTTATGCGAATTACTTCGGCTATGACCGTACCATCCAGTTGGACGGAGACGGCCAGCATGATCCCAAATACATAAAGGCGATGATCGAGTGCATGGACCAGACTTCATGCGACATAGTGATCGGCTCCCGTTTTGTTGATAAGAAGAAGCCTGTAAGCGTAAGGATGATAGGTTCTGTCATCTTGAGTTTCCTGATTCTCATCACAACGGGTAAGAAGATAAAAGACGTTACTTCCGGCATGCGACTGTTTGATAAGGCCATGATAAAGAAGTTCGGTTACGACATGCACTACAGTCCTGAGCCCGATACTCTGGCTTTTCTTCTTAACAGAGGGATTCAGATAGAAGAGGTGCAGGTCGAGATGCATGAGAGACTTGCGGGTAAGAGTTATCTTAATTTCTGGAGCAGCACATGGTACATGATAAAGATGGGATTCTCCATACTTCTGTTCCAGTGGGTTCGAAGGAGGAAATGATATGTCGACCATACTGAGAGTCTTACTGATAATAGCTGCCGTTTTTACTGCTTACTGGATCTTGTCCAGGATAAGAAAACACAAGGTAAAGCTTGAGGATGCGATCTTCTGGGTATGCTTCGCATTTGTTCTCGTCATTATCGGTATTTTCCCGCATATCCTTTATTGGATGTCAGGAATCGTGGGGATCATGTCACCTGCAAACCTCGTATTCCTTGTCATCATCTTCCTACTTATTGCAAAGGTCTTTATGTTGTCGATCAAGAACTCGCAGCTCGAAGACAAGATCGAGGTCCTTGCAGCTGAGGTAGCCCTGGCGGAACGTGCCAAGGAGAAAGAACGCGAGCAGCAGAATAACCAGGCTTAATCTCCCGTCATAGAGCTTTATGGAAAATATAAACATAATGTCACATATTTTATGGTTAGATATAGTTAACTACTTTGAGAGGATTAATCTTATATGAATAAGATCGGACTTGGTGAATCATCCGAAGATTATCTCGAGGCTATGCTCCGGCTTAAGGAAAAGAACGGTTATATCCGTTCCGTAGACATCGCCGAACATCTGGGCGTGACCAAGCCCAGCGTCAGTAATGCCATCAAGCGCTTGAAGGAGAAAGGCTACATCGAGATGAACAGCTCGAGCTTTATCTCACTTACCGAGACCGGCAAGGCAATCGCGCAGAAGGTCTACGAGAGGCATACTACGCTTACCAATCTGTTCGTATCGTTAGGTGTTGATGAGGTCACTGCCTCGGAAGATGCGTGCAGGGTAGAGCATGTCATAAGCGATAAGACATACGATGCATTAAAGAATATTGGAAAGAAATAATCAGTAAAGGAAACTGTCTATGAACATAAAACCACAAAAGGGCATGCAGGAATATCTCCCCGAGGCATCAGCCCAGCGCGACCGCCTGATCTCGTTGATCCTCGATACATACACAAGCTGCGGATTCACACGAATCTATACTCCGGCCATCGAGAGTGCGGAGAACCTCGATAAGAGTGACGGAGGAGATAACCTCAATCTTATCTTCAAGATACTTAAAAGAGGTGAGAAGCTCGAAGCAGCCCTTAACAAGACTCCCGTAGAAGAGAAGGAGTTATCAGACTTAGGACTTCGTTATGACCTTACGCTTCCTCTGTCGAGGTATTTTGCTAATAACCGCAATAATCTTCCTTCGCCTTTCAAGTGCATACAGATAGATAAGGTTTACCGTGCAGAGCGTCCACAGAGAGGAAGGCTTCGCGAGTTCGTACAGTGCGATATCGATATCCTGGGCTCCGATTCGATCTGCTCCGAGATAGAGCTTATCTCGGTAACGGCCAAGGCATTGGGAAAGATCGGCATCGGCAAGTTCTTTGTACGCGTTAATGACCGCCGTGTCTTAAGAGGCGCGTTGAAGGCGATGGGATTTGCCGAGGATACACTTGATACGGTATGTGTTTCCTTTGACAAGCTCGATAAGATCGGCGCCGACGGTGTTGCTTCCGAGTTGACGGAGAAGGGAATGCCTGAGTCAGCGATCAGGAACTTAGGCGAACTTATCTCCAAGCAGAGCATCACACTCGAGGACATGCAGCAGTACTGCAAAGAGGGTGAAGAGGCGCAGGCCCTGCTCTCATTAAAGACGATAATCGATTCAGCTAACAGCTTATCTGACGAATACGATGTGATCTACGATCCTTCACTCGTTAGAGGTCAGGGATACTATACGGGAACCGTATTTGAAGTTGCCAGCGAGAAGTTCGGAGGAACTGTCGCAGGCGGCGGAAGATATGACGGCCTGATTGGAAGATTTACCGGCGAGAATGTACCTGCAGTCGGTTTCTCGATAGGTTTCGAGAGGATATTCTCCATCGTTACCGAGAATAACATCGAGCTTGCAGGATCAAGGAAGAGGACCGCCATCCTTTACAAGGAAGAAGATATCCTGAAGGCTATCGCAGAGTCTTCGCGTCTCGAGGCGGAGTCGGATGTAACCTTAATACTTGTTACGAACCCCAAGAAGACAGACAAATTCTATTCCCGCGCACGTAATGCGGGTTTTGACGAGATAATCAAACTGAATCTGTAAGAAGATCGACAACAGGAGGTGCAACATGATCAGAAGAAAGCTGCCGGCAGTTATGTTAATTGGTGCGATGCTCTTTACATCAGCATGTTCAAACCTTACAGACGGTGATTCAGGTGCAGCACCTGAAGATGAGGCCGGGATCAGCGAGACTACTGAGACCACGCTTCCTCCGGTCGATCTTTCAACTATCACTCTAGATCCCATCGAGGATGTTATCTATAACGGAGACCCGGTTACGGTCTCTCTTGATATCACGGTCGACGGCCGTACTCTCACGGAAGGTCAGGATTATACCCTTGTCTATGAGAATAACGTCAATGTAGGTACGGCTACGGTTACCGTCGTCGGCAACGAGACATCGGCTCTGGGTTCTGTCAGCCAGACATTCAGGATCATTACGGGCAATGAGGTCTGTGATGATGAGGAGAATGCCGGTATTGTTGCTTTTGTTTACAGGATCTATGTTCAGCTTATCGGAAGAAATCCCAGCCTGTCAGAGCTTACGGATAATGTGGTCAGATTAAGAAGCGGCAGCAGAAGCGGTATCGAAGCTGTTAATATCCTTCTTCAGAGCTCCGAGTATGCGGCTCAGGACATAAGCGACAGCGATGCCATCAATCTGTTCTACTTAGGCGTGCTTAACAGAGAGGCAGACGGTCCCGGATTGACTAATAACCTCGCTCTCCTTGCTGACGGTATGTCCAGGGTCCAGCTTTTTAACAGTATAATGAGCGCTCCGGGCGGAGAGTTCGACAGCATGTGCTCATCACTCGGCATCTCGTTGGGTGTCGGTTCTGTGGCAGGTGCTGCGCCCGTTATCAATGACGGTGTTCCTTCAAGTTCATTCAGCTATTCCGTTGACGGAAGAAATGTATCCATCCACAGAAGAGTATTCCAGTTCATATCAGCATCCGAAGAAGGCCCCGCAGTATTTGACCTTGATAATATGTGTGCCGTCTCCGGCTTCGATGTCATAAGTGCTGACGGAAGCTTCGTATACGGAACCGGTGTCTATGAGCTTACCGTATCAGGAGGCACGATGTCCCTTAAGGTCGGCGGTGACGAGGTTTCCTACTACGAGGATACTGTTGATGACGGTGAAGAGCTTTACAGCATCAACGGAACCGATACTACGGTTACTCTCGGCATGATCGTCATGATCGAGTATTCTTTGGAGAGCATCGCGACAGAAGAGTAAAGATGGATTCAGATATCTTAATCTACATCCAGGAATTTCTCCGTAATGATATCATTACGCCCGTTATGGTGTTCATCACCCATACGGGCGATTACGGTGCGTTATTCATTGCTCTTGCATTAATCCTTATCATTATCAGCAAGACCAGGGCTCTGGGCTTCATCATAGCGTCGAGCATGGTGCTGGAGGTTCTCCTGAATAATGTTCTGCTTAAGAACATGGTGGGCAGGATAAGGCCTTATGAGGTTATCGAGGAACTTGAGATCCTGATCGGTGAGCAGCCGGATCCTTCTTTTCCTTCCGGTCATTCCGGCATAGCATTTGCTTTCGCAGGGGCGATGTTCTTCGCACTCGTTTTTGGCTTCCTCGAGATCACCAGGAGCAGGAAGTTCAGGGTCATAACATGTGTAACATTGTTATATGCCCTTATTTTATCGGTATCGAGGATGTATGTGGGTGTCCACTATCCGACGGACGTCATCGCGGGAATTCTGCTTGGTTTACTGACGGGACTGATCCCGAATCTCATATTCCGGAAGTTTCCCAATCTCCTTCCAGGATATTCTCAGTCCAGATAAGACCTTCTTTGCTGCCTTTATATAGAGTTGCAGTCGGACTTGTCTTTCTGAATATGCCTCCCGAGACGAGAAGCTGACCGCCCTGGTGGTCGATAACGGTTACGTCATCCATTCCATAAGTGTAGTTATTGTAGTAGGAGCAGCCGAACATTCTGGTAGTCTGTTTGATGAGAAATCCTGTTTTGCCGGTATCTGCATAGCAGTCGGTAAGTATCGTATCGCCCGAATCTATAAGGTAATTAACGGAATCAATGAGCATCTCGGGAAGTTCGCCTTCTTTGCGCGGCTTTATGGGACCTCCCCATACATGGCACCTTGTAAGTCGGTTAGAACCGCCTCCCAACAGTTCGAAGCCACGCGTATAGTCAACGACGATACAGTCTATGAAGTGGCTGTCGCCGCCGTTGGAACTGATGCCCGCATTACCTTTAAGCCCCGGCATGGTGCATTTAAGATAAAGATTCTGAGCAACAAGTTCGTATGTCCATGTGCTTCCTTCGTCCTCAAGCTTAAGTCCGTATTCCTTGCCGTTTCTGAATGAGGAATCCTTTAAAGTGAAGTGTTTGAAGCTGTTAAGACAAAGGCAGCTTGCAATGCCTGAACCGTCGAACACACCTCCACGGATGAACAGGTTCCAGTCCTCGGCATCAGTATCACCTGATGGTACAAGGTGTCCGTCCTTCTCCTGAAGATCGGGATATGAGGATGCGGCATCATACATGACCACGTACTTCATCGGTCTGACAGCTTTAAGGACAGCGGACTTATGAAGAAGGAGGGAACAGCAATTCGTTATCTCAATGGTCGATGAGATCTCATATATACCTTTGGGAAAGTATAGTACACCGTTGCCGCAGGCTTCCATGGCGCGCCTGATCCTCGGATCGTCAAATTGCTCGCCTTCTATTCTCGGGAATGAATCAAGTGATATATCAAACATATGGTCATTACATGAAGTGAATTGCATTTTCCATTATCCTTCGTAACATAACGGTTGCTTCATCTTCGATGATGTTTGTTCCGCCTGCTACACCCTCAAGCTCATCGATTCCGATCTCGGAGCTTGATTCCCTGCCGCGCGATGCCATCCTGCTTACTGTAAAAGCCAGCTCATCAGCCGTGAAATCAAAACCGTACTTACCGGCTTCTGATACTATCTCATCCGGATTCATATCCATTATCTTCAACTGAAGAGAAATATCATGTATCGCTTTATCCAGGAAATTAACTACGTTGTCGTTGATAGTACCGGTCATAGCAGTTCCTCCATCAGATTGTTGTCATTAGTTTATATCCGCCGGTTCTTCATTTAATGATGAAATATAAAACATATTGTAAATAATGGCTATTTAACGGCTTTTACGGGCTTCGTTCTATTGCGGATTATGTTTACGGGAACGATAATAGAAGAGGTGATACACCATCATCAATTAAAGGGGACACATATCAACATGATTAGAAGAAGGATCATATCTGTTTTTTTGGCTGCAGCCATGACTTGCGGGCTGATATCTTTCCTGCCGGAAGACACATTTGTAAGTGTTAACAATACTGTTTTCGCAGATGAGTCGGAGTCGTTTACGGTACCTGCATATGCGGTCGAGATGGCAAGGAGAATAAATGAGCTGCGTGCGTCAGCAGGTGTACCCGCTCTTGCGATTTCACCTGAGCTTTGCTCTATCGCATCTATGAGAACGCAGGAGACCACGGCAGTCTTCTCTCACATGCGTCCTGACGGAAGGTCGTGCAGCACGGCGCTGACGGATGCGGGTATCAACTATTCTTTCTTTGGTGAGAATATTGCATATGGCTATAACTCTATAAGCTCTGTATTGTCGGGATGGATGAATTCCCCCGGACACAGAGCCAATATACTGGATCCTTCCTTCGAATGCATAGGTATCGGCATGGTGAATGTGAACGGCAATTGCTACTGGACCCAGGTCTTTGCCACGGCAGGCGGTATTCATGCAGCTTATCCCGAGAATATCGTCATGGGTGATGAAGCATTTATCAGCAGGCTTTACACGGTGGCACTTGAGAGAGCTTCAGATCCTACGGGTGCAAGTTACTGGATTGACAGGCTTCGCAACGGTGAAGTCACAGGTGCCGATGTAGCAAGAGGTTTCCTGTTGTCAGAAGAGTTCCTGGGGAAAGGAACGAGCAACGAAGACTTTGTTGAGACGCTCTATCTTACGTTCTTCAACAGAGGTTCTGATCCGGTAGGTAAATCAAACTGGGTTGCGCTTCTTAACGGCGGCGCGAGCAGACAGAGTGTTATCGAGGGCTTTATAAACTCAGTTGAGTGGTATCAGTTATGCAGCTCATACGGAATCGCTTCCGGAAGTTCTGCTGAACCCCGCTGACGGGTTTATGATAGTATCGTGACTCGAAGAATCACTGTATCTGTTTTCATCTACTCAAATAATTAATCAAATAGTTAACTTATGAATCATTTGGAAAACGACTTCAGATGTATTACATAATAGAATGTTCATGATGGGCTTCTGTAAAAAACTCCCTTCACTGACTAGGAATGGGAGAGTCCGTTTTTTGGGTGGCAGATTCAACAAAAAAGATTAGAACCGTTCATATATATCGACAAAGACACAACACTTTTAACGGAGTCAATAATGTACTATTGACAATCTTTATTAAAGGGAATTATTATTCAAATGTTTTCTTTATTGAAGTAAAGATTTAAGAGGTGGAGTGTTAGTAATGAACGGGGATAAGAGATTTTTTAAGCTGTTATGTTGCTTTCTTACAGCGTCTTTGTTTGTTGGAATGCTCCCCTGGAGAGAACTTCGAGCCGATGCCAATACCCATGGTGAATATAACGCATACCCCTTTGAAATAACCTATGAACAAAACTCCACATGGAATAACAGTACACAGGG
>JAGDCV010000015.1 GCA_017958365.1 Clostridiales bacterium
GGCGCTCCCAAGATCCGCGCGTGCCAGCTTATAGGCGAACTCGAGAACAACAAGCGCGGCATCTACGGCGGAGCGATCGGCTATATCGATTTTACAGGCAACATGGACACATGCATCGCCATCCGCATCGCATATAAGAAGAACGGCAAAGTCTTCGTCAGGAGCGGCGCCGGTCTTGTCGCAGATTCAGTACCCGAGAAGGAATTCGAAGAGTGCCTCAACAAAGCAAAGGCCGTAATATCTTCTCTTAATCTCGCACAGGAGGTGGAGTGATGATACTTCTTATCGATAACTACGACAGCTTCTCATATAACCTTTATCAGCTGATAGGTGAGATCAACCCCGATATCAAAGTCATCAGAAATGACGAGATGACCGTTGATGAGATCCGCGCTCTCGCGCCTGACCGCATCATCTTATCGCCCGGCCCGGGCCGTCCGGAAGACGCAGGCATTATCTGCGAAGCCGCTGCTTCCATCCATGACATCCCGATGTTAGGCGTATGTTTGGGACACCAGGCGATCTGCAAAGCATACGGTGCCACCATCACTTATGCCGAGCACCTCATGCACGGAAAGCAGTCCGATGTGGGACTCTACGCATACTGCCCGCTTTTCAGAGGAATCGGCGAGCACACCAAGGTCGCGCGCTATCACTCGCTTGCAGCTGACCGCGAAACGATCCCCGAGTGCCTGCAGATCACTGCTGTTGCAGACGACGGCGAAGTCATGGCAGTACAGCACCGCGACTATCCGATCTACGGCGTGCAGTTCCATCTCGAGTCGATCCTGACGCCCGAAGGCAAGAAGATGCTCGAGAACTTCCTTTCCAATTGTTGATTAATCTGAGGTAATAACCTTTTCCCCTTAAGAAGCAAAACCCCGAAGCTTAAGCTTTGGGGTTTGCTTGTACATTTGCATTTCACTATTACGAATAGAGATTCCTTACGTGCTCTATAAACTTCATCGCCAGCGCGCTCGGGATCTTCTCCTTATCCCAGGACAGGATGTAGTCGACGCTTACGGCAGGGGTGATCGTTTTGACTACTACATTGGAGTCGGCGGAAATGTTTTTCGCGACCGATGCGGGGAAGATGGCGATACCGATATTCTGGTCAACGAGCTTGGACGCGTTGGATGAGTGGGCCGTCTTAACGATGAAGTGCGGCTCTTTGCCCGTGGGCTCAAACCAGGAGCGGATCTCTTCTTCTCTGGAGTGACGGGAAGAGATGATGAGGTCGGTGTCACCGATATCGTTAAGCGATACGGTTTTCTTCTTGCTCTTGGCCAAAGGGTGTGAGCCGGGAATGATCGCAGCCCATGTGTCGCTGTATACGGTGATGCCGTCAAGCTGCTCGGTGTTAAGGGGAGTCATGGTGATGGCGAGCTCCAAAAGGCCGGACTTCATTCTGTAGGTCAGGTCGTCCACGGTGCCGCACCAGAGATTATAGGTAACATTAGGATATTCCTTTTTAAAAGAAGAGATCCATTCGGCTGCGAGCGAAGGTCCGTTACTGTCAACGTGGCCTAAGTAAAGTGTGCCGCTTAAGCCCTTCTTAACATCGGAAATCTCGGTTTTCGCGATGTCGGCAAGAGCCAGGATCTGCTCACCGCGGCGCTTGAGGGCAAGACCTTCGGGTGTGAGAGTGACATGACGCTTGCCTCTGATTATGAGGGTGCATCCGAGCTCTTCCTCTAAGTCCATGAGAGCTCTCGAGAGCGGAGGCTGTGACAAGTGCAGACGCTCTGCAGCGCGGGTGATGTTACGTTCCTCTGCAACCGTTAAGAAATAACGTATTTGACGTAGATCCATGTGGCAACCTCCGTTGATTTTCTATCATACCTGTAGAGTATGGTAATACGAATACTATTTGTATTTTATTTCTTTCGACCTTGGGGCTACAATTAGCCTTGAAATCGTACAACGATATTCTAAACGCATTGAAAATAAATATCAATACATTTTGAGTATGATTTCAAACTTCGGGCCGGTGGTGGATGAAATGGTCCGTAAGTTATGGGAGGAGAATATGAGACCTTACGAAGAAAAGTATGTAAAAGAATGCTACAAGGCAATGCAGGAAGAGCATGATGCATGCGGTATCGGTTTAGTAGTAA
>JAGDCV010000130.1 GCA_017958365.1 Clostridiales bacterium
ATCTCATCGAAAACAAGTTTTGCCGTCTCAGCAGATACCAACAACTGAGGAAGGAATATCTTGCCCTTATCGTAATCGATTCCAACCTTATCAAGTGCAGGAATGAGCGAATCAGATACGATCTCCAGTGGAGTCTTGTCCAGTTTTCCAGCTTCTTCAACAGCCTTATGCTTCTGGCCTTTGACTATCGCATCATATAAAGGATCACCGGAAGACTCCTCTGTCTTCGGCGCTTCACCTTCCGCAGGTTTAGAAGCTGCCGTAGAAGTAGCTGCAACCGTTATGTCATTTGCATGACGCTCGATATAATCTGTCGCATTCTCATCTTTTGCGTTAAGAACTTCAAAAGCATCGATCGCACTCATAAGCTCCCTGTCAAACGGATTCAAGATAGGAAGTTTAAGACCCGCGAGCATTGCCATAACGATAAATGTTCTGTTGATAAGAGGTCTGTTCGGAAGACCGAATGATACGTTACTCAGTCCAAGACATGTGGATATCTGAAGCCTGTCGGTTACGTACTTTACGCACTTTACAGTCTCCATGACTTCCTTTTGCTGAGCACTGGCCGTAAGTACCAGACTGTCGATTACAAGTCTCTCCTTACGGATTCCGTACTTAGCTGCCTCAGCAACAATATTCTCGGCGATCTTGAATCTCTCTTCAGCCGTCGGAGGTATACCCTCCTCATTGATACAAAGACCGATGAGCACACCGCCGTACTTGGCAGCGATTGGGAATACCTGATCCATAACTTCCTTTTTGCCGTTAACAGAGTTAATGAGCGGGATTCCGTTATAGATCCTGCAGGCATGTTCGAGAGCCTTCGGATCCGTACTGTCTATCTGAAGCGGTACGTCGATTACTTCCTGAAGCTGCTTAACGAGGCTTACCATTACGGCTTCCTCATCGATATTCGGGATACCTACGTTAACATCAAGAACGTCAGCGCCCTTTTCCACCTGCTTAACGCCCTCATCGACGATATCATAGAGGCGGCCCTCGAGGATCGCAGCCTTCATCTTAGGCTTGCCTGTCGGATTTAGTCTTTCACCGCAGCGGACGACCCTGCCTCCGAGCTGAACCATGGTGCTCGTTCCGGTTACGATAGTCCTGAACGGCTTAGGCTCAAACTTAAATTCATGTTTCTTCGATTCTTCAACGCTCTTGCGGATATGATCAGGCGTGGTACCGCAGCAGCCTCCGAATCCGGAAATGCCTGCTTCGATCATCTCACCGATATAAAGAGCATATTCATCTGCGTCTATATCATAGAAAGTATTCTCACCGTCAAATCTCGGAAGACCGGCATTCGGCTGAACGAGAAGCGGCTTTGTTGCTACGTCAGTGATCCTTTTAACGATAGGCATAAGTTCGCGTGGTCCCAGAGAACAGTTGATACCCAGCATATCAACGCCCAGTGCCTCCAGAGTTGTTACCATCTGCTCCGGGGAAGCGCCTGTCAGGGTCTTACCGTTATCACTGAATGATACGGAAGCGATCAGAGGAAGATCGGAATTCTCCTTTACAGCCAGGATCGCTGCCTTAAGTTCGTAAAGATCGGTCATGGTCTCGGCGATAAAGCCGTCCACCTTGCCGTCGGCAAGTCTAACCTGCTCGGCAAAGACTTCATATGCATCGTCAAAAGACAGATCGCCCAAAGGCTCCAGAAGTTTACCCGAAGGACCGATATCGTAGAAGCAGAACTTGTCATCGCGGTCACCGATAGCGGCTCTCGCATTTTTGATGGCGCCTTCGATAAGCTCGGCCATATTGAGGCCCTTGTCTGTCGTATGGAATCTGTCGCATCCGAAAGTATTGCAGGTAATGATATCAGCACCTGCCTCGAGATATTCTCTGTGGATCCTCTGAACTGTCTCCGGTTCGATCGTATTCATCTCGATACTCTGAACTCCGGTCTTGATACCATACTTCTGAAGCATGGTTCCAAAACCACCATCAAAAACGATCCATTGTTTACCCATCCTGTCTCGAATACTCATTATCGAAAACACTCCTTAACACTTACGCTTTAAACCCGATCAATCCTGTCATGGATTTAAACGGGTGCATCATATTGCATTGATCAAGTTCGATGCCGATCTTTGAAATCTCCGGGATCAGATCAAATATCTGCCTTTGCATCGAAAGCGGCACGTCACCGTAACCCGGTGCATATCTGAAGGTCTCATCCTTAAGACCCAGTTTTTTCTGATACTCGTCAGTTACGACTTCGATCAGACTGTTGGCACATGCATCGAGAAGCACCATCCTTGATGGTTCCGAATCCTTATATCTGCATATCCTCTTATCTACTGCAGTGCCTAAGGTAGATACGAGAATACAAAGGCTGGTGCTGCTTTTTCGAGAGAAAAGACCCAAAGTGGACTTATAATCCAGGTCAAGATCGACATCGACATAATACTTGTTTCCATCAAAGTGAAGCGGATAAAAACGATGGAGGAACATAGGCCTTGCGACCTTCTTCACTTCCTCCATAGCCGATTCGACCATAAGGAGCTGTTCCTCATCAGGTTCCTCCTTAAGACCGAGATATTTAAGTGCGAGTCTTATGTCGTCGTTCAAATCATTTTCTCCGTGAGCTTAAGTCCGCCGATCACATGAAAATGAATGTGCTTGACTGTCTGACCGCCGAACTCACGGCAGTTGTTGATGACTCTGAAGCCTTCACCCAGATTATCGATCTCAGCAACCTTGGAAATAGCGCGGGATACTTCACCGAGAACCTTATCGGCATCTTCCTTGGATGCAAGATCCAAGATGTCCTCATAATGCTTCTTTGGTACGACAAGAACGTGAGTCGGAGCTACAGGATTGATATCTCTGAAGCAGTAAACATCATCATTCTCATAAACAGCTGTTGATGGGATCTTCTTGTCGATTATGTCACAAAATATGCACATAAGCATTCTCCTTTTAATTTATCTTCTCATAAGATATCACATAAAGAGTTCATTTATCAGTATGAGATGAATAAGAATTATTATTTTTATAGACCAAGATTATAATAAACTTCTTCGAAGATCTCAGTCTCCTCTACTCCGTCGATTATCCATGGGAATGTCCTGTCACGGTCTTCATATGTAAGAGAATAAAGTTCCTTCTTGCCCATATCAGTAAAGTAAACGACTCCGTTCTTATAATCGGAAAGAACAATATAAAGTTCTGTTCCGGAAGGAAGCGTAACCTTGGAAGATGAATTCTCATCTGTAAATTCAAAGTCCATCTTCGTCTTCATGGGAGAACCAAAATAAGTCATAGAATAAGAAGGCTGTGTATTCTTGCTGAGTATCATATTGGGAGACAGAAAGTAATTATCCGCAACATCATATGTACCCATCATATCCATCCTGTTATGCAGATAGATATCATATATAGAACCACATACCGGATATACAAGCCCTGCATCCGACGCATGCGGATCATCTTCGCACAGTTCAGGAAGTCCACTCAGAGCACCTTCAATCTCAACATGTGTCTCGGGTATCATCCCATTGAGATTAAACGGAACTGAGTATATAGTACTGATCCCATCAAACCCCGAGCACTCCAAAACAAAAGCATACTCTCCGTCATTACTGCAGATAAGATACGGTTTCGGACTCGCAAACATACCGCTGACGGAATAATCCACTATAACCTCGGAGGAAGCAAGATCAGTAACCTTGAAGTTAGCGGTTTTCCCTGAACTGTCAGAACCGAAAACGATCTCAGCATCAAGAACACTTCCTGAAGTCTGATCATAAATAGCTCTTGAAACAGATCCTTCATACTGATTGAAACCAACGAAGTCCACATCCCATCTGACAAACGGCATAACACAATCCTGGGTGGAATATATATACGAGTTCCTGAAAGTATCAGCTGTTTCAGGGGTATAGACTTCAGTAGCCCATCTAAACGAAACCGGGTTTTCCGGATCGTATCCGTCTGTGGAAGAAATGACCGTAACACCCGCATTATCAACAAGATAATAGATATCGACAACATCAGTAAGTCCGAACTTCTTCTCAACATATGTATCAGCATCTATATCTGATACAAAAAGGTCATCGAATCCCAATTCATATCCGGTTTCCGATTCATAGGTAAAAGCCTCAACATACTCAAAGACAGACTCCGTCGGATCCGTCTCGAAAACAGTATAATGTGTTGCAAAACTGAAGATCTCATTGTCAGCTCTGGCAATGATTATATCCTGATAACAACTAAGAGGATTCTCATAACCATCCTGAAGATAACCAATGATCGTAAACATGTTATCCTCAGTATTGTAAGACTGATAATCTAAAATGGCATCATAAAGATCCGGATACTTTTCCTTACTTGCATCTGTAAGATAGATGTTTCCGTGACGAATGGTATTTCCGCTGTCTTCATCTGTTACATAGTCATATTCAACGGCAACCTTAGGGTAATTAAAATATTGCATATCCGGAAACTCTGTTGGTACGGGTTCCGTCTCAGAAGGTTCCGTTTCCGTAGGTTCGACTTCAGAAACAGCAGCACTTGTATAAGTCGTATCCTCCGTTGTTTCTGTCTCTTCAGTAACACCCTTGGATCTGACCTTTAATTCAGAACCGGTCTCGGTCTTACATGATGCCATCATAAGAGACATCATAGTAAGGACCAAAGTTCCGGCAATTAACTTCTTAGAAAACTTCATACATCTCCCCTGTTTCAGATCAGCCCAACTGTTCGGAAATAACTTTGTTTGCAACTTCCAAAGCATCGTTGATCTTGGAAACATCCTTACCGCCGGCCTGAGCCATATCAGGGCGTCCGCCGCCTCCGCCGCCGCATGCCTTAGCTGCTTCGCGGATGATGTTACCGGAATGAATTCCGGCCTTAACGGCATCCTGAGTAGCCATTGCTACAAACAATACCTTGTCGCCGTTGACACTTGCAAGGAATACAACACCTGAACCGATCTTATCCCTGATTCCGTCAGCGATCTCACGGAGAGCAGATGCATCATCACACTCAACCTGTGCAACAACAGCCTTGAAGCCGTTGATATCCTTTGCTTCGGAAACAGCCTTTCCTGCCTGATCTCCGGAAGCCTTCTTGCTGATCTCTTTGAGTTCTTTCTCCAAAGACTTGATATCAGATACATTCTGCTCAGCTTTCTTAACGATCTGATCCTTGTTGACCTTAAGTACTGTAGCAATCTCGGAAATAGTCTTTCTGTCTTCCTTGGAAGCTTCGTAACAAGCAAGACCAGTGATAGCCTCGATTCTTCTAACTCCTGCAGCAACACCGGACTCGGATACGATCCTGAACTGACCAGCCTGACCGCTGCTTCTCAAGTGTGTACCACCGCAGAACTCCATTGAATAAGGAGCATCAATATCACCGACTGTTACGACACGGACCTCTTCACCATACTTCTCACCGAACAAAGCCATAGCTCCGAGTTTCTTAGCCTCATCAAGCTTCATTACTCTGGTGATAACAGGAAGATCCTCAAGGATGATCTCGTTAACCTTCTTCTCAACGATATCGAGTTCCTCAGCAGTCATAGCCTGAGGATGTGTAAAGTCAAATCTCAATCTGTCGCTTGCAACATAAGAACCGGACTGCTCAACATGATCTCCGAGAACTTCCTGCAAAGCCTTCTGGAGGATATGTGTAGCTGTATGGTTTCTTGCAATGGATAATCTGTTCTTCTTATCAACTTCAATGCTTACGGTTGAACCGCTGTTCAATGTACCCTTTGTAACCTTGAGAGTATGGAGGTACTTACCTGCAGCATCCTTATCAACTGAGATAACCTCTGCTTCAAAACCGTCAGCAAAGATCTTACCTTCATCGTGTATCTGACCACCCATCGTTGCATAAAGAACTGTCTTATCACATACAGCGATGATGTCATCACCCTCTGAAGCACTGTCAACAACCTTCATTGCGCCGTCTTCAACAGCCTTAAGGATGTAGATGACCTTAGCTTCGCACTTAAGGTTATCGTAACCGTCATAAACAGTAGCATTGGAATCCTTAGCAACTTCATCCGGGATCTCGTTAACGCTCAAAGCCAGATCAGCCTTAGCCTTGGTAGCTGCTCTTGCTGTTTCCTTCTGTTTTTCCATTGCAGCCTTGAAGCCTTCCTCATCTACTTTGAGGCCTTCTTCCTCAGCCATCTCAACTGTAAGTTCGATCGGGAATCCGAATGTATCGTAAAGATAGAAAGCAGAATCACCATCTATCTCCTTGGAACCGGCCTTGTTCTTGTCATCAAGGATCTTCTTGAATTCCTTCATACCGTTCTCGAGAGTACTCTCAAATCTTGCAATCTCCTTATCAAGCTCGTTCAGGATGAACTCGCGGTTCTTAGTAAGGAGCGGATAACTGTCATCATAAACCTTGTCGATGTAGATCTTAGCAAGACCAAGGATATGCTCCTTTGTCATACCAAGAGCTCTTACGTGTCTAACTGCTCTTCTGATGAGACGTCTCAATACGTAACCTGCACCTGCATTTGAAGGAACAAGCTTAGCAGCATCACCTATGAGCATAACGCTTGTACGGATGTGGTCAGCAAGGACACGCATGGATTTTGTAAGCTTCTCGTCGGAATCATACTTAACGCCGGAAGCATTCTCGATATAGCTGATAGCCTCTGTGAAAAGGTCTGTCTTGTATACGTCCTTTGTTCCGTTAAGGAATGCAAGGATTCTCTCAAGACCCCAACCTGTATCTACGTTCTTCTGCTTAAGTGGTGTAAGGTGTCCGTCCTGATGCTTCTCATACTGCATGAAAACATCATTACCGATCTCTGTGTATTTACCACAGTCACATCCCGGTCCGCAGTTAGGGCCACAGTCAGGAATATCGGCAATATAGAACATCTCGCTGTCAGGGCCACAAGGACCATACTCAAGTCCCCACCAGTTGTCATCTGCACCGAGGTAGTAGATATTCTCTGGCTTAAATCCGGATGCGATACGGAACTGAGCGCCTTCCTCATCTCTAGGAGCATTCTCATCACCTGCAAATACTGTTGCAGCAAGATGATCGTTATCGAATCCAAACACCTGCGTAAGGAGTTCATAACTCCACTTGCATCTTTCTTCCTTGAAGTAAT
>JAGDCV010000131.1 GCA_017958365.1 Clostridiales bacterium
CATATCCTGTCCGCCGATATCTATTATGAAATCAACATCAGGACAGAAGAACTTCGCGCCCTGGAAGTGAGCCATGGTCTCGATCTCACCGATATCAACGCCGAGACCTGCCTTGATGATGTTCTCACCATAACCCGTTGCACATGAATATTTTATGTATGCCTTGGGACCTAACTGCTTATAAATGTCCTTAAGGATATCTACAGCAGAGAAAACAGGATTACCCTTATTGGAGTTATAGAACGAATAGACCATCTCGCCCTTCTCATTGATAAGGACAGCCTTGGTCGTTGTTGAACCCGCATCGATACCGAGGTACAAAGGTCCCTCCTCAAGTTTGATATCGTGCATGGTAACTTTATTCTTCTCATGTCTTTCATAGAACTTGAGTTTCTCTTCCTCATCATTAAACAAAGGAGCGATCCTGATGATATCAGGCTTGAAGCCTTCCTTGTGCTTGAATTTCTGAATAAGATCAGCCAGAGAAACAGGTTCATCATCCGAACTTAATGCGGCACCGAGAGCAACATATATCTGAGCGTCATCAGGCATCCAGAAGGAATCAACCTTATCCTGAAGAGTTCTCTCGAAGGCATTGCGAAGTTCAGAGTTAAAGTACAAGGGACCGCCTAAGAAAGCTACGTGACCCTTGATAGGCCTGCCGCATGCAAGTCCCGATATTGTCTGGTTAACAACAGACTGATAGATGGAAGCCGCGAGGTCCTCCTTAGCCGCACCCTCATTGATAAGGGGCTGGAGATCGCTCTTAGCGAAAACACCACAGCGGCTGGCGATCGTGTAAAGAGAACGGTAGTCCTTTGCAAAGTTATTAAGACCGTCAGCATCTGTCTGCAAAAGCGATGCCATCTGATCGATGAAAGCACCCGTACCACCGGCACAGGTACCGTTCATTCTCTGCTCTATGACAGGGTGAAGATATGTGATCTTGGCATCCTCTCCGCCAAGTTCGATGATAACGTCCGTCTCGGGATGATACTTCTTGATGGCTTCAGTCTCAGCCATGACTTCCTGAGTAAACTTAAGCCCTAACCAGTTGGCAACGGACAATCCTCCGGAACCCGTTATGGTTACGGAAACATCTAGTCCCGGGAACTTGTCATTAAGTTCCTCGAACAGCTGATTAAGAAGTCCTGCAATGTCAGAGTGATGACGTCTGTATTCCTTATGAACTATCTTGTCACCGTCAAGAAGAACAATCTTAATGGTTGTTGAACCAATATCAAGACCTAATCTGTATCTTATCTTCATCTATCACTTGCCATCCTTATGTCTAATATCCTGTAAAGGCGTCCCCTTGGGTTGATTCTTACTTGTGGTACTCCTGTTTGCCCTCTCTCCGAGCGATCTTCTCATGGCCGGGTTAGGACTGATATTGACTATCTTGTCCTTTCTCTTACCATGCGGGATGCTCCCGAATACCTTCAATGACTTCTCACGGAATTCGCTCATCTTATCCTTCTGTTCCTTACGAAGTGACTCTCTGAAGTCAGTTCCCTTAAGGATCTCCTGCTTGAAAGAAGATGTAAGGGATATCTTCAGGAGCTCGTCCGGTACTCCGTTATTAAGATCAAACTCCTTACCGAACATGTCTTTGCTTTCAAGGTGAAGTGCATCGATACACTTAACGACATTTGATTCAAAAATCGAGAAATCACAGTCGATACCCAAAGATAAAGGCATGCCGGTAAAATTCAGATTTACGTATGGAAGACTCTTCGTAAAGATAAGGTGAAGTGCGATAAGCTTCATGTATGATTCAAGGTTTATGCATTCCTGATCACAGATAATGGCAAGATCTCCGCCTGCCGTCATGTTTGCTATATCACTCTTCTCGTCTTCAAATCCCATGGCCCAAAGATAGTAAAGCTCCCTGTATACATCGGTCTTGAACTTCTCGAAGTCCTTGCACAAAGGCGCAGCTATAACGGGTGTTCCGATATTGAAAACATACTGCATATAAGACACTTCAAGGTACGAAGGTACACTGAAATACTTAAAATATGCAGCTATGTCGCGCGCATTGTAGATATACTTAGGCATTAGTGTGCTTTTCTCCTATCTTTAAGACATAAAAAGACATCTTAGAATTATAACATAAAAAAGGGAGCTTCTATATCAAAGCTCCCTTAGATTTACAGGTTTACAGGCAGTTTATGTGCCGTATCCCGGATATGGACTGAAGCCCGCAGTATTACACAGGTTGATAAACTCATTCGACCTTGAGAAACCATGATATACATCAAGTCTCGAACTGCCGGTCGCAAGTTTATCTATCCAGTAAGCCAGTCCATCAGCATCGCACTCTCGGCCCAGGAAAGCATTATAGAGAATGCGTACGTACTGCTCATCCGACAGATTACGGTTAGTCATCTCCTGGCTGAATACGAATCCGTATGCAACCTCCTCACCTGTCATATGCTCAACAGTTATCTTCTTGTACCAGTAATCAAGACCTACTGTATCGGGATATCTGTTAAGAGTTGATCTGTACATATAGATGAGGAAGTTCTCGATGGGATCTCTTCCGACCATCTCACCATTCTGCTGTATCGGCGGAGGTGCGATCTCATTCGGAGGAAGATTAACCGCGCCCTCAGGCATGTTATCAAATACAGGGATCCTGAATGACATCGGAGTATCGAGAAGTCCGGCTCTGTAATAAGCAGTCATCATATGTGAAGACTCCGTATAAACGGAAGCCGTGGCGGTCATGTACTGATGATAACCTCTCTGACCTGAGTAAGCAGGATCAAAGTTAAATCGCATGAAGTAAAGTGTTCCCTGACCGCCGCTTATGTAATTGTCTCTGATCCACTTGGCACCGCCGACAATTGATCTTCCGGGAGTATTCCAGGGAATAAGATATGTGTCATTAAATCCGGGATCAGGCAGACCGTTCTGTGCAAAATTAAGTCCGAGAACCGAAGCACTCGTAATGCTTGAATAAGCACCGATGTTGTAGAGATTATAAAAACCTGTTGCACCGTTTGATGAAGTACTTCCGTTCTTGCTGCACTCCTGAATTACATGTGAAGCAAGGAAGATAGGATTGATGTCAGCGATATTACCTGCATCTGCAAAGATATCGCAGTAATTGATGACATCATTATTCTGGTTGGCAGCCTGTCCCTGGAGGAACGTGCCGTTCAATACACCCTGAACCGAAGCACCGGGTATTGAATTATCAGCAGTGTAATTAAGATCCAGGAACTGGAAAACAGCTGTCTCATTCAGACTGTTTCTGGGATCCATGTAGAAAGCTACGATCTCAGGAGAAGCATTGACCCAGTTTGAAGCGTCGATTACATAGTACTGTCCTGTTGCAGCATTATAAGAATAATCTGCCTTGGACTTCCATGCACCGTTGCAGCTGTTACTGATCAAAGAAGCTCCTCTTCTTGTCTCAACAGTGATTGCACTGTTCCAATCATATCCTGTGTATACGGGAGTAAATGACCATGACGGATGTGCATTATGAAGATCACGAAGATACGGCTTGTAGCTTTCCGGGAAGTTAGCGATCATAGACTCAAATCCTCCGTCTGAAGGACCTGTGCCTGTAGCATCTTTTCTTACATAGTAGGCAGCTACATAACCGTTCTTAACCTGACCGTTAGACTCGAATGTAATGCTGTACCATAAGGCAAGACCGGATGTATCTGATGCATCAGCGTATGTGTTACCCGTTACCTGAACTCTCGAGTTGATTCCGCATGTTCCTACGATCGCAGACTGATTGGTAGGATTAGCACGTACATTAACAAGAGAATTGCAGTTAATGATAGTAGCATTAGTTGCCACATCTGCTCTTACATCATTGGGTATTATGTTAATGAATATACCCAATACCATCACAGCAGCAAGAACAGCAGATGCTAACCTAGATGTGATTTTTCTCATAAAGGTACCCCTTATTTTTCTATTTTCATTCCTGAGAGGAAAGCGTTAATAAATCCGTCGAGCTTACCGTCCATAACGGCATCAACATCGACTTCTTCATAACCGGTCCTTGCATCCTTAACAAGCGTATAAGGACAAAATACATATGATCTGATCTGGGAACCCCAGGCGATCTCTTTCTGATCACCCTTCAAGTCCTCGATCTTCTCCATCTGTGCGGCCTCGGCAAGAGCAAACAGCTTGGCCTTGAGCATGTTCATCGCGGTCTCCATATTCTGAACCTGCGATCTTTCAGCCTGGCAGGCAACTACGATGCCCGTAGGATAGTGTGTAAGTCTTACGGCAGTATCAGTCTTGTTGATGTGCTGACCGCCCTTACCTGTTGCTCTGTACTTATCAATTCTCAAATCCTTGGGATCGATCTTGATATCGATATTGGTATCCATCTCGGGGATAACTTCACATGATGCAAAAGAAGTATGTCTTCTTCCTGCGGAGTCAAAAGGAGAGATACGGACAAGTCTGTGAACACCGAGTTCCGATCTTAAGAAACCGTAAGCATTCTCACCTATTACCATAAATGAACAGGACTTAACTCCTGCTTCTTCACCGTCAAGGAAATCCATTACCTTGATCTCATAACCATGTGCTTCAGCCCATCTTGTGTACATACGGTAGAGCATGCTTACCCAGTCCATGGCCTCCGTTCCGCCGGCACCTGCCTGAAGTGAAACAACAGCATTGTTCTTGTCATAAGGACCCGTAAGCAAAGTCTCGAGTCTCATCTTCTCGAAGTCCTGCTTAAACTTATCAAGACCTGACTGAAGTTCCTCGAGTGAGCTTAAATCTTCCTCTTCATTTGCAAGTTCACACAAAGCAAGAAGATCATCCTTGTCAGTTACAAGATGATGATAGTTCTCAACTCTTTGCTGCATACGGCGAAGATCCGTCTGAAGCTTCTGAGCTTTGTTGACATCATTCCAGAAGTCAGGCTCCTGAGTTCTTGCCTCAAGCTCACTTATCTTAGTCGACAATGACTCGATATGAAGTGAATCCTTCAAACTTGAAAGAGGTTCTTCATAAGATTCGAGCTCAAGTCTGACATTATCAAATTCAAGCATTAAACAATTCCCCTTCTGATCTCATCAGTAAACTCCGCGAGTCTTTCCATCGCGGTCTTTATATTCTCCATTGATGCGGCGTAGCTGATACGTACATGGTCTTCACCGCTTTCGCCGAAAGCATTACCCGGTACGATCGCAACCTTCTTGCTTGTAAGGAACTTCTCACAGAAGTCTTCAGATGACAGTCCCAGACCCTTGATGGACGGGAAAGCATAGAAAGCTCCGGAAGGAGTAAAACACTCAAGACCGGCATCATTCAATCCTTTAATGATCACTCTTCTTCTGTGATTATATTCATCTCTCATGGCTTTGATCTGCTCATCGCAATTGGCAGCTGCCTCGATAACGGCAAACTGCGACATTGAAGGAGCACTCATGATGCAGTACTGGTGGATCTTGGTCATGGGTGAGATCAACTCCTTGGGACCTAACACATAACCGATCCTGAAACCTGTCATTGCATATGACTTTGAGAAACCGTTGATCATTACGACACGATCCTTAAGTTCAGGGAAACGTGCCAGCGAACTCGGCTCATCACTTACATAATTAAGCTCACAATAAAGCTCATCAGAGATAACTATGATATCAGGATGCTTCATAAGAACATCTCTTATGGGCTTTAAGTCCTCCATCGTCATGACGGCGCCCGTAGGATTACCCGGATAACCTAAGATAAGATACTTTGTCTTATCGGTAATGGCAGCCTCAAGATCCTCGGCCATAAGCTTAAAGTCATCTTCCTGACGTGTGCTTATGATGACAGGTACACCGTGAGAGAACAAAACCGTAGCCTTATATGCCACGAAGCATGGTTCTACAATGATTACCTCATCACCGGGATTAATGAGTGCACGTGCCGCAAGGTCGAGACCTTCTGAACCGCCTACAGTGATAAGACACTGGCCGTTATGATCATAATCGATGCCGTAGCGGCGCTTAACATAATCAGTAATGGCCTTCTTGGCATTTGTATAACCGGAATTCGGTGAATAATGTGTATATCCGTCAACGAGTGAATTGATGCCGGCCTCTCTTATCGACCAGGGTGTAACAAAATCAGGTTCGCCGATAGACAGAGAGATAACACCCTGCATCTCACTTGCAAGATCAAAGAACTTCCTGATTGCGGAAGGCGGTACGGAAGCGACCGAGGACGAGACCTTACTGTTAAGATCTATCATAATACGATCGCCTGCCTGTCATCTTTAGTTGTATCTTCGAAGAATATTCCGTTGGACTTATACTTCTTGAGGATAAAGTGAGTAGCCGTGGACAAAACGCCCTCGGACGTAGCAACCTTGTTATAGACAAACTCGGCAATATCCTTGAGACTGTCGTCATTATAAGTAAGCAAAAGATCGAAGGCACCGGACATGAGGAAGCAGTCAGATACCTTATCATACTTACTTAATATACGTGCTATGTTGTCAAAACCCTGATTTCTCTGCGGAGTGATTCGAACCTCGATAAGGGCAGTTACCTTCTCAGGATATGTCTTCTGCCAGTTAATCTCGGCCGTATAACCTAAGATGATCTTCTCATCTTTGAGTCTTTGAATCTCGGCCTCAACCTCATCTACGCCTGTTCCAAGCTGAACAGCGATATCGGAAGAAGAGATTCTGGGATCCTTCTCAATAATCTTCAATAATTCAATATCATCGATCATAAAAAGCCTCCGTTTTTACGGGTATTCAATAGATTTTAGCATAACGACTCATATTCATCATACATCTTTTCGATTACAGAGGCGTTACAGGCATAAGTATCATAGTCTTCTTTGGTGGCTTCAGGTGTCAGGAACTTCTCCTCAAGGGCTTTCTGTTCCTGCTCTTTTTCCTCGATAAGCTTCTCGAGCTCGCGTATTCTCTGTGCTCTTTGAGCATTGAGTTTTCTTTGCATGGCCTGGTTTATCTTGGGCTTATCTTCATTCTTTTTCGCAGGTACTTCTTCCTTTACGGGCTCCTGCAAAGAAGCTTTACGCACGGCCTTTCTGTAATACTCATATGTGTCGTAAAGCTTGGCGGTGCCGTCAGCAAAACCCAATACCCTGTCAGCACACTTCTCGATGAAGAATCTGTCGTGGCTTACGCAGATGATCGCGCCGCTATACTCCTTTAATGCATCCTCAAGTATCTCACGCGATTCAATGTCGAGGTGATTCGTAGGCTCGTCAAGGAAGAGGATATCTGGATTCTCCTCAAGGATGCAGCAAAGATAAAGCCTGCTTCTCTCTCCTCCTGACAATACACTGATGGTCTTGAATACCTCATCCGCTCGAAAACCGAATCTTGCCAGCATAGAGCGAGCTTCGGTAACAGTAAGGTCCGACCTTCTTATAAGCTCGTCATAACAGGTGGCATTCTCATCCTCGAATGGAACAAACTGCTCCATAAAGCCGATAGTAGCCGCTGCCGAGATGAAGACGCTTCCGTCAAGACCTGCCACCTTACCTCTTAATATCGAAAGTAATGTAGACTTGCCGCATCCGTTGGGACCTGCAAGGAAAAGCTTCTCGCCTGCCTTAAGCTCGAAGTTTATATCCTCGAAGATGACGGGACCGTCTCCGAAGCTTTTTGAAACTCCCTTAACGGCGATCATTATCTTATCAGACGCACCGTCTCTGTCGGACGGCACAACGGTAAAGTTCATGTGACCCTCGCCAGAAGGAAGTCTTGCACGCTCCCTCTCAAGGACCGAACTTAACTTATCTACCATCTTCTCACGCTGATGGTAGCCTGAGATATTCCTGTGTGACAGCATGGTCTGCTTTACATCAAGCTGATGTTCAAGCTCCTTCTCCAAGGCTTCGACAACACGTTTCTGAGTCTTAAGGAACTCCTCTTTTTGCTGTTTATAACTGTCGTAGTTACCTTTGTACTGAGTTATATGACCGCCGTCAAGCTCAATCACCCTGTTTGCAAAAGCATCAATAAAGTGACGGTCATGTGAGATAACAAATACCGAGCCTTTATAAGACTTGAGATAGTCCTCAAGCCACTCGATAGCATCGGCATCAAGATGGTTGGTAGGCTCATCAAGCATCAGGATGTCAGGTCTCTCGACGATCAGCCTTGCAAGGCACACTCTCATCTTCTCGCCTCCGGAGAGAGTCATGAGATCCGTTCTCGCGTCGATCTCCTTAAGACCTAAGCCTGCCAGAGCCTCCTTTATCCTGAATTCATAATCATAACCGCCCATTGCTTCATATCTGGCGCTTACTTTGGCATATTCATCAAGTTTTTCTTTGGATGAATCAGTCTGAAGTTCAAACTCTATCCTCTTCATCTCATCTTCGACTTCGGTCATGTGAGACGGCTTTAATGTGTCGGAACTCAGATCCTGTTCATCCATGTTCTGTGACAGGAATCCCAGTGTGGTATTTCCATGTAACAAAACTTTACCGTCATCGGGGATCATCACCCCTTTGACGGCTTTGAATAGTGTTGATTTCCCGGCTCCGTTGTTTCCGATAAAAGCTATCTTGTCACCCTGGTTTACGGTGAAGCTTATACCGTCAAGAACGCGCCGGGAATCAAAACTTACAGTTATGTTATCGACGCTTAATACAGGCATTACTTGGCAGTAATGTATCCTTTCTTCGTAAGAAGTTCAGCCGTAAGCATTCCGCCGCCTGCTGCTCCTCTTAAAGTATTATGTGAAAGACAAGCAAACTTATAATCAAAGATGTTATCCTCACGAAGTCTTGCTACGCTGACGCCCATTCCGTTGCCGAACATTGCATCAAGCTTAGGCTGAGGTCTGTTGTCCTCTTCAAGATACTGAAGGAAGTGCTCGGGAGCTGAAGGAAGTTCGAGCTTCTGTGCCTCACCGACATACTCGTTCCAGGCCTTGATCATGTCTTCCTTAGAAGGCTTATTCTTGAAGCTTACGGAAACTGCAGCCGTGTGACCTTCCTGAACCGCAACTCTGTAGCACTGTGCAGAGATAACCGGCTCACTTGCAAGTTCAATGTGATCGCCTGCAAACTTACCCCATACCTTTAAAGGCTCTTTCTCGGACTTCTCTTCTTCGCCGCCGATGTAAGGAATAAGGTTACCTACCATCTCAGGCCAGGACTCGAACGTCTTTCCTGCACCGGAAATAGCCTGATACGTGCATACGGAGATCTTCTCTACGCCATATGAAAGAAGAGGCGTTAAAGCAGGTACATAGCTCTGGATTGAACAGTTAGGCTTAACTGCAATGAATCCGCGCTTTGTTCCGAGTCTGTTTCTCTGTGCATCGATCAATGCAGCATGATCGGCATTGATCTCAGGAATGATCATCGGGACATCATCCGTCCATCTGTTAGCTGAGTTATTGGAGATGACAGGCGTCTCTAGTTTTGCGATCTTCTCCTCAAGGGCTCTGATCTCATCTTTCTTCATATCAACAGCACAGAAAGTAAAATCAATCTGCTCACAGAACTTCTCGATCTCATCAGTTCCGTAAACTACGAGTTTCTTTGCATACTCGGGCATGGGTCTGTCAATCTTCCATCTGCCCTCTACAGCTTCTTCGTAGGGCTTGCCTGCTGATCTAGGGGAAGCACATAATGCCACACACTCGAACCAGGGATGATTCTCAAGAAGACTGATGAATCTCTGTCCTACATAACCCGTTGCGCCAATGACGCCTACTTTCAATTTCTGTTCCATTTTCATAACTCCATTCTATCAACTGTCCTTCGTACGTGGACAGTTGTCCTTAGTACGCAAACATACTACCACACGGACCTGTTTGATTCAATAGCAAAATTAACAATATCAAACGGCAAATTCAGCGTCTGAATTTTGCAATTCGAACACATACCACGCAGGACCGGCCTTATATACGAGAATATAGACATCTGTAGTCAGACGCTCGCCGTCTTCGTTCTGAAAGTTAAGTCTCAGCTTTACGATCTGAGCAGCCTCGATCTGTTCGACATCCATATGGTGGATAATTGAGATATCGGTCTGCAGCGAAGGGAAATCATAGTTATTCTCTTCAACATAATCGTTATATCCAGATACTGATGCTCCAAGATAAGTATATTCAGGAAGAGAATCAGCAGAATACTGATCAAAGATCTGATCCATATCCACCCTCTCTCCGTCTACGTTCTCGAATTCCTTGAAGGAATCAGGGTAACACGCAAAGAACATCTCCCTGTCACCTGTGAATATGGACTGGAAGAATCCTTCAGCCACATTGATCGAAGACTGATTAACATTATCTATGGTTACAAATTCGTCTGTCCTGCTGCCGCATCCGGCAATTGCAAACAGACTCAATGCACATATCAAAACCAATGAAGTTATCTTCTTAATCATTCTTGTTCGTCTCCTTTTCCACATAAGACAGATACTCGGCAATTCGCTTCTCATATCCGATATCAGTCGGTTCATAGTATTTCTTACCCCTTGAAGCCTCAGGCATGTATTCCTGCTTAACTATATGACCCGGGAAGTCATGCGGATACTTGTAACCCACGCTGTATCCCAAGTCCTCCATTCCCTTTGCAGGTGCATTTCGAAGATGCATGGGAACAGTGCCGGTGTCTTGTGACCTAACGTCGCCGAGCGCTTTGTCAATTGCAAGATAAGCGGCATTCGACTTAGGTGAGGAAGCTACGGTTATGCACGCCTCAGCCAGAGGTATCCTCGCCTCAGGCATTCCGACCGCAGCAGCAGCCTGATAAGCCGCACTTGCAATGAGCAAGGCATTCGGATTAGCAAGACCGACATCTTCAGCTGCACATATCAGTATCCTTCTGGCAAGAAACTCTATGTCCTCCCCGCCTTCCAATGCTCTTGCAAGATAAAGTACCGCCGCATCGGGATCAGAGCCTCTCATAGACTTTATCATCGCGCTTATGTTGTCATAATGGCTCTCTCCGTCCTTATCAAACAGGACCGTTCTTTTCTGCATGCAGTCGCTTATTACTTCATCGGTAATATTGATGCATCCGTTCTTATCGGGAGCAGTCGTTATAACGGCAAGCTCGAGAGCCTTAAGACTGTTTCTCGCATCACCGCCCGACAGGCCTGCCATCTTCATTAACGTCGCATCTTCGATCTTTACGTCCGTAAGACCGTATCCGCGCTCTTTATCATCTACGGCATTCCTCAAGATAGTGCAGATATTCTCATCAGTAAGAGGATAAAGCTGCAATACCGTCGATCTTGATACGAGAGCCTTATTTACCTCGAAGAAAGGATTCTCCGTGGTAGCACCTACCAGCACTATGGTTCCGTCTTCCACAAAAGGAAGCAGAGCATCCTGCTGGAGCTTATTAAAACGATGGATCTCATCGATGAATAGAACTGTCTTCTTTCCTTCAGACAAGATGGGGTTACGGGCATCCTCTATAACTGCCTTTATATCGGACACACCTGATGTAACCGCATTCAAAGACCGGAACTTCGACGTAGTCGAGTTCGCTATGACTCTTGCGAGTGCCGTCTTTCCCGTTCCCGGAGGTCCGAAAAGGATGACCGAGGACAGACGGTCTGCCTCAATCATCCTCCTCAGTAGTTTTCCTTTTCCGACAATGTGCTCCTGACCTACGTATTCATCCAAGGTCCTTGGAGCCATTCTGTAAGGAAGCGGCTGCCTGGACAGTTCTTCCTCAGACATTACTTAAAGTCTTCGTAAAGAGGATACTTCTCCGTGAGCTTAGCAACTCTGGAGATTACCTCATCCTTTCTGTTCTCATAATCGAAGATGCAGATGGAGATAAGATCAGCGATCTCAACCATGTCCTCTTCCTTCATGCCTCTTGTTGTAACTGCAGGAGTACCGATACGTACGCCGGAAGTAACAAAAGGCTTCTCAGGATCGAAAGGAATCGTATTCTTATTAGCTGTGATATTGCAGTCATCGAGTCTCAACTGAAGCTCCTTACCTGTAATACCTGTTCCTCTCAAGTCAATGAGCATGAGGTGATTATCCGTTCCGCCGGATACGAGATTAACGTTTCTGGCAAGGAGAGCTTCGCTCATAGCCTTTGCATTCTTAACGATCTGGTTAGCATAGTCTCTGAACTCAGGAGAGAGTGCTTCCTTGAAAGCAACTGCCTTAGCGGCAATGATGTGCATGAGAGGTCCGCCCTGCTGTCCGGGGAATACTGCTGAATTGATCTTCTTGGCAAGTGCCTCATCATTTGTGAGGATGATACCGCCGCGGGGTCCTCTTAATGTCTTGTGAGTTGTTGTTGTAACGATATGAGCATAAGGAACCGGATTCGGGTGAAGACCTGCAGCAACCAGACCTGCAATGTGAGCCATGTCAACAAACAGGTAAGCGCCTACTTCATCAGCGATCTCACGGAACTTCTTGAAGTCGATGATTCTGGGATAAGCAGAAGCACCTGCAACGATAACCTTAGGCTTGAACTCGAGAGCCTTCTGTCTTACTTCCTCATAATCAAGAACGCCTGTTTCCTTGTTTACCTGATAGAAATCAGACTCATATGTTCTACCTGAAACATTAAGCTTCATGCCATGTGTGAGGTGTCCGCCGTGAGAAAGATCCATACCGAGGATCCTGTCACCGGGCTCAAGAATCGAGAAATAAACAGCCGTATTAGCCTGAGCTCCTGAGTGAGGCTGAACATTTGCATACTCAGCTCCGAACAACTGCTTAGCTCTGTCGATAGCGAGCTGCTCAACGATATCAACGTACTCGCATCCGCCGTAGTATCTCTTTCCGGGATAGCCCTCGGCATACTTGTTTGTAAGAACTGATCCTGCTGCCTCGAGAACTGCCTCTGAAACGATGTTCTCGGATGCAATGAGCTCGATCTTGTCTCTTTGCCTTGTCAGCTCCTGCATAATTGCAGAATAAACTTCTGAATCCTCTGCCTTAATCTTGTCGTACATTGATTTATCCTCCTGATATTTGTTATCTGTAATTAGGTCCGACACCGTCCGGTCTTAAAACTTCAAAAGAATCCGGCAACATCTCGACGTCATCCTCAACCCATCCCGGCATTCTGTTCGTGCAGTAATCACACGTACAGGGTATTACCGAGAAATAGTTCCCTCCAAAGAATGCATAGTTAGTATAAGCTCTTGAATAACCCGTAAAACCATATGCGTTGTAATAGACCATGTGGCAGTCGATCTCAAGGTCTTCGACCATTCTGTAAGCAATTACGATAGACCATTCGGAATCAAGTGACCTACCCGCATGAACCTCATGAGTCTCCTGATCGACGACTTCAAACTGTCCGGGTCTTTGCAGCGTGGCGATAACGGTTCTTGTGGGCCATCTACCGCAGTTGGTCCTGTTAAGTACAGTAGCGGCAACAAGCACCTTATCCGTTATGTTGTAATCGTCATCAGCACCCTCACCCTCTACAACTCTCGCGAAAAAGATAAAATCAGCCGTCGATAAGCCGCAGGCATAAGCCTTAACTTCAGTCGGCATAAAATAACGCTCAGCATCCGTGGCATCGTTCCACATCATCTCGTATCTTTCATAACGAGCATAAGCCAGAACAGGTTCTGACATTATGAATAACATGGCACAGGCCATAAGAGCTGATACAATTCTCTTAAACAAAGATCATTCTCCGTATTCGCGAAATCTTTGAAATTTTACTATTTATTATTATATTAATCAAATCACGAGCCACAGTATCAGCCCCGACAGTCCGGACAAAAGCATAACAGCCGAGATGGACAGCCACATATGGTCCTTCATGAACGGGACGAAGCTTAAGATAAACGTCAGAACGAAGGCTCCGGTCAGTATGTACAAAGGGAAAATCCCCAGGAAGATCGAATTTGAGAATGCAATGAATATGTAAAGCGCCGTAAGAGCCAAAGGAACAAGAGCTATGACGGAAGCAAGTGTCAGTCTGTATTTCATATCTGTTCTCATGTCATCAACCCTCCAAACAATGCTCAATCTCTTCAAGAGCGGTTTGTTCTGTCCAGAAATCGTTATGCAGTACACCCTCTATGTTTACAAAATTCGTTGAAGCTCCTGTAAACGCACTGAACAATTCTCTTGAAGATTCAATGGGGATTACCTCGTCATCTGACGATGCGATTATCGTTACAGGACAGGTTACATTAGAAGCATACTGATAAACAGGCATCTTATATGCAACAAGAAGCCTCATGGGTCCATAGAATACATTAAAGACACTGTTATAAAGATCATAACCTGAATTATAAGGTGCAAGTAAAATGAGTTCCCTTATCTCAACCTCATCCGAAGAAGCAAGGTATACGGCAGGGCCGTTACCCAATGAGTAAGAAAGAACAGTTACAGCATCAGTCGTCGGTAATGAAGAAACGATCTCATAAGCCTTAAGTGCAAACTCTCTTAATGATTCTTCGCCGGGGCTTCCTTCCGTTAATCCGTAACCCGGATAATCAAGGTAGATGAAATCATAATCCGAGTAAAGGAATGAAAGTTCATTATTCTTGATCAGATAATCGATCTTACGGGACGAATCCTCACCGTTACCTCCAAAGTAGAGAATAACGGGACGCGGTTTATCGGCAGGAACGTCAGTTGCAAACAGACGCCAGCCGCTGATACCGTCTACGGATATCTGTTCAACCTTACCTTCCATATCGGAAAGCTCATCATAGCATTCTTCGTCAAAATGAGGTCTGAATGTCATTCTTACGCCGATCTCATAAGTTGTAACGGAAAACAATGCTATCATTCCTGCAACTATGACTGCGGCAAATACGGGAATCCTTACTTTGGAAGGCTTACCTTCCAATACGAATATAAGAATAAGACAGACAACGAATATGACCGCCGCTGCAATAACGCTTGTAAACGCCAAAGATCTTAATGATTCTGATAAGAACAAGAACAGGAAACTGCCCAAAAATGCGGAAGCAACCGCACACCCCCCGGCCAGTTTCAATCTCTTTTTAAAATCCATCTTTCCCCTCCGACATATAAATATAATGCTACGGTAATATGAAAAAATCTCTTAAATTATATAATTGAAACATGGCAAATACAAAAAGACGCAAAAAGATAAAGTTAAACGCTCGCGGCAAACTGTTTTTGTTTGGTTTCTGTGCAGCGATAATTATTATTGCCCTGCTTATCATTAACCTGGGCAAAGGCAATTCAAATGATAATGTAAAAGCTCCTTCAAGCCCTGCGGAGCCCGGAGAAACGCAACAGACCGAACCGTCTTTTACACCTACTCCAACACCAACGCCTTATCCCGAGATGAATCTTCTTACAGGCATCTACAGTAACGAAGCAATCCTTATCGACGCCGAGACAGGCGCAGTCATAGACGAGAAGAATGCTGATACACAGGCTTTCCCTGCATCAGTAACAAAGATGATGACACTCCTGATTGCCTGTGAGAACCTTACCGATTATGACGAGGTAACTCCTCTTCCCCGTGAGATCTATGACACGCTCTATTATGCAGATCTTTCAACTGCAGGTTTTGAATGTAACGAACCCATAACGGTAAACGATCTTTTGTATGGACTGCAGTTAAGATCCGGTGCAGAGTGCTGTCTTGGCATTGCAAATCTTGTTGCAGGTTCCGAACAGGCATTTGTTGATCTCATGAATCAGCGTGCAGAAGAACTCGGAATGACAGGAACCAATTTTACCAACTGTACGGGACTTCATGACGTCAATCACTATTCTACTGTAAGAGACATGGCAACTTTGCTTCGCGCAGGTCTTCATAATGATAAGTTCAGAGAGGTATTCTCTACGACCATGTACACAACAACTCCGACAACATACCATCCCGGAGGATTTACCATCTACAGTACTTTCTACCAGACTTTGTCTTCAATGGATTTTGAAGGCGGTACATTCATAGGCGGCAAGACAGGATTTACTACAGAAGCAGGTCAGTGCCTTGCAACCGCAGCCACCATTAACGGACATGAATACATCTTCGTTACTTTCGGAGCTTACGATAATAATACGAATTCATCGAGTCATCTGCATTCGAACGATGCCATCAATACATATCAGGCACTCGCAGCTGCATTGAATTCATCAACTTAAGAGAACAGATTTCCTACGGCGCGGTCAACGAGATCTTCAGCAATTCCGGTGACATCGGATGCAAGACCTTCTGCGATATTATCGGACCTGTAGGAATTGGTTACTTCACCTGTTTCACTGCTTACAAAAACAACCAGTATGCTGTCACCTGAAAGACCTGACAAAGATGAATAAGCCTTTCCCGCAGCAAAGAGTTTACCTGCAAGGGTAAGATAATCATTCTCCTGCATTCCCGGAGTACATGTAACCGTGAAAACAGAATAATACTCATTATGATTTATGGCAGTAACATTGCCGCTGATCATCTCAGCAAGAACAGTCTGATCAAAATAATTACTTACCTCGTTGATGATCTGTGCCTGGTATTCGGGAGTCATTGTAAGGTCAATGCTTCCGTCTTCCTGCGTACTTACGACCAGACGTCCGTCTGATGATTGCTGTATCGTATTGATCATATCGGGGGTAACATTCTCGGTATACATCGAAGGAATGTTAACAACAACGGATGAATTACCATTCTGATCGGTTATCTTATCCGTCGTAGGAAACAGTTGTGTATTGTCTGTTATTCCGGGGACATTAATCCCCTTATCATTAAGAAAATCAACGATCTCGGGCTTATAGTGCCTGTAAACAAACACACAGATCAGGACTATAACTATGAGGACCATGAATTGCTTTATGGCTTTCATATCACATACCGTACAATTCGTCCGCTTCAGGCGGAGTAAGTTCCAATTCTTCTCCCGTCAACTTATCAATCCTAATAAAGCCTTCTTCCTTCGACATAAACCTTCCAATAACGCAGGCATCAACTCCGCCATCTTTAAGAGCTTCAAGAATCCTTTCGGGCTCTGAAGAAGCGATAAGCATGGAACCTGATGAGATAAGTCTGAACGGATTAATGTTAAGCGTCTCACATATCTTCTGAGTCTCTTCAGTAATGGGAATCAGTCTCTCATCAACATATAAACCGAGATCTGATATATGAGCCATCTCATAAGCAGCACCGAGAACACCGCCCTCAGTAACATCATGCAGAAGATCAGCAGCACAAAGCTTATATCCACGGTCATTTGACTTACCGGAAGATGCTTCAAGTTCCCCGCAGATAACACCTTCTGGAACGACTGAGATCATTGAAGAATAACCTTCTGCCCGTAAGATCATTTCAGAAGGCAAAGAAGACAATTTGGAAGCATGTTCCTTTACGGCAATGTAAGAACCTTCTATTCCGCAGGTCTTTGTAAGAATGAGGCTGTCCCCTTGTAGCGCACGTCCGAGAGGAACGGGATGATCTTTGCTTATCAATCCGAATGCGGTTGAGATGACTACAAAAGTATTAACCGACTCAGATACTTCCGTATGACCGCCGACGATATCGACACCTATCTTACGCGCTTCATTGGAAGCATCCTCAACTATCCTCGATATGTCATTCTCATCACACGAAGGAGGTGCAATGATATCTATGAGTATGCCGGCAGGCTTAACTCCGCAGGCAGCAATGTCATTGCATGAGACGTGGATGGTAAGAGTACCGGACTCCATCCCTCCTGCCGTTATCGGATCGGATGATATGACCATCATCTGATTGCCAAGGTCTATCCATGCACAATCAGCACCTATGTCCGCTCCGACAACCGTCGAAGACGAGAGCGCAGGTAATCTGCTTAATACAAGCTTAGAAAGCTGTTCGTTAGAGAGCTTTCCTATCTTCATATCTCAATGACCTCGAGATTCTCTTCAACACCCTGCTTTACCATGGCTTCGATATCAAGATTCTTCTCGGCTTCTTCAATATCGGAATGCTTCGGGTGAGTCTTGGGATGCTTAGCAACGAATATGGTGCAGCAGTCCTCATAAGGAAGTACGGATGTCTCAAAAGCATCTATCTTGCGTGAAATCTCAATCGTAGCTTCCTTATCCATACCGATAAGGGGTCTTAAGATCGGCATGTCAACAACTTCATTCGTAATAGCAATGGCTTCAAGAGTCTGGCTTGCAACCTGGCCAAGGCTCTCACCTGTTATGAGGCACTTGCAATCATCCTTAATGGCGAGTTGCTCTGCTATCTGAAGCATGACTCTTCTCATTACGATGGTAAGCATATCGTGAGGTGAATTCTTCACCATATCAAGCTGGATCTTGGTAAAGTCAACAACATAAAGCTTCATTCTTCCGGAGAACCTTGAAACGATCTTTGCAAGATCGATTACTTTCTGTTTTGCCTGATCGGAAGTATACGGATAAGAGTGGAAATAAACTGCATCGATAGGCATGCCTCGTGATGCCATCATGAAACCTGCAACAGGAGAATCAATGCCTCCCGACAAAAGAAGCATTCCTTTCCCTGCTGTACCTACGGGAAGGCCTCTGTGTGCCATCATCTTACCTGCATATACATAATTATGATCCCTGACTTCTACATTAAGTACGAAATCAGGATTATGCACGTCAACCGTAAGATTCTTGAAATTCTCGAGAATGAAATATCCTACCTCTTCGCATATGGCAGGAGAATTCATCGGGAAAGACTTATTTCCCCTTTTATATTCAACCTTAAAAGTCTTAAACGAAGGATTCTGTTCAAGATAAGAAGCAACATATTCTTTGGCATTATAATCGATATCGTTGATATCACCTTCGAACTTACGGGCAAGGCTGACGGATACGATACCGAACACCTGTGTAACTGCAACCATCAGTTCCTTTGCAGCTTCGTCATTCTCGAAGTAGGGATTTCCCTCCTCTTTAGCCTCGATCCAGATACGGCTCTGACTTTGGAATATGCTTAACTTTCCGAACTGTCTTAACCTGTAACGGAGATTTCCCATAAGCTGTGACTCGAACCTTCCGCGGTTCAAGCCCTTGAGAGTAACCTCACCCATTCTTGCCAAAATAACGTTAGTTGCCATTACCTTACATTAACCTCATATATCTCATAGATCTGATCTATCGCCTTAATGAAGCTTTTCGCTTCATCCATAGTATTATAACGCGAAAATGACAGCCTCACACTGTTAGAGGATACCTTCCTGTCTATGCCCATGCTTTCCAGGACATAACTCGGTTTCTTTGATTTTGAAGAACATGCAGAGACAGTGGAAATATAGATATCATGCATCTCAAGGCAGTGAAGCATTGTCTCTGACTGGAAGTTTTCAAATGCTACATTAAGAACGAAAGGAACGGCATCATCGGGAGAGTTGATCTTAGCCCCTCTGCTTTGAAGTTCCTGTCTTAAGAAGCTGTTTATCTTACTTACCTCTTCGTAAGCTTTAGCACGGTGATCCTCCGCCTGCCTGATGGCCGTAGCCATGACCTGTGCCAGGGGAAGACTCTGAGTACCGGATCTCATTCCGTCCTGCTGTCCTCCGCCTATGATAAGAGGCGCCGCTTTAATCCATTTACGTACATAAAGAAGTCCTACGCCCTTGATACCGTGTATCTTATGAGCTGAGAAGGATGCCATATCAACACCCATCTTCTTAAGGTCGATGGGAAGTTTTCCCAGAGACTGAACGAAATCGACATAAAGAGCCGCTTTAGGAGCGAATTCCTTTCTTATTGCGCTTATCTCATCAAGAGGAAGCAACGCCCCGGTTTCATTATTAACATGAGTAAAACATAACAGAGCAACATCGTCGGAAAGCAAAGACTTAAGCTCATCAAGATCGGGCTTTCCGTCACGCTTAACAGAAACATACTTGATGGTAAACCCTAGTTTCTCAAGTTCGTTGAGGGACTCAAGAGTACACTTGTGTTCAGTCCTTGTGGATATAACCGTCTTCCCTGCACGCGGGTTTGCTTTCATGAACCCGAGGATAGCTGTGTTCGCACTCTCGGTTCCGCATGAAGTAAAGTAGAGTTCCTTCTTATCGCAATCAAGAACGGATGCGCAGGTCTCATGAGCTTTGTCATAAGCCTCGGCTGCCTTGATGCCGAGTTTATGCAAAGAACCGGGGTTACCCCACATCTCACCCGTAAGATCTTCATTAAGGACCGTGATCACTTCATCACAGGGTTTTGTAGTCGCGCTGTTATCAAAATAAATCATAATCTTATAAATACTGCCGACCGGAATAAATCCGACCGGCAGTTAAGTAATCTGATTAAGTATCAGTTGATCTTAATTAAAGACCAGCCTGCTTTCTTACTTCCTCAGCAAAATCCTCTTCCTTCTTCTCGATGCCTTCGCCCAAACCGTAACGAACGAATCTTGCAACAGAGATATCAGTACCGAGCTCCTTAGAAGTAGCCTCGATGTACTGAGCGATCGTCTGATCCTCGTCCTTTACATACTCCTGGTTGAGCAGAACATTGAGCTTATAGAAGTTCTTGATCTGACCGGGAACGATTCTTGTCTCGATGATCTGCTCAGGCTTACCCTCTTCGAGTGCCTTGTTCTTGATGATCTCAACCTCTCTGTCGAGAGCTTCCTGAGGTACTTCAGACTCAGCTACCCATGAAGGGTTGGAAGCTGCGATCTGCATTCCGATATTCTTAGCAAATGTCTGGAAAGCATCTGTTGTGATAACTGCATCATCACCTGTTGTGAACTCAACGAGAACACCAACCTTACCACCCATGTGGATGTAAGATGTGATAGCACCGTTGCCGTTTACTTCAAACAATGAGAATCTTCTTACAGAAGTGTTCTCTCCGATATCAGCGATAGCTTCCTTAGTAGCAAGCTCAACTGTCTTGGAAGAATCATTGTAAAGAGCAGAAGCCTTGAGAGCCTCGATGTCAGCAGGCTTAACGTTCATGATCTGGTTCTTGATCGTCTCAACAAAAGCCTTGAACTTATCTGTAGCAGCTGCAAAGTCTGTCTCGATGTTGATCTCAACGATTGCACCTGTCTTCTGATCATCGGAGATAACAGAAGCAACTACACCCTCAGCAGCAACTCTGCTTGCCTTCTTCTCAGCCTTAGCCATACCCTTCTCACGGAGCCAGTCCTTAGCCTTCTCGATATCGCTGTCGCACTCGATAAGAGCCTTCTTGCAGTCCATGATACCGCAACCTGTAAGATCACGAAGTTCCTTAACCTGTTGTGCTGTAATAGCCATTTATGTATCCTCCTGGATTATTTATTGTTTTGATCAAGCTTCCTCAGAAGCTGCAACTTCCTCGATGGACTGTGCTTCCTCAGCAGAAGCCTCAACAGCCTGCTCGTCAGCAACTTCACCCTGGAAGTCCTCACCCTGATGTGCCTCGATTACAGCATCAGCCATCTTACCAGCGATGAGCTTAACTGCACGGATAGCATCGTCATTACCGGGGATTACATAATCAACTTCGTCAGGATCACAGTTTGTATCAACGATGGCAACGATCGGAATACCAAGTCTCTTTGCCTCAGATACAGCGAGGTGCTCCTTCTTTGTATCAACGATGAACAAAGCTGCGGGGAGTCTGTCCATTCCTACGATACCGCCGAGGTTAAGATCAAGCTTAGCCATCTCGAGCTTAAGCTTAGCAACTTCCTTCTTGGGAAGAAGGTCAAAGTGACCATTCTGCTCCATCTCACGGAGCTCAAGAAGTCTTGCAACTCTTGTCTTGATCGTCTTGAAGTTTGTGAGTGTACCGCCGAGCCATCTGTTGTTTACATAGAACTGACCGCATCTCTCAGCTTCGTCCTTGATGGAATCCTGAGCCTGCTTCTTTGTACCTACGAAGAGAATGTCGCCCTTCTCAGCGAGTTCCTTCATAGCATCATAAGCCTCGTCAATCTTCTTGACGGTCTTCTGAAGGTCAATGATGTGGATGGTGTTACGCTCTGTGAAGATGTACTCCTTCATCTTGGGGTTCCATCTTCTTGTCTGATGTCCGAAGTGGACGCCTGCTTCAAGCAGCTGCTTCATTAAAATAACGGGCATAAAAATAATCCTCCTTGTTTTTCTTCCGCAGGACCCTAACTTTACTTAAAGCACAAGAATTTTTCGTCCCGCGTGATTTTTATGCCCGAGTATATTAACAAATAGTTTGTGTACAGGCAAGTACTTTCTTTATATATTTATTGGCCGACAGGAAGCCAGACTTTTACTTCACAGGAACCGTTCGTGTCTGTCTTTATCCAATACACACCGGAAACATAGTAATTAGCCTCAAGAAGATCCATGTCGATTATCTCATCGCGGCATGTCGCAACAAGGCAGAACTCACGGTTTCCTATCATTGAATTGACCTGATCTACGTAATCATTGGCGGCAACGGAAATCTCCTCACTGTAAAACAGCCTGTCAGCAACGGGGTTGTTATACATATCACCCACAAAGTATTCGATCTGACCGTCATTAAACCAGATATTATCAGCCTCCCATATATCTCTGTTCAGAAGATACTGGGTCGAATTCATGCCAAGATACATATTCCCGCCTTCGTGCTCCGATATGGCGCTGTCAAGCTCGAGATAAGCGGCATAGTCATTTCGAAGATAGTAACTTGCCCTGTAGTGGCTGTAGGTTATCGTGGTGGCAACGCATAAAGCTATGAGGACGGCTGCCTCCCAGTAAACCTTCGCCTTTCCTTCTGCCGTGATACTTCCTGCAAAACACTTATTCCACACAAATATCAAAAGCAGGAACAAAGACGGCGACAGGATATCCTGACAAAACTTGTAGCCATCCTCCTGACACTTGGCAAGATAAAGCAAAACCGCGGTTCCAATCACAATATTCAGTATCAGATACAGGATGAAGCTTTCCTCATGAGTCAATGATCTTATGACGGCAGTAAGTTTGGTTTCTTTACCGGCCTTCTTTCTGAATATGAACATTCCGATAATTCCCAAAACAATAAGAACCGGGAACATGTAGTACTTATAGTAGAAGTCACCGATGTTCTTCAATGCATCAATAATGGTCCCGTAATTGGCACTTACGCTGAACTGCATGTAGATAGTCTCTGTCCAATAAAGAGGGAACAATAACTGAACTGATATAAATGAGACTATTCCTGTTACAACCGACTCCAGAAAGTACTTTAATGCAAGTTTCCTGTTGATGATCAGATACCAGATGAACAAAGGCAGCACCATGATAAGAAGTATCTGTTTTGTAAAGACAAGCAAAACAGAAAGAATGGCCAGAAGCAAAGTATTCTCCCTCTTCTTATATGCAACAAGAAGCAGAAAAGAAGTACAGCAGATACCTATAGTATCCGTATGGAAATTAAAGATAGGCGCTCCGAGCGGAGAACAGAAAAGACAAAAGAATGTAGAAACATTAATGACGGTACATAGGATCCCTATGAATCTGTTCCTGATAAACTCCTTAATGATGAGCCACATGTTAAATGCAGTGACAGAAAGCATGAAAAGATTAACGATGTAGAATCCTGCCATGATGGAAAATCCCGTAAACCTGCATATTATCGCGACAAGCAAAGGATTAAGTCCTGGATACAACGGGATGAACGGTACATTGGTCTGTTCAAGGAAAGATACCGTATACGGGTTTATCCCCTCTACTGCAAAGTGAGCCAATCTGAAGCTTACATAGTCTCTTAACTCATTGTATCCGTTAAGGATGATCGAGGCGGTAGGTACATTCGCGGTAAGTTTAATGATCCTGGCTATGGGCTGCAGGAGTATCAGAAAAGACACTATCGTTATGACATAGTATGCCGTCTTGTTATCTGATTGTCTGTTCCTGATGCCGTTCATGCTTTTATCTATGTAAACCTGCCGATTTTTGTAATAATATAACAAACAGAAAGGGGGTTCTCAATGTCTCTTACACAATATCAAAAGGATTTCCTTACAAAACTAATCAGTATCAGATCTGTCGGCGGTGATGCCGCAGATGGTGCGCCTTACGGTGAAGGTCCGCGCGAAGCTTTGGATTATTTCCTTGGCGAAGCTGACAAATTAGGATTTAAGACAGGAAATGTCGGTAATCGTGCGGGTTACGTAGAATTCGGTTCAGGAGATAAACTGTTCGGGATCATCTGCCACCTTGATGTTGTCCCGGAAGGAGACGGCTGGAATACGGATCCTTTCACACTGACTTTCAAGGAATCGGATAAACAAGGCACTTTGATGTACGGCAGAGGCATTGTAGACGATAAAGGACCTGCTGCTGCATCTTTCTTTGCAATGAAGGCGCTTCTTGATGAGGGAAAGATCCCCTCTGATTACCGTGTAAGGCTCATTGTCGGAACGGACGAGGAAAGAACAGCTTCCTGCATCGAGCATTATGTTGAGAACGATGAAGTTCCTGCATTCTCGATAACGCCTGATGCGGAGTTTCCTGTCATCTTCAGCGAGAAGAGCATCTTTCACGTTAAGATCGTGGACAAAAACGGTGAGAATCTGACTGCCTGCGGCGGATCTGCAGTAAACATGGTCCCTGCGAAAGCAAGTTGTGTCATCGAAGGACAGGAATTCAAAGCAAACGGCAAACCTGCACATGCCGCAAGAACTGATCTCGGCATCAATGCTATCGAAGTTCTTGCCAGAACCCTGCATGATTCGGGTATCGACCTTGAGAAATATCCTCTTTTGAAGTTTATCCACGAATTTAAGGGCAAGGAGTTTACAGGCTGTCTCATGCCTGATGAATCAGGCTCTCTTACATCAAATATCGGCCTTCTTAAGATTGACGATGAGGAGTGCAGCATTATCATCGATTTCCGCGTACCTATCGGCTATGATCTCGATGACGTGTTCAGAAACTTAAGCCGTAAGGCAACACAGTACGGACTTGAGGCTACCATTGATTCTGCTTTGAAAGGAATCTATACGGATAAGAATGATCCTTCGGTAGTTAAGCTTACCGACATATGGAGCAAGCATATGAGCAGATTGACCGGATTCACGGAAGGCTACCGTGAGAAATATACGGATGCTGTTGCAATCGGCGGCGGAACATATGCAAAATTCATACCGAATACCGTTGCTTACGGACTTCAGGCACCGTGGCATGCAGATCAATGTCACCAGGCTAACGAATATGCCGCCGTATCAGACTTCCTTGAATGGATCGAGATAATGAAAGAAGTGATCGAATCTTTTAACTAATGAAAATGGACCGGAAATCTCCGGTCCATAACTATTATCATTTTATCCCGCTATCAGAACTGTCCGGGAAGCTCGAGTGTTCTTTCCTTATTAAGCTTCGAGCAAACCTCAATGAACTTATCAAGAGGAACATTTCTAACCTGCTGGTTGGAGCCTCGTACGTTTACGGAAACCTCATTGGCAGCAGCCTCTTCATTACCCAATACGAGGATATAAGGATCCTTCATATTCTTGAATCTCTTGATCTTGTCTCTCATGTTTATGTCGTTGTAATCAGCCTCAACACGGATACCTGCTTCTTTCAAAGCTTTCTCAACTTTCTTTGCATACTCGTTGTGCTCTTCTCTTATGGGAACGATCGCAACCTGATACGGGTTGAGCCAGAAAGGATATGCGCCCTTGAAGTGCTCCGTTATGATACCGATGAATCTCTCGAGCGAACCGAAGATAGCACGGTGGATAACTACAGGCATCTTCTGGGAACCGTCGTGATCAACGTAAGTAAGTTCAAAGTTATGAGGAAGCTGGAAGTCAAGCTGTACGGTACCGCACTGCCACTCACGTCCGAGAGCATCCTTGATCTGAAGGTCGATCTTCGGTCCGTAGAATGCACCGTCGCCCTCGTTAACTTCGTAGTTGTTCTCTCCGTACTTCTCGTCGAGGATCTCCTTAAGTGATGCCTCGGCAGCATTCCAGGACTCAATGTCACCCATGAAATCCTCAGGTCTTGTGGAGAATTCAGCTCTGTATGTAAGACCGAATGTATTGTAGATCTCATCAGCGATCGCGATTACGTCCTTGATCTCATCCTTGATCTGAGACTCCATGACGAATGTATGGTCATCATCCTGACGGAACTCCTGAACTCTGAAAAGACCATTCATCTGTCCGGACTTCTCCTTACGGTGAAGTACATCATACTCACTGTAACGGATGGGAAGTTCCTTATAAGAATGCATCGTTCTCTTATACTCGATCATTGCATTCGGGCAGTTCATGGGCTTTGCAGCCATTGTATCCTCTGCTTCGATCGAATAATTAGCGGCTGTCTCATCCGAAGATACAGCATCAGATGCCGTTGTATCCTTTGTAATGCCGGGAACGATAAACATGTTGTTTACGTAATGAGCCCAGTGACCGGAGATGAGCCAAAGCTTCTTGTTATTGATCAAAGGCGCTGAGATCTCACTGTAATCGTGCTTCAACTGAAGCTCACGGGAATACTTCAAAAGCTCTGAATAGACGATCCATCCACGCGGGAGCCAGTAAGCCATGCCGGGAGCCGTATCTCTGAACATGAACATGTCAAGCTGTACACCGATCTTCTTGTGGTCTCTTTCCTGTGCTTCCTTAAGCCATGTAAGGTGAGCCTTGAGCTCATCCTTTGTAGGGAAAGCAAAAAGATAGATCCTCTGGAGCTGATCTCTCTTCTCATCACCTCTCCAGTAAGCACCGGAAACATTCTTGATCTTGAATGCTGCGCCCATGAGAGCCTGAGAATTATCAACGTGAGGACCGCGGCAAAGATCGATGAAGTCATCACCGGTCTTATATGTCGTGATCAATTCATCTTCGGGAAGATCATTAATAAGCTCTGTCTTAAACTTCTGGTCCTTGAAGATATCGAGAGCCTCGGAACGTGAAACCTCACTTCTTGTCCAATCCTCTCTCCTTTTGATGATCTCGTGCATCTTATCCTCGATGACCTTGATATCTTCATCGGATACCGGCCTCGGGAGAAGGAAATCATAGTAACATCCGTCCTCGATCTCAGGACCGATCGCATACTGTACGCTGTCTTTACCAAATATCTCGATTACGGCCTTAGCCATAACATGAGCAAGTGAATGACGATATACACTCAAATACTCTTCTCTTTCCATAGGACCCTCCTAGCAGGCTTAAAAAACATATAAAAAGAATACTACACTTATAAACCAAAATCGGCAAGTTCAAATCAAACGGTAAATTCTACCCTCTCACCCGAGACGGGATGCAGAAATGAGATACTGTACGACTCAAGACAAATGCCCTTACCGTAAGCAGGACCGCCGTATTTTGTATCTCCTGCAAGAGGATGCCCGATGTGCGAGAATTGCGCTCTGATCTGGTGGGACCTGCCTGTGATGAGTGTTATGTCAACATCGGTAAAGTTACCGTCGTAGTCTCCTGCTTTGTAAAGCAGCTCGCACCTTTTCGAGCCTTTTACCTCTTTATCGTAAACAGTCACCAGGTTTTTCTTCTCATCTTTTACGAGGTAATTAACAAGTTTCCCTTCGCCTTCAAGCTTACCCGCAACCCGGGCTCGGTACTTCTTGGTAAAGTCACCCTTTCTTATCTGATCCGAGAGACGTGAAGCACACTTGCTTGTCTTGGCAAAGACCATGACGCCGGAAACGTTACGGTCGAGCCTGTGAAGCAGGCCCAGGAAAACATTTCCGGGCTTGTTGTACTTCACCTTTATGTAACTTTTAAGGTAATTAAGCATGTCGGGCGCATCAGATCCGTCAGACTGAGAAAGAAATCCCGCGGGCTTATATGCGACAAGAAGATGGTTATCTTCGAAGATTACTTTCGGGGTGTCCATCGTGAAGCCTGTCCGCAAGGCAAGTTGATATTCATGTTTGTTATGGGAAGACCAAGCTCTTCACTTACTGTCTTACCGCCAAACTTCGTTGCACATGTAAGATCAAGCACGTTACCGACGGCGTTTCCGCCAAGCTCGGTTGCATACGAGCTGATAACCACAAACAAAGGATCATCCGAGAGCAAAAGTGCCGTTCTTGATACAAACTCATAAAGGGATTTCTCAATCTCCCATAATTCGCCCGTGGGGCCTCTGCCGTACTTCGGGGGATCCATTATGATTCCGTCATACTTTCTGCCGCGCCTTATCTCGCGCTCAACGAACTTCCTGCAATCCTCGTTGATAAACCTGACATACGAGTCCTTAAGCCCGCTTACTTCGATGTTTTCCTTGGCACGGGCTATCATGCCCTTACTTGAATCAACGTGGACTACTTCAGCAGCACCGTGCAAAGCCGCAGCACAAGTCGCTGCTCCCGTATAAGCGAAAAGGTTGAGAACCTTGATATCATCTCTACCCGCCTTTACCGCATCCGATATGAGTTTCCCGGTAAAATCCCAGTTCGAAGCCTGCTCGGGGAAAAGTCCGGTGTGCTTAAAGGACGTGGGCTCGATTATGAATTCAAGTTTTTTACCCAAGGATTCATAATTTATGTTCCACTTGGGTGGCATGGACTTTAATTTCTGCCAAGCTCCTCCCCCGGAATTACTTCTGACATAAACGGCATTGGGTTTATCAATCTCATCCCATGATGATTCCCTGCCATCCTTAAAAACAGGCCATACTGCCTGAGGATCGGGGCGTCTTAAGAGAACATTCCCCCACCTTTCATACTTTTCCTGTTCACCTGCGTACAGGACTTCAAAATCTTTCCAGCCGGAAGAAACAAACATCAGTTGACCGTCAAAGACTCGGACGTAGTAACCACACCGCCGTCATAGAGCAATTCACATGTATAAGAACCGTTGGTATAACGTTCTCCCCAGAAATCGCACGTTGCAACGGTACCGCCGTCAACCACTACTTCCATGGTCTGGATAAGCTCATCATTCTTATAAAGGTTAGCAGTAAACGTAAGATATACGGGAGTATTAAAGTAAACTACCGCTTCAACCGCATCCTGTTGCATCATTGATCTTCCGTTAATGGGATTACCATACATCGGATCATACCAGATAGTATCAACAACTATATCCTCGAAGAACGGCTGATAGTACGATGTTGGCATTCCGTTCTCATCAACAAATGCTATCGACTCGTAAGGAAGGAAGAATACTTCATAGATACCGCTAAGATCGGTTATCTTCCAGCTGTCCTTCTTCTTCGTAAGCACAAACTGTATCTCAACGTCTTCAGTATCGCTGTCTTCAATGAAGTCTCTTATCTCCTCTTCAGTAGCCATCGGAACATCATCAAGCACGTGTACGCCTGTAAACTTTACCGTTATCTTGGCTTCATCCCTGTTGTTATTGACCTTGGGTTCTTCGAGCTCATATGAAGTAGCACCTATCTGTTCAAGAGCAAGCTGTAATCCTGCATCGGTAAGACCGGACATATCGATGTCACTGTTAGACTCGATCCAGGCTGAAGGATCATCATAGAATTCGTCTATGGTAGCTGAAAGAACCTTGGATGCATCTTTTCCTGCAAATTTCTTAAGAAGATCCGAACAACCGGTAAGCGGTAATACGATCGATACTATTAATAATGTTGAAATTACTCTCTTTAAAGACGAATGCTTCATAAACAAATACCTTTTCGTAAGAAATCAATTAAATTATACACTCAAAGGGCAAAATTTAATATATAATAGATTTTGTATTGCTTAAACGAAAGGAAACATAATGTCTCAGAATCCGCACATTCTTATCTGTGATGATGACCCTATTGTACACGAGTCATTAAGTTTATACCTGGATAATGAGCGTTATACTCATTCGGATGCTTATGACGGCAACGAATCCGTTAAGCTTGCTTATTCAGATAACCCCGATCTAATACTTCTTGATGTCATGATGCCTGAGATGAACGGCCTCGATGTATGCCGCGAATTAAGAAAGACCATGACAACTCCCATAATCATCCTTACGGCTAAGGGTGAAGAGATCGACCGCGTATTGGGACTTGAACTCGGTGCTGATGACTATATCGTTAAGCCTTTCTCTCCCCGTGAGGTAGTTGCAAGGATCAAGGCCGTCTTAAGAAGAACGGAATCAACGGCTTCAGAATCTCCTTCAACCAGTCAGGTACTAAGATTCGACGGACTCGAGATAAACATCGAGAACTATTCTGTTAAGGTTAATTCCAAGCCTATAGCATTTACACCTAAGGAAGTTGAGATACTTCACCTTCTTGCATCCCATCCGGGATCTGTCATGAGCCGTGACAAGATCTTAAAGTCCGTTTGGGGTGATGATTTTGACGGTGACTTAAGGACGATCGATACACATATCAAGAGAATCAGACAAAAGATTACTTACGACGGTTCGAGATGGAACATCTCGACAGTATATGGAGTAGGATACAAATTCGAGGTTTCCTAAGTGTTTCATCATAGCTACATAATGCGAAGAATGTTCTTTCTTGTGTTTGTAGCACTCGCTGCTGCAGCACTGCTCGCAGGAATCGCATTCGGCATCGCAGGTAGAAACGCCTCATATAATTACCAGATAAACGAATCTTCAGTTCAAAGAGACCGTCTCGTTGAGGTCATCTATACAGCATCTGAAAGAATGTCCCTTGAGGATATATATAAATACATTCTCTATCCTTCCTGTGTAACTAACAGGGAGTATTTTATTGCCGACAAGAACGGAAGGATCATCGTTCCTTCCAATGTCTATATAACAGCCGACGGCAACAAACAACAGGCTTTGGATTACATAAGCAATAATCTCAATGATGAGAGCGCATGGGACGGCAGCTTCGCATTCCTTGATGCCGAAGGATTCGGAAATAACATATTCCTGATGACCATTCCTTTCACCAAGGGTGATTCCTCATACTATATCGTTCAGTACACACTGGTTAATGAAGACAGTGATCTTATCAACGACTATATAAACATCCTCTTCCTCTCAACTTTGGCCGCAGCCCTGGCCATGCTCCTTCCTACAGTTGTATTTGTTGAGCTCATAACGGAGCCTTTGCAGGAAGTTAATCAGGTTGCAAAGGAATACGGCCGAGGAAACCTTCAGGTACGAGCGAACGAGAGTCACGTCGGTGAAGCGGGTGAACTTGCCGAATCGTTCAACATAATGGCAGACCGTCTGTCAAAATCAATCGATGACCTGACTAATGAGAGAAATAAACTTGAGAACATCTTTAACATCATATCCGAAGGAATCGTCGAGTTTGACAGGAATGGTGCGGTTACCTTCTCGAATGACCAGATGACCGACATTTTCTCCAAGGTCCCTCATAAGACAACTTTTGATAAGAAACTACAGATCGTCCCTTTTGAAGAATTCTGGGAGAGTCTTGCCGACTGCATGGAGACCGGCGAGAACACCAAGAAGACAGAGGAAGGAACGAATTTTGCATATGAATACACGATAGTTCCGAAGTTTGATTATAACGGAGTATGTATCGGAGCCACGAGTTTCTTCCGTGATATCACTGAGGCCCATAAGCTTGATATGACAAGAAGAGACTACGTTGCCAACATCTCACACGAGCTTCGTACCCCCCTTCAGACTTTAAGAGGTCTCATCGAGCCTCTTTCTGACGGCATGGTAAAGACCGAAGAAGACCGCATGAGATACTACGACATCATCCTTAACGAGACACTCCGACTTTCCCGTCTGATCGATGACATGCTTGAGCTTTCAAAACTTCAGTCAAGAACGATCGCATTCAGGATGTTCCCCTTCAACATGAATGAGATCCTCGACAGTATCGAGACCCGATTCAAGTCGGTAATGAAAGATGCGGGTATCTACTTCAGCGTACATAAAAATACCGGAGAGTTGCCCACAGTTATGGGAAACCCCGACCGCGTTAACCAGATCCTTGTCATTCTTCTTGATAATGCCAAGAAATATACGCCATCAGGCGGAAGCATAACCATCACGAGTGATTATGATGAAGAGATCGGCAAGGTCTTTATCTCGGTTTCTGACACGGGTCAGGGTATTCACGAGTACGATATCAATCATATTTTCGAGAGGTTCTTCAAGGCTGACCGTGCCCGAGGAAAGAAAGGTACCGGCTTAGGCCTTGCGATCGCCAAGGAGCTTCTAACATATATGGGAGAAGACATTACAGTCGAGAGCGAATATGGTCAGGGAACCAAGTTCACGTTTACTCTTAAGAAGGCTGAAGTAGTCAACTCATGGGAGTAAGAGTCAATAAATACATAGCTTCATCAGGTTACTGCTCGAGGCGCGAAGCTGACAGACTCGTTATGGACGGTAAGGTCACCGTTGACGGCATTCCTGCGGAAAACGGCACCATTGTTGAAGAAAACAGCATAGTAAAGATTGACGGAAAAGAGATTTTTCCCGAGGAGAAGAAGCTTTATATAGCACTTCACAAACCTCTCGGCATAACCTGCACCACAGACAGAAGAGATCCTTCAAACATAATCGATTATCTTAATATGGACGACAGGATCTTCCCCATCGGAAGACTTGATAAGAACTCGTCAGGCCTCATTCTGCTTACTAACGACGGCGACATCGTGAACAAACTCCTGCGAAGTGAGAACGGACATGAGAAGGTCTATAACGTCAGAGTCGACCATAAGATCGCTCCTGATTTTAAGGAAAAGATGGAATGCGGAGTCATGATCTTAGGACGCAAGACTCTTCCCTGCAAAGTCGAGATCACGGGTACGCACACATTCAGCATAACTCTTAAGCAGGGCTTAAACCGCCAGATAAGGCGCATGTGCGATGCGTTGGGATACAGGGTAACCAAGCTAAGGAGAATAAGATTCGTTAACATCGAGCTCGGTGACATGAAGCCCGGTGACTGGCGTTACCTTACAAAACAGGAAGTCGAAGGCTTAAAATCTGCCGATCAGCCTCACTAACTTCTCGAGCGGTCTTTTAAGCACAACATACCAGATCTCCTTGGGAGAGTACTTCTCGACCATTACCGTATAAACCCCGGCAAGCCTTCCGGCAATGACATCCGTAAAGACCTGATCTCCCACCATCACGGCCCTATCGGCTTCTGTATTCATGAGTTTCAAAGCTCGTTTAACTCCGTCAGGCCTCGGCTTGTGGGCATAAGTTATGCAGGGAATCTCCAGTTTCTCGGCAATGCCAGCCGACCTTCCGGACTTTGCATTTGATACAAGACAACAAACAAAGCCCTGCTCCCTTATCTTCGCGATAAAGTCGTAAGCATACTTATCGGGAGCCTTGGCATGATCGGGGCCCAAAGTATTATCAAAGTCAAGCAAAAGGCACGTCTTACCTGAAGACTTGAACTCATCTAGCGGCAGATCATACACGCTCTTACATACTTTATCGGGCTTCATTGCAGAAAAAATATTCATGTTTAAGGATTGTAATTATAAAAAAGTAAAAAGTAAATCATCTTGTGATATTATATTGTGCGATAAAGAAGAGAGGTATCTGTTATGAAGATTGCAAAATTCGGTGGTTCGTCACTGGCGAATGCGTTTCAGATAAAGAAAGTATGCGAGATCATTCTGGCCGATCCGGACAGAAGGATCATTGTTGTTTCTGCACCCGGTAAAAGGGATAAGAACGATATCAAAGTAACGGATCTTCTCATTGCAACTGCCAAGGCAGGTCTTGCAGGCGAGTCTTATGAAGAACAGTTGAATAAGGTTATCGACAGATACAGAGAGATCTGTGATGACCTTAACATCGAGGATAAACTCCCCGAGATCATTGAAACCTTAAAGGCAGCTGCTTCTTCCGATACATCTGACGAGAACAGATATCTTGATACATTGAAGGCCATGGGCGAGGATTGCTGCGCAAGACTTGTTGCTGCTTACCTTACTTCCATCGGAAACCCCGCTAAGTACTGCAGCCCCAGGGAGTGCGGTCTTATCCTTGAGCACGATGCCGCAGGAAAGGCAAGGATCCTTGGCGAATCATACGATAATCTTGAAGAATTAAAGCACGAGAAAGAAATCTGCATCTTCCCCGGATTCTACGGATGCGGAAGAGACGGCAGAGTTATTACTTTCTCAAGAGGCGGATCGGATATTACAGGATCTATCCTCGCAGGTGCCGTTCACGCTGATGTTTATGAGAACTGGACTGATGTTGATAATGTTTTCGCAGTTAACCCCAGTCTTGTTAAGAACCCTTTCCCTATTTCAGAGATTACATACGACGAGATGAGAGAGCTTGCTTATGCCGGTTTTTCAGTTCTTCACGAGGAAGCCCTCTACCCTGTTTACGTTAGAGGCATTCCCGTACATATCAGAAACACAAACAACCCCTCTGCCAAGGGAACACGTATCGTTTCAGAGAGAACTCATTACGATTCACTCGTAACGGGTATCGCCGGTGAGCGCGGATTCCTTACCATCACTGTAACGAAGTATCTTATGAACCACGAAGTCGGATTCATCTCAACGCTTCTTAACATCATGGCAGATGAAGGTATTCCGATAGAGCATATTCCTTCCGGTATCGACTCCATCACTATCATTGCACGTAAGAAGTATTTCACTCCCGAGAAGGAAGAGATCGTAATCAACCGTTTCAGAAACGAAGCTAAGGCCGAATCCGTTAAGGTCGACCGCGATCTTGCAATCGTTATGATCGTAGGACAGGCCATGGAGAAGTCAGTCGGTATCATGGCAAGAGCTGCTTCTGCACTCTCTGCAGCAGGTATCAACTTGAGAATCGTTAACCAGGGTGCTTCCGAGATCTCGATGATGTTCGGTGTCGCTGAAGAATACAAGGATTACGCCATCAGAGTTCTTTATAAGGAATTATTCAGATACTGATAATTCATATATTATCGCGCCTTCAAGGTCCGTTCTTCTGATCTCACAGCCATAATCCCCGAGTCTTTGCATAGTTTGCCGCGCGGGATGTCCGTATGGCGAATTTCTCACTACGGATATTATTGCCGTTTGCGGTGAGACCGCTTCAAGAAATGCAGTTGATGTTGAATAAGCTGAACCGTGATGCCCGACTTTAAGGATATCCGAATCTATAAGTGCGCCTTCTGATATAAGGGAATATTCAGAATCAAACCCGATGTCACCTGTATACAGTATGGAAAAGCTGCCGCATTCCATCCTTAATACTATGCTGTCCTCATTACCGCCGTCATGAAATTCATGCGGCCATACGCAATTAAAAACAACGTCTTGAGGCATGGTTATATTATCCCCAGCCCTTATGTCACGGCATGTTATGACACATTCAATCCGGCCTTCGGAATCAAGATAATTGATGCCGCCTATATGATCTTCATCCATATGAGTGGCAACCGCGATATCAACGGTACCTATTCCGTAATAATCAAGGACCGAAGCCACCGAATACTGCCCTTCATTCTCCACTCCGCCGTCGATCAACAAAGAGCAGTCATCATCGATAATAAGACATGAATCCCCCTGCCCTACATCAATGAATATGACAGTTACGTCTGGCGCCGTGATCATATCTGCCGCCATGAAGCCCGATGCTGCCATCACCAGTAAAAATCCCGCAGGCATTAAGATCTTTCTTATCACCGAATCAGGCATCAGCAACACAATGACAAGAACAAACAGGGATTTGATAAACATATCCGACAGGCCTCTTGAAGACGGACCGTCAAAAGAAACAGACGAACACAAGCTCATTAGGTAGTACAGCGACTTAAGTAATAAAGTACAGGCAAAAGGAAGACCTGTTATTACAGATGGAATAAAGAAAACACAGGATACGGTTGCGATAAATGATCCTATTATCTGAACACCCAGATGGAAAAATGAGAAGTAATAACAGTTCCTCCCCCAGAAAGGCATCATTCCGATCGTCGCTGACAAAACAGGCACCAGAAGATCCGTCAAAATCTTTGGAAACCTAATCCTTTCCAGCAATGCAGATATCTTCGGAGCAGCATAATGAATGGATAAAGATGCTGCAAAACTCATCATATACCCCAAAGACAGGCATCCGTACGGGTCTTCCGCAAAGATAAGGATCGTTGCAAGAGACATCCCTGACAGAAGATCGCGCGACATGAAAGCGCATATACTCATGACTGAAGCTCTCGTAACCGAGCCCGTCCATCCCGTAAATGTTCCTACAAGCACGCAAAAGACGATGTACAAAGGGACTGAGTGCTTCTTCTTCATATGCGATGCGGATATAAACGAAGCAAGGATCATCAGAAATCCCGAAAAATGCGTACCCGAGACCGCAAGAAGATGCGAGCAGTTCGATAATCTGAATGCACGGGACACATCGTCATCAAGCAAAGTTGTATCACCGGTGAAAACAGCTGCAGCTAGTCCCTTCTCATCCCCTTCGAAGAATGACAATGCATAACATCTCGTCTTAAACGACATACCGGAAACAAATGATGCAATACTTGCTATCTTACTGCCTTCACCTGTTATCTCAATATAATCAGGCTTCATGATCCCTCTTATCCCTCTCCTGTGAAGATAACCCGCATAATCAAATTCTCCCGGATTCGAAGGAGGATCCGGCATATAGATATCACCCGTAACGGTTATGCTCTGCCCCAAACAAGGATATGAACTGTCGTTTGTCTTATAAAGCAAACGTCCGTATTCATGAGTCATTATCTCCAGCTCGGCAGTACCGTCAACATAATAATCGATATGCCTTACATAACCTGAAAAGCGTACATCTGATATAGTTTCCCCAACCGGCTTTACGGCCACATGGATATTTATTACCAGCAAAGCAAGTAAGGCAGGCATTATAAGGGGCCTCATTGTAAAAAAGGCCATTATCTTCCTTACATATTCTTCCGTCTGATACCTATAACCCATAATGATATGTTAGAATACTTAAGTCGCGGATTTGCCTACGAAATGAAGAAAAAAAACGACAAAAAACGACAAGAATACACTATTTTCGCGCTATGGAAATCGATTTCAGAAAAACTAAGTTTGCAGCTCTGGCTGCGTCAATAAAGCAGTGTCCTGAGGCTGATATGCCCGAAGTTGTGCTGTCAGGAAGATCTAATGTCGGAAAGTCATCTTTGATAAATGCACTTGCCGATAACAAAAAGCTTGCAAGAGTATCCCAGACACCGGGAAAGACCCGTGCCGTAGTCTTTTTTGAAGTTGACGGCAAGTTAAGGATCGCAGACCTTCCCGGATACGGATATGCCAAGGTTTCCAAGGAAAAGAAGGCAGAATTCTCATCTCTTGCCGACAGTTACTTCACCTCAGGCCGTGAATTCGACCTTGTACTTCATCTCATGGACATAAGAAGAGATCCGTCAAAAGAAGATGTTGCAATGCTCGAGTATATGAACTCGAATTCCATCAGGTATTTTGTTGTATTTACGAAAGCAGACAAATTCTCCAAGGAAGGCATGAGACGGCGCGTTGAAGAACTCAAAGATATTTATAACTTTGATGAAAATGCTGATGTTTTTGCCGTTTCATCCGATAAAAAACTCGGTATTCAGGAGCTTCGTGAAGCAATTGCCCAAGTACTGTTTTAATTGAACGGTAAAATTGTAAAATTTGGACAGTTGCTTTTATTTATATGTTGAAAGATACTAATTAGGTAAAGGAGAGATAAATGCTACAGCTTGAACCTTACGGTCCTATCGGTATCATCTCACACAACGCTAACGCCGAGTTTGTTAAGGCGGTTAGTGATACTTTATCACAGAAACGCAAGAAGCGTTTTGAAGGAAATTCCAACCCTTATGTTCATACACCGGGTTATTTCAGATCCAACTATATTCTTGATTCCAACCTCGTCCGTTTCCAGACCGGCGAAGGCAAGTTTCAGATAGAAGAATCTGTAAGAGGCCACGATATCTTTATCATTACTGATGTACTGTCACACAACGAGACGATCGACATCTTCGGTAACAAGCGTGTTCTCTCGCCTGACGATCACTACAGGGATCTGTTAAGGATAGTATCCACCTGCTCCGGTAAAGCAAGAAGAGTCAACGTTATAATGCCTTTCGTATATGAAGGACGTCAGGAAAAGCGTCAGTCTTCTAACGAATCCATGGATGTTGCCGCTGTTTTGAAGCAGCTTTATGAGCTTGGTGTTGCGAATCTCATTATTTTCGACCCGCATGACGGACGTATCTCGAATGCAGTTCCGCTTATGGGTATCGACTTCCCTAAGAGCGCATACAAGATAATAACCACACTTCTTTCCACATTTGACACGATTCACGTTGATAAGGAAAGAACATTGGTAGTAAGCCCGGATGAATCAGGTGTTAACAGAGGAATCTTCTACTCCTCCCTTATGAACCTTCCCCTGGGCATATTCTACAGAGACAGAGACTACACGAAGAAGGTTGACGGACAGCATCCCATCAAGGCTTATAAGTACTTGGGTGATGATATCTCCGGACGTGACGTTCTCATCATTGACGACATGATCAACTCCGGCAGCACAATGCTTCGTACTTCCAAGATCCTTAAGGTTCACGGTGCGCGTGATATCTACTGTCTTGCTCCGTTCGGTTTATTTACTGACGGACTCGATACTTTTGACGAAGCTTATGAAGACGGTGTTATCAAGGCCGTTCTTTGTACGAATCTTAACTATCAGTCACCTGAGCTTCTCTCAAGAGACTGGTACGTAAATGTTGACATGATCCCTTATGTTGCAAGGATCATCGAGGCAATCAATGCTAATGAATCAGTTACCGATCTTATCAACTCCACTTCCAGGATTACTGAATTCCTGGGTCAGATGAGGATCGGTGAGTTGTTTGATGAGTTTGATGTTAAAGACGAGTAATTAATGAGAGGTGCAAAATGACTTCAGTTCCCGCAGATGAGAGATCGTATTCCCGATATAACCAGTACGGCGAGAATCCCATGGCCCCTGTGGCTCCTATTGGTATTATCCCGCTTAAAGGCAGCGTCGAGTTTACAGAGAAGGTAAATTACTATCTCACTACGAGAAGATCAGAGTACCAGCAGGAAGCTCTTGTATCCAAGTATCCCGGCTTCTACCGTCAGGATTACAGGATCGATGTTGAGAATGCAAGATTCTCCTCCGGCGAAGGTAAAGCTGTTATCAAGCAGACAGTAAGAGGTCATGACCTTTACATCATCAGTGATGTAATGAACCCCTCTATCACATATAAGATGTACGGCCAGATGAACCATATGAGCCCTGATGATCACTATCAGGATTTGAAGAGAGTCATCCTCGCCTGCTCAGGTAAGGCAAGAAGAATCAACGTAATCATGCCTTTCCTCTATGAGAGCCGTCAGCACAAGAGAAATGCACGTGAGTCACTCGACTGCGCATTTGCACTTGAGGAACTCTATAACCTTGGCGTTGCCAACATCATTACATTCGATGCTCATGACGAGAGAGTTGCTAATGCTATCCCTCTTTCAGGCTTCGAGTCCCTGCCTTCCAACTATCAGATCATCAAGGAAATGTACCGTCAGATCCCTGACCTTTCATTCTCCAAGGGTAAGTTCATGGTAGTTTCACCTGATGAGGGTGCTATCGGAAGAGCCATGTACTATGCTTCCATTCTCGGTGTTCCTCTCGGAACATTCTATAAGAGAAGAGATTATACGACTGTTGTTAACGGAAGAAATCCCATCATCGCTCACGAGTTCCTCGGAGATTCCGTTGAAGGTATGGATATCCTCATCGTTGACGACATGATCTCTTCCGGTGACTCCATGCTCGACATTGCAAAGGCAATGAAAGAAAGAGGAGCACGTAAGGTATTCTGCGCAGTAACATTCGGATTATTTACTGAAGGTATCGATAACTTCAACAAGGCTTATGAAGCCGGCATGTTTGATAAGGTATTTGCAACAAACTGCATCTACAGAAGACCTGAGCTTCTCGAGGCACCCTGGTTCGCAGATGTTAACATGTGTAAGTTCGTTGCTCTTCTCATCGATGCCATCAACCACGATGCATCTTTGTCCAACCTCATTAATCCTACAGAGAAGATCAAGAAACTCCTCAAGGAAAAGGGCGAGAACATCTGATAACAAACGATGGCACAGTCAAGAAGCACATCAGGCAGAAAGCGTTCCTCAAGTTCATCATCAAGGAAAAGAGCTCCCGCTAAGGCCCCTGCCAGAGCGCCTTCTTCAGGCTTAGCCGATTATTTCCACGCATTCTCGAAGACCCGTTTCTTCGCACCGATCATGTCTGCTGTCGTTATAGCAGTCCTTATTCTGCTCGACATGCTCGTTGCATGGAATAATTACGACAGATTCTTTAAGATCTTAGGATTTGAACTTCTGATAGCCGGTATAGTCTGGGTCATCGGACTTGTATTAAGCTTCGGCGAATCATCCTCAAGCGGTAACTGATGGCTTTCGACGGTATCACTGCTCATATACTTGCGAATGAATTGGATTCGCTTCTTAAAGGCACCAGAATAGATAAAGTATTTCAACCCGATAAACAGACGGTGATTATCCATATCCGTGCCAACGGAAAGATGGAAAAACTGTTGATATCGGTTAATCCTTCATCCGTCAGAATGAATCTTACAACATCTGACAGGGAGAATCCGAAGATGCCTCCCTCCTTTTGCATGCTGTTAAGAAAGTATCTGTCGGGAGCAAAGATCGAATCGGTAAGCTGCCCGTCATATGAGAGGATAATCGAGATAAAGGCCAGCAACACCGACGAACTTAAAGACTCGAAGACATATACGCTCATCTGTGAATTGATGGGAAGGTATTCTAACATCATCCTCATAAACCAGACAGGAAAGATCATAGACAGTCTGGTTCACGTTGATATGAGCGTAAACAGATTCCGCGAGGTTATGCCTGCGAGGATCTACGATTACCCGCCTGCCCAGGATAAACTGACTGTTGAAGAAGCACTCTCGTTATGCAAAGAAGGGAAGCTCCCTGTCAAGGATGAAGAATACGGAAGACCTGTTGATAAGGCTCTTCTTGATTCAATCAAAGGACTGTCGCCTTCATTATCACGACGCATCCTGTCTAAGGCCGGTGCAGACGACAGGATCCCTGTAAAAAGCCTTTCTGAATCTGAAATAAAATCGGTAATTAAAGCCTGCTCTTCACTGTTCGAAGATATCGTTTCATTGAAGACCGAACCTACAGTTTATTATTCAGAAGACGAATTACCTCTTGAATTCTCGCCTTTCTTCTTTAATGACAGCAAGCATACGCGTCATTTTGATTCAATGTCCGAAGCCATTGACAGATTCTACGAGTCCAAGGACAGGTTCATCGATCTTGACCGTAAAAAGCACATACTGTCGGTCACCATAGATACCGCTCTTTCACATGCTGTGCGTAAACTTCAGATACATGAAGACGATCTTCGCGAAGGTGCGAAAGCAGAATACTACAAAAAGTGCGGAGACCTTATACTCGCGAATACATACCGCATTGATGAGCATGCTTCCTCTTTCACCTGTGACGACTACTACGAAGATCCGCCAAAGCCCGTTACCATCAAGCTCGACCCTGTGCTCGATGCGTCTTCAAATGCACAGGAGTACTACAAGAGATTTCGCAAGGCTAAGCGAAAATCCTCATTGTCTGAAGACTACATTGAAGCAGACAAGGAAGCTGTATCCTACTTCAGGTCTTTACGGGCTGCAGTAGCATCTGCTTACTGCGAAGAGGATATAACCGCACTTACGCAGGAACTCTCGACGCTTGCTACAAATAACGTCAAGTCACAGACCGCATCCAATCCATCCCAGGGTAACCCGAACAGAACAGTAGGCATGGCAAAATCCGGAAAACAGGCATCACGTGCGATGCGTGAAGCCGCCAAGAGAGCTCAACAGAAGAACCGCGAGTTATCGCAGCGCAAGCCAAGACAGGCACCTCTTTCCTACAGAAGATACTTAACCTCTGACGGTTACGAGATACTGTCAGGCAGAAACAACATCCAAAATGATGAACTTACATTCAAGGTTGCAGCAAAAGACGACTGGTGGTTCCATATCAAAGGACTTCCGGGAACACATGTCATCCTTAAATCCCGTAAAGGTGAACAGTTCCCTTCAGACAACGCTGTTTTGGAGGCTGCTTCCCTTGCCGTATTCTTCTCAAGAAGCATCATGGTTGAGGAGCATTCCGAAGGTAAAGGCAGTCGTGCGGGAGAAGTCAAAGCCGAAGTTGATTATTGTCCGGTATCACATGTAAAAAAGATTCCGGGAGCCAAGCCCGGAATGGTCATCTACGAAAGTTACTATTCTGTATTGGTGCCTGCCAAAGAGCCAAAGGCTCAGGACTGATCTTCAAAAGATTTATATATCTTATCCTTAAACTCGGATTCCTCGAGAGAGAATATGCATCCGCAGTATTTCTGTCTGTAAAGCCCTATGTCACGCGCCATATTCTGGCCTTGTCTGAAGCCCGGTCTGAAATCATAGTAATCAAATCTCACACCATATAACTCAGCTTTCATCTTTGCTGTCTTCACGATCAATTCGTGCTGCTGGTAGGGACTTACGAGAAGAGTCGTACTGAAGGCATCATAACCGTTCTCGGAAGCAAATCTTGCGGCTTTGTCGAGTCTTATGTCATAACACATCTCACATCTGGAATTAAAATCCGTAAGATAGGTCTTCTCCTCCCAATACTCCTGCATGCATTCATCCTGACCTTCGATGAGATTGACTTTATAGTGATCTGCGCATTTCTGAAGATTCTCGCGTCTCCTGTTCCACTCAAACTGCGGATGAATGTTAGGGTTATACCAGAACAGATCAAGCTTCTTACCTTCATTAAGAAGATAATCAACAGGATACATGGCACAGGGGCCGCAGCATGCATGAAGAAGGATCGACATTACGGATTGCTCCCGTTATCAGTTAACGAGTCGATCGACAGATTCTCGAATGCATTCCTGTTACGCTCCTTGAAGTTAACAGGCTCAGGTATCCCCAGGTGTTCGAAGGCACGCGAAGTAAGAACTCTTCCTCTCGGTGTCTTTGCAATAAATCCGTTCTGCAAAAGGAAAGGCTCATATACATCTTCGATGGTAACAGGATCTTCTCCCGTTACCGCAGCCAAAGTCTCAAGCCCTACCGGGCCGCCTTTAAAGATGTCTGCTATTGAAGTAAGTATCCTTCTGTCAACAGAATCAAGTCCTATGTTATCGATATCCAAAGCTTTAAGACCGAAGTCCGATACTTCTTTATCAATGACATCCTTCTCCATGTAAAGAGCATAGTCTCTCATTCTCTTAAGAAGTCTTATGGCAATACGCGGAGTACCTCTTGATCTTGAAGCAATGTTCCTGAGACCGGATTCGTCGATCTTGATATCCATGAGACCTGCATCACGATTTAATATATCCATGAGGTCTTCAGTCTCATAAAGTTCAAGTCTGTGGATCATTCCGAACCTGTCTCTTAATGGAGCGGAAAGCATGCCTGCTCTTGTCGTTGCACCGACCAAAGTAAAATGTGGAAGGTCGAGTCTTACTGATCTTGCAGAAGGTCCTTTACCGATCATAAGATCGAGACAATAATCCTCCATGGCAGGATAAAGGATCTCTTCAACACTTCTGTTCAATCGGTGTATCTCATCAATAAACAGGACTTCGTTCTCACCGAGATTGGTAAGTATGGCGGCAAGGTCCCCCGTCTTCTCGATGGACGGACCGGTTGTGATATGCATGCCGACTCCCATCTCAGATGCTATGATACCCGCAAGCGTGGTCTTTCCTAATCCTGGAGGTCCGTATAGAAGTACATGATCCAAAGACTCACCGCGCTTCTTGGCTGCATCAATGAAGATCTTAAGATTCTCCTTGACCTTGGACTGTCCGCTGTAGTCTGCAAAGGTTATGGGGCGCAGGGTCTTCTCATCCCTGTCATCAAACTGCTTGGAACGCCCTATAACGCGCTCCTCGTCCTCATAACCGTTGTAACCCGTGTTATCGTAATCCATGCCTTATATCACCTCGCAAGGCTCTTAAGAGCCTTCTTGATAAGATCCTGAAGAGTGTTTCCATCCTCATAACAGTTGCTGATAGCTTCAGCTGCCACCTGCTCCTTATAACCTAATACAACAAGTGCTTCTACCGCATCAGAGATTATGCCGCCGTCCTGTGAAGAGACGGATGTGCCGGAAGATGGTGCCTGTACTTTGACAGATGTCTTTGATCCGCCGATACCTGCCTTCTTAAGCTTGTCCTTAAGTTCAAGAACGATCCTCTCGGCACCCTTCTTTCCAAGTCCTTTAACAGAAGTCAGGTAGTTAACATCTCCTCCTACAACAGCTAAGGCAAATCTGTCAGGTTCTACCTGTGAGCAGATGGAATGTGCAACCTTGGGACCTATTCCCGATACCTCGATAAGGCTTAAGAACATCTCCTTCATCTCATGAGTTGAGAAACCGTAAAGAGTAATATCATCTTCCCTAACACTTTGATATATCCAAACCTTCGCCTCATCACCAACGGGCGATAAACTGCCGGATATCGAATAAGGACAAATGATCTCATATCCGATGCCTGCATTGTCCAAGACGATCTTATCTTCGCCTTTATCTATTACCGTTCCCCTGATATAAGAATAAATACCCATCTTCTCTCCTTAAGATCTTAATTAACCGAACTCATTCCTTCTGCTGTATCCGTATCTTCCGTACTGATATCCTGATACAGCCTTGCCGGAATGTAATGTTCCGGTATTCGCAAGACATATCGCCATGGCAAGCCCGTCTGCCGCATCGTCCGGCTTTGGTATCTCATTAAGTCCAAGTAAAGTCTTAACCATCGCCTGAACCTGCTTCTTCTCCGCCTTACCGTAACCTGTAACTGCAAGCTTAACCTGACCGGGAGTAAACTCATATACAGGGATATTGGCTCTTGCTGCTTCCACAAGTACTACGCCTCTTGCCTGTGCAGTACCTACGGCAGTAGTCCTGTTCTGAGATATGAACAACTCCTCGACAGACATATAGTCAGGTTTATACATCTCAAGAAGATACCTGATCTTCTCATTGATTGTAAGCAATCTTAAGGGAAATTCAGTATTAGGCTTAGTCTCGATAACGCCGTAATCAACAGCCGATAATTTGTTTCCGACTTTCCTGATGATTCCGTAACCGGTAATGGCGTAACCGGGATCGATACCAATATAAGTTGTGACCTTAGGTTCTGCCATTTCCACCTCTGAACATTTGTTTGGATTATACTATTCTTCGGTTAGAACGTCAATAACAGAACGCTTAACGGGCGCAGGCTCATCAGTGATCTTATATGCCTTACGGATCCTGTTACAGATATCCTGGTAAAGCTCGCTTCCCTTAACGATCTTACTGTCTTTTCCTGTATAAAGAACACAAAGGTCTTCACCTTCCCTGACCGGATCCGATCTTTTCTTAAGAAATCTGATTCCGGCACCCATGTCTATCACATCATCCTTCTTTATCCTGCCGGCTCCCAAAGATACTGAAGCATGACCGATCTCATCCGCTTTGATCGCACTTACAAAACCGTCTTTCTTCGCCTTTATCCTGCAAAGTTCAACAGGTTCATCAGTATAAACGGGTTCGTTTCCTTCAAAGACTGCCCCCTGTGATCTTAGAAGAACAAGATACTGCTCAAGAGCCCTTCCGTCATTAAGACGACGGCGGCATTCCTCAATAAGTTCATCCTCGGTGAGATCACCTTCTTTACCTGCCATCATTACCATCCTTGCGGCTATGACGCTTGCCACATCCACTACATCTTCCGCACCATTACCGGTCAGCGTCTCATAGACTTCCTGCATCTCGATAATGTTACCGCAGGTTCTGCCGAGAGGCTGATCCATGTCCGTAATGACGGCTGTTGTTTTTCTTTTCGCAAGGCGGCCTATCTTTATCATGGCAGAAGCAAGTTCACGTGCTTTTTCCTCGGTCTTCATGAAAGCTCCGCTTCCGCAAGTGACATCGAGAACGATGGCGTCGGCACCGGCAGCGATCTTCTTGCTCATGATAGACGATGCGATAAGCGGTATGGAATCAACGGTTCCCGTAACATCGCGCAGAGCGTAGAGAACTTTATCTGCGGGAGCAAGCTCAGGTGTCTGTCCTGATATGACCATACCGCATTCTTTTACAAGGCGGGGGAAATCCTCCTTCGGAATGTCTATGTTAAAACCCTGTATTGACGAGAACTTATCG
>JAGDCV010000132.1 GCA_017958365.1 Clostridiales bacterium
ACAACGGTTTTGCCCTTGAAAGAATCCTGCTTCATGGACTTGAGCATTTCCTCGGTGAAGTAGCACAGACCGTAGCCGGTTGCTTCGGTACGGGCAAGCGATCCGCCGTAGGTCAGACCCTTACCGGTCAGAACGCCTTCGTACAGATCCTTGATTCGCTTGTACTGACCGAACATGAAGCCGATCTCTCTTGCGCCTGTACCGATGTCACCTGCAGGTACATCTGTGTCAGGGCCGATATGTCTGTAGAGCTCTCTCATGAAGCTCTGGCAGAAAGCCTGTACTTCGTTATCTGACTTACCCTTGGGATCGAAGTCGGAACCACCCTTTGCACCACCCATGGGAAGTGTTGTAAGAGAGTTCTTGAAGATCTGCTCGAAGCCGAGGAACTTGAGGATTGAAAGGTTAACGGAAGGATGAAGTCTCAAACCACCCTTGTAAGGTCCGATAGCACTGTTGTACTGGATTCTGTATCCGCGGTTGACCTGGATCTTACCGTTATCGTCTACCCAGGCAACTCTGAACATGATCTGTCTTTCAGGCTCAACGATTCTCTCGAGGATCTGCTTCTCTACAAGCTCAGGGTGAGTCTTGATAGCAGGCTCAATGGAAGAAAGGAACTCGTAAACAGCCTGGAAAAACTCGGGCTCGTTAGGGTTCTTCTTCATAACGTTCTGCATAAGTTCGTTAAGATAGGGATTTTCGATTTTGTAATCCATAAGGTCCACCTTTCTTTTTGCCGCTTTTTGCAAGTTGCGGCTTCCAAAATTTCATAAACTCTTGAAATAATAACCTAACAAGTAGGAATTCGCAATATTTAATTTAATAAAATTCAAAATTAATCAGGCGGACGGTATCGTGGTCTGCTGAACCTGGACAGACTGCGACGGAATAGCCACATTAGAGGGTTCGGTGACATTGGCGAAAGGATCGTTACGTGTCATGTCGTCAACGGACGAGATTCCAAACATCTCCCCATACTGCTGAAAGTTGATCTTGGGAAGAATTGCATTTAATGCAATGAACAGTATGAGCAGCGTGATGATCATAAGAAGTCCGTTTCTTAAAATAATGAGATTGCGTTCTGCATTATGCTTGGAATCTATGTGGCCTTTGGTCGTATATCCGACAAGCACATAAACCTTATTGATGTCATCCCTCTTGGGTTTCTTGTTATATTCCTTGATCTTCCTCTGGATCTTATTTCTGACATAGGAAGGAAAATTGCGGAACAACTTAATCGTTGTTCTCACAACAGATGCGAATATGCCGGATATCTTATCCGTGAAACTGACATCATGACCTGAGGCATTATTCATAAAAAGAATTATACCCAAACAATCCTGATAAGTAAAAACACTATATCTTTGATGACATCCTGTTATTCAATATCTTGATCGCCCTCTCCCTTTTCCTGTAACAGGAAGATCTGCTTATATAAAGCACCTTGCATGTATCATCAATGCTCATTTTCTTAAAATAGTGAAGATAAAGGATACTCGAATACGGTGTCGGCAGCGATAGGATCATAAGAAACATGTTAAGAGCTTTGGTATGGCGCCTGATCACTCCTGTTGCCTGCACTCCTATGTTCTTAACGAAGTTATCGTAACCTATCGAGACTTCGATCAATTCATCAGCGGGATCTTTATGTCCTCCGCCCGGCAGAGCCTGGGGGTTCAGGACTTTAACCGGAGCATGATCATGGAAATAAAGGTCACGGATGACCGTAACTTTATCCTCCATGCAATCCGTCATGAAGTTTACGAGGGATATTGCCTCTTCTCCGGAACACGTAAGATCATCATAAAGGTTCTTAAGCCGTTCAATTAAAACATCTTCATACATAACAAACTCCAAAATAAGAACAAGTGTTTGACAAAAGCCTGCTCATTAAATAAAATACAAATAGAATATATGTTTGGAGGCCGTTTATATGAGTAACAACTCACATGAAGCAAGCAAATCCGAGAAATCCATAGACAGAGTTTATAACTACGTAAAGTATTATATTAAAGAGAATACTTTCTCTCCCTCTGTCAGGGATATTTGCAAGGGTGCCGGCCTCAAGTCAACATCATCAGTCCACACTTATCTTAAGAAGTTAGATGAGATGGGTCTTATCGAGTATCGCCCGGGTATGAGAAGAGCGATCATAATTAAGAACCAGGATGATGAGACTCAAGACCAGACCCCTGCCGATGTGGTCAAACTTCCGTGTATCGGTAAGATTACTGCCGGTCAACCAATTTACGCTCATGAGGATTATAGCGATTCGTTCTACGTTAACAGATCGATAATAGGCAGTAATGAATGCTTCCTTTTGAAAGTAAGCGGTACCAGTATGATCAATGCGCATATCATGGACGGAGATTATCTTATCGTTAAGAAGCAGAGCAGTTGCCAAGAGGGTGATATAGTAGCAGCTCTCATAAATGATGAAGCAACGGTTAAGAGATTTGGAAAGATGAATGGTGTGCCTTATCTGTTCCCCGAGAATGATATGTACTCCCCTATTCCATTTAACACGGAAGATTGCCGGATATTGGGCAAAGTAATCGGCCTGCACAGGTACTCTATCTATTGATCGGTTTCATACTGTGGTCCTCCTCCTTTTGTGCTGGTAGAGCGACTATAGCAGGATTCCCTTTTTAATCATTCATCAAAATTGAAAAAACAGTCAGATCCGCCTGAATATCAATTAATATTTATTTTTACGTTGCAAATTATGAAATGGATTTGCTCATGATTGCATTTTTTGCAATCAGTGAAGCATAAAAATCAATCCGCTGCTTCAAGAACGGACAGGATATAGTCAACCTGTGACTTAATATCAAGATTTCTGTCGATCTTATTAATACCGTCTATATATCTGAACCACGTAAGTTGTCTCTTCGCATAATGCCTGGAATTAAGCTTTATCTCATATGCGACGCGCTCCAACGTGCTTCCGGGTTCATTATCTATAAGAGGCAGGAACTCCTTATACCCTATGGCCTGACAACAGGTGGACTTACGATCGATGGGTAATGAATACAGATATCTGGCTTCCTTCTCAAGCCCTTCATCCATCATCTTATCGACCCTTAGATTGATCCTGTCATAAAGAACAGAACGGTCATCCTCATAATCTATTTCAAAAAGTGCAAAGGGATACTTAGGTCCCTCTTTCTTCGACTCAAGATTTCTCCGGGTAAATGTCTTACCGGTTGCAAGATAAACGGATAAAGCCCTGATTACGCGTCTCGTGTTATTAGGATGTATCTTTGACGCAGCCTCGGGATCTACTTGGACAAGTCTTTCATAGATTCCGTCGATTCCTGATGACTCATATTCCCTGTATAAGCGTTCTGCCTCTTCATCTGCCTTCGGATCACCCTCAAAACTGATTCCGTCCCTTAATGCCGAGATATACTGACCCGTACCGCCGCACAAGACAGGTGTCTTTCCTCTTTTAAGAACATCATCTATCGATTCAAGGCAGTCCCTGAGGAAAGAAGATACGGAATAGCTTTGTCCCGGCTCAACGATGTCGATCATGTGATGGGGGACCTGTGCCTGTTCTTCCAAAGTCGCCTTGGCAGTTCCCACATCAAGATGCTTATATATCTGCATGGAGTCACATGAGATGAGTTCTCCTCCCACCCTCTTACAAAGTTCTATGGCAACAGCACTCTTTCCGCTCGCCGTAGGTCCCGTTATGATAGGAATGATCATATATCAGACGATCCTCTTGAATCTCTTCTCAAGTTCGGTCTCAGAAGTTTTGAAGAATGTCGGTCTTCCGTGAGCACAGTGATATGGATCATTACACTCATGAAGCTGCGATATGAGTGACAACGCTTCTTCCTTCGTTATCCTGTCATGCGCTTTGATCGCAGCCTTGCATGCCGTCGTCTGGATAAGCGAAGTCCACACATGCGAAGTAGAAGAAGTCTCACGCTTCAGGTCATCAAGGATCTGAGTAAACATGACGGATGGCTTGGACATGGACTTCAGCCTGTCCTCCGCCTTTGTGGCAACAGGGATCGCTCTTAATGCAATCTGCCGCTCACCCACAAGATCGATATCAAAACCAAACTCCTTGAATCTGTCAAGATTATCGGTAACAAAACTCATGTCTGAAGTAGAAAGATCGAGGATCTGCGGAATGAGCAAAGTCTCTATATCCCTTCCGCCCTCTTTAATGTCTTTCCTCCTTGAACCGAATCTTTCATATAGAACTCTCTCATGCGCTGCATGCTGATCAACAAGGAAGACCGCTTCATCAGACTGCATGATAATGTATGTGGCAAAAAGGAACCCTACGAACTCAGATGAAAGCAGTTCATCAATAAGTTCCCTGTCTTCTACCCTGGGCTCTGTGATCAGTTCTTCCGCCGCTTCTTCTGAAGGCTTGTCAGAAGGCTCTTCCAAAACCTCAACCACAGGAGCCTCCGTCTCATCCTTAACTTCAGTTTCTTTCTCGATCTTACTTATGTCAGGCTTAAACTCGGATAATATCTTAAGAAGATTGTCCGCTGCCTTTATCTCGGACCGGGCTGCCGGCTTTTCGCGAAGGGACTTGGCGTTTCCGGTCGTATTATGGATTACAGGCTGCGCCTCTTGCACGGGCTCGGAAACGTTGCCGTTCTTTTGCTCGAAGACTGCATTACGTATGCCGTGAAGCGTAAGCCTGAATATGGCGGAATCATCCGAGAACTTTACTTCAGCCTTCTGAGGATGCACGTTAACATCAACGCCTCCCGCAGGTATGTAAATGCAAAGAACACATATGGGATACTTATGCTTCATCACAGACGCTTTATATGCTTCATCAACAGCTGCGGTTACGGTAGCACTCTTTATCGGCCTGTCGTTAACATACACATACTGCATGCTGCGGTTCCCTCTTACGAACGAAGGCTTTCCGGCAAACCCTTTAAGCTTAAGGCCGTTAAGTTCGTAATCGATCTGAACGAGATTAGATGCAGTCTCCTTGCCGTAAATGGCATAGATGGCATCTCTCATGTTGCCGTTACCGGGCGTAGACATTATCTGCTTGCCGTCCTTGATGAGCTTAAACGTGATATGAGGATTAATGACAGCAAGCTTCTCCACCAAAGCGCAGATATACATGCTCTCTGTCGCGTCACGCTTGAGGAACTTATACCTTGCAGGCATATTCGCGAAAAGATTCTCAACGCACACCACAGTACCCTTATCGGCAGAAGTCTCGCACTGCCTTAGAAGCTCTCCGTCTTTATACTCGATGAGGACGCCGGCATCCATGTCAGCCTGTTTGGTAACGAGCGTAACATCGGAGCAGGCCGCGATCGAAGCCAGAGCCTCTCCCCTGAATCCCTGTGTCGTCAGATCATAAATGTCGTCTGCGGATTTTATCTTTGAAGTGGCGTGAATAAGAAATGACTTCAAAGCGTCTTCCTTGTCCATGCCGATACCATTATCGCTTACCCGGATGAGTGAAATGCCGCCGTTTTGAAACTCGATGGTGACAGATGTAGCACCTGCATCAACACTGTTATCGACCAGTTCCTTAACAACGGATACGGGACGCTCGATTACCTCTCCGGCTTTAATGGCATTTGCTGTCTTCTGATCGAGGACATTAATCCTGCTCACTTGAATCCTCCTTGTTTACCGTATCGATGAAACCGTAAAGAAGGTTCATCGCTTCCAAAGGAGTTACGCGCGTTATGTCAATTGAGCGGAGCGCATTACGGATACTGTCTTCCTTGCGGTAGTAAACATTATCGGGATTAAAGATCGAATCCTGACCGGGAAGTTCTGCCTCATCACTTGTCTTAAACTCACCTAAACGCTCGAGTTCCTTAAGGATGTTGTAAGAGCGTTTCAACACATCCGAAGGAACGCCTGCGAGCCTTGCAACTTCGATACCGTAAGAGTCGGAAGTTCCGCCCTCAACAATCTTATGCAGGAATACGACTCCGGAATCGGTCTCCTTAACATCAACATGGTTATTGAAGATTCCGCGGATCGTCTTCTCGAGACGGTTAAGTTCATGATAATGTGTCGCGAATATCGTTCTTGCATAAAGGATATTCGGATCAGCAATATATTCGATGACAGCCCATGCTATGGAAAGACCGTCATAGGTGGAAGTGCCGCGTCCGACTTCGTCAAGGAGCAGAAGGCTTCTTGAAGTAGCATTCTTAAGGATGCCTGCTACCTCCTTCATCTCGACCATGAAAGTAGACTGTCCCATCGAGATATCATCCGATGCGCCTATTCTCGTGAATATCTTGTCTACAAGACCTATGTGGGCTGAGCTTGCGGGAACAAAGGAGCCCATCTGCGCCATGAGAACGATAATGGCAGTCTGTCGCATGTAAGTAGACTTACCGGCCATGTTGGGACCCGTAAGCACCATTATCCTTCTTTCTGAATTGATCGAAGTATCATTCGGAATGAATCTGTCCTCTCCGCTTAACATCTTCTCGACTACGGGATGACGGCCGTCCTTTATCTCAAGAACATCAGAATCATCGATCACCGGTCTTACGTAGTTCTCTTCATTTGCAAGCTGCGCAAGTGATGTAACGACATCGATAAGGGCAACAGATGATGCACTTCCAAACAGCCTGTCAGAAGCATCTTTAACTGTCTCGCGTATCTTGGTAAACAACTGATACTCAAGTGCAGTCCTCTTTGACGTGGCACCTAATATCTTCTCTTCAAGTTCCTTAAGCTCAGGCGAGATATATCTCTCGTTATTAGCCAGAGTCTGCTTTCTTGTATATTCTTCCGGAAGCTCGGTTACGCTTCTGGGGACCTCAACATAGTAACCGAATACTCTGTTATATCCGATCTTCAAAGTCTTGACTCCCGTGCGTTCACGCTCGCGCGACTCAAGTTCCATGATATATGTTCTTGCGTTCGAAGCTATGTCTCTTAATTCATCACACTCTTTATCGTAGCCGGGCTTGATTATATCTCCCTCTGTTATGACGACCGGAGGGTCTTCAGCTATCGATTTATCAAGAAGATCATAAATGTCTTCGAGCGGATCAAGATTCTCGTTTATCTGTCTGAACAGGCCGTGTTCAAACTTGGATGCACATTCCTTAAGGAAAGGAAGCTTCGCAAGTGAATGCTTCAACGAGAGCATCTCTCTTGCATTAATGCTTCCGAGTGATACCTTGGAAGCAAGACGCTCGATGTCATAAAGACCGGTGAGTCCTTCTATCATCTCTTGCCTTTCAATGAATCTTTCAAAACACTCTTCAACAGCATCGAGACGCGAGTTGATGGCACTGGTTACTATGAGAGGCTCCTCTACCCATTTTCGAAGGAGACGGCCTCCCATGGAAGTCTTTGTGCGGTCTATGGCCCAAAGCAGAGATCCTTTCTTGGCTCCGGTTCTTATGGTGCGCGTAAGTTCGAGGTTAACTCTAGTGCTGTAGTCGATCTCCATGGTCTCGGAGATCTTGAAGCATTCAATCTGATTCAGATGCCTGACCTTACCTATCTGCGTCTGCTCGGCATATGTGATGAGAGCAGAACATGCGCTGAACATCAGATCCGTATCTTTGAACCTGTCAGCACCGTAAACCTTCATGAGCTTATCGTCAGTGATCTTCGATGAGGTAAAGTCCCTTTCAGGTCTTAAGGTATAAGAGATTTCGAACGCCTGCCTTAAGACTTTATAGCAGGCAGTATCCTCGAAAGCGGGATTATAGATTATCTCGGACGGAGAGTACTTTCCGATGACATTGATGAGGTGCTCGTCATTACCCGTAAAATCAAGCTGTGTCGCTTCAAAATCACCCGTCGTGATATCAGCAACGGCAATGCCATACTGATTACCAACACACATGATACTCATGAGATAGTTATTCTTACGGTCATCGAGTTCATCCGTATCGGTCATGGTACCCGGAGTCAGGACCTGAACGATGCCTCTTTTTACAAGACCTTTTGCAAGAGCCGGATCTTCAAGCTGTTCGCATATGGCTACCTTACAACCTTCGTTAACAAGACGGGCAGCATATGTCTTATATGCATGATGAGGGACGCCGCACATGGGTGCACGAAGTCCGCTTCCGCAGTCACGTGCAGTCAAGGTCAGTTCAAGAGTCTTGGATACGAACAGAGCATCATCAAAGAAACACTCGTAGAAGTCGCCTAATCTGTAGAAGATGATGATCTCGCCCATCTCCTTTTTAAGATCGGCATACTTCTGCATCATGGGAGAGAGCTGATCGTATGATATATCGCTTAATCTTAACGGATTATTCTCTGTCATTTAAGTTTCACCATCTCTCCGTCGACAGAATAAGGACGGGCACCGGTAAACTTAACATCACAGAGCATTCCTTCGTAATCATCTGAAGTCTTACCCGGGATCTTAAGAGCATCGGGAATAGTAAAATTGACAAGGTGGTTGGACATTGTTCGTCCGGTAAGTATGTCGGGTGCTGTAGAACTTTGCCCCTCGATAAGGATCTCTTCGGTCTTACCTACCTTGGCAAGATTAGACTTATGAGCAAGATCGTTCTGAAGTTCAAGCAGCCTTCCGAATCTCTCGGTTACGATATCATGTGGGATCTGATCCTCCATGGATGCCGCCTTGGTACCGGGGCGCGGTGAATACTGGAAAGTAAATGCAGAATCAAAAGCGCATTCCTTAACAATGCTAAGTGTCTCCTTGAAGTCTTCTTCAGTCTCACCCGGGAATCCTACGATAATATCCGTGGATAAAGAACCTTCGGGAACGAGCTTTCTGAAGTAATGGACGGTCTTAAGATAATCAGATCTGTCATAAGGTCTGTTCATAAGTTTAAGGATCCTGTCAGAACCCGACTGCAAAGGAAGATGAAGATGCTTCTCGATGTTAGGAGAAGAAGCCATGATCTCAACTATCTCATCGGAAACGTCCTTCGGGTGGGATGACATGAACCTTATTCTTGAAAATCCCTTTATTTCTGACGCGGCCTTTAAGATATCGGGGAACTTCTCTCCGTTAGATCCCTTATATGAGTTGACATTCTGACCTAAGAGCATTACTTCCTTGTAACCCTGGTCAGCGAGTATCTGAAGCTCATCAATTATCTCGCTTAACTCTCTTGAGCGCTCTCTTCCCCTTGCATACGGAACTATGCAGTAAGTACAGAAGTTATTGCAGCCGTACATTATGGGAACCAACGCCCTGAACTTTCTCTTTCTCGAGATGGGAACCAAGGAATCGTCAACGATGTAGTCGTCGGCAGATATGTTTACAAGCTGCTTCTTGCGTCTTATCGAGTCGCGAAGATATACGGGGAAAAGATGCAGGTGCTGCGGGTCAAACACAAGATCCACATAAGGAAACGACTTACGGATCTTATCGACGTTCTTCTCAACCATCGTCATACAACCGCAGACTGCAACGATCATATCCTTGTCGTTCTTCGCGTCGGACTTGATGATACCGAGATTACCGAAGAGCCTGTCCTCGGCATTCTCTCTTACGGCACAGGTATTAAAAATGGTAACATCGGCAGCTGACTCGCCTTCATGCTCCTTAAGGCCCATGGATTCGAGCATACCGCACAGTTTCTCCGAATCGGATTCATTAAGCTGACATCCGTAAGTACGGACACTGAATGTGATCTGACGTCCCTTTGCAGCTTCCAAACCGGAGAAATACTCGCGAAGTTCAAGCAAAGCCGAATCACGGGTCTTCAGATCGTCTTTTCCTACCTTGATAATAGCCATCATCTATTCCTTTCAATCTTAACGATTAATTATACTAAAAAAACTTCTTTTGTTATAATCATATTTATGAAAAGAATACTGTCATCGGCCCTGGTCGCTATCCTGACCATATGTTTTATCTTCCCTTTTACGGTACTTGCCGTAAACGACGATCTCGATAACCCCGATGACGGCATGGTTTCCCAGAATGAGTCTTATGGTGACCTTCTGACCGATCCCCCGAGCGACTTACCCGCCGTAACGGGAACCTCTTATATCCTCTACGATTGCGAGTCAAATACTGTCCTTATGGGCAAGAACATAGACTCTCAGGTCCAGCCTGCGGCCATAACCAAGCTCATGACAGTGCTTATAGCCATGGAAACTCTTGACCTTGAAGATACGATCACGATAACGCAGCCGATGTATATCGGCATTCCCGAGAACTACTACACCCTGGGAGTAACCGAAGGCGAAGAGGTTCAGGTAAGAGACCTTATCTATGCGGCTCTCCTTGCTTCTGACAGCGACGCCTGCCTTGCCCTTGCGATCAAGATATCGGGTTCGGAGCAGTTGTTTACGGGAAGAATGAACGATCGTGCCGCTGAACTCGGCTGCACTAACACACACTTTACGAACTGCTATGGTAATGATGACTTAAGCAATCTGTCAACGGCACACGACATGGCTCTGATCCTGAATGAATGTACGAATCACCAGGATTTTGTCGACATATCGACCACTTTCCAGCACACGATGCTCGGAACCAATCTTTACAGCGATTCCAGAGTCATATCCAACGCCAACAGATTCATCTCCACTCAGGAATACTCCTATGACTACTACATTGGAGGTCTTACGGGTTATTCGGACGGCGTAGGTTACTCTGTTGCTGCCGCTTCTTCCAAGAACGGCCGTAAGATAGTAGGCATCATTCTCGGAGCAACGGATTCAGTAGGAAGATACACGGACATGATCAACATGTTCGACAGCGGTTACTCGACATTCTCCACTCTTCCATTGGATCAGGGAGAGTTCATGCCGCTTTATAACGATACCATCGAGCAGATAAACTCAGCCCTGCTCGGAACCGACCTTGCCGTTATGGAATCGTCAATGGAGCTTTCAAACTACATCACAACAACTTCGGTAAGGATCTCTCTCGGAAGCACCAATACCGTAGATCTCTCGTCAGTAGTTATTGATACGACATCAATGGCTGATCAGAGTTTCAGGATACCCATATGCCGATCGTTTAACGACGGAAAAGTCTATATAGTCGGCGTTCTTAACGTCCTTGTCGGTGAGAAGGATAATCTTGTCTCGATAAACCCCGAGAAACACTCCATCTGGTCAGGTCTTCGGAAAGCACTAGTGACTCTGATAGTTATTCTTGTCCTGTTTATCATCCTTGTCTATGCACTCATTGTATTCAGAAAGAAAGCGCGCAACAGAGCTTACAGGGAATTCCGCGATAAGAACAAGATGCTTTAACGGGCTTCGTAAATAAAGCTCGTAAGATATAACGACAGTACACGGTCGTCATCTGATTCAGGTAAAACATCCTGAGGCGACAGCGCACCCGGTACATGCACTTCCATATTGCAAAGGAAATCGTTATCGACATCAAAGTCAAATTCGAAGTATTCATCTTCCATGGATACGGGTCCTTCAAACACGGTCTGCCCGTTTACGGTCACAGTAATGTTCTGAACTCCGCCGAACACATTCTCAACATTGAATCTTCCCGTATATGATCCCGGCTTCATGTGCATTAACATATCAAGTTCGTTGCCGTAGATAAGAGCACAGTCACCCTCATATCCAACATCAGACCTTATGCATGCGTGATCCGTGTCAGAGAGAGCGGAGAAAACAATCCTGTCAGTATTCTGAACGACATGATAACCGTTCTGCCTTATATTCACATAAGTAAACTCTTCCCCGTTTATGTTGGTCGAAGGTAATTCCGTATAATCGACAACGTTTCCGTCAGGGCCGTAAACAGTCCACTCACCGTTCTGAAGACAAGTTTGCGCCTCGGGCGTTAACAGTATCTTATGAACGTTACCTTCGTCATCAAAGTAAGCAACGGGAAGTTTACTGTAATACGTCTCCACCGTAAGCGCACGGGAATAGAATATACCCACGGGAGGATTGTAAGCCGTCGCGAAATTATCAAGAGCAGTCTTACCGAAAGGCGTGAACTCAAGATACATATCAGTATTGGTAAATACGGTAAGCAAAAGTATGACCGCAAATGTCCATATACCGCCGAGCGTAAACACAGGAACCGAGAACTGCCATCTTAAGTTAAACGCATTGAAGAAAGCCATGAACGGAAGTATCCATACGTTATATCTCATGATATATGACATGCCGCAATTGATATGAAGCTCATAAGAAACTATGAAGAGCATTCCGGCTACTGCAAGAAGCGTAAAGACAGAAGATGACAATTCTTTTCTTCTTATGAAATTAGCTACAAGCAAGATCATGAATACAGGAACCAGTAAAAGCGTATAGATGATCATTCCCTGGTTGGGATCCGCTATATAAGACAAAGCACATATGAGTCTGTTATCAGTAGGAACGGAACTGCTTCCGACCGATGCAACTGCGGCAACGGGACTGTAGCTTCCAAACAGGATATAGGATCTTATAACGGGAATAAACCCGGGAACAGCCGCAAGAATAACAGGCCACAACTTCCCTGCTATCTTCTTTATATCCTTACCTGATTCTTTGACTGTTTTATAAAGATATTCAAGTCCCAGGACAAAAGCCGGAACCAGCAAAGCAAGATTGGACATCGCAGCGATGCTCATCAAGAGCATGGATAAGACAAATCGTTTGTTGTATCTGAACATGAGAGCCAGAACGACACACGAGAACATCAGTATCTCCGTATGAACCCACGATAAGTAGAACCAGCACGGATTAACAACAAGGAATATCATCAGCATGGTCTTCCGCCACTGCTCTGTATCAAGGAACAACTGTACCGCTATACAGGCGATGAGCCAGAAGAAAAGATTCATCATAAGAAACGCCTTGGCAGGATTGAGTCCCACGGCATTGAACAATGCTCTTAATGGCATGCACAACAATGAATAGACGTAGAAGTGCTTAGCATATGAATTGCCGTCTGAACCCTGAACCAGAGTAACGTCCTCACGTGTCCTGTAGATGGTATCAAAGATATTATTACCGTAATAAGCCTTCGCATCATCGATGTCTTCCTGGGTAACATAAGTTGAACCGTGATTAAAGATAGATACGGGCATCATAAGATACTCGTAACCGTCACCCGGAAATTCATAGCCCTCACAGCGCGAGACAATGCCCAGGCCTGTAATGGCAAGAAGCAATATCATGAACCATGAGACAAAGCTCATAATAACATCGCGCTTAAGGATATCAGTCATTGCCCTCTAGTTCCTTCTTGGCAGCATCAATGGCTTTTCGCACGGTAACATCCATGTCGTAGTACTTATAGTCCGCCATGCGTCCTCCAAGCAGAACGTCACCTGCAGTAATGAGCGCGGCGTACTTCTCATGCAAAGCATCATTCTTATCATCGTTAACGGGATAGAACGGCTCGTCACCGGGCTTCCACTCGGAACTGTATTCGCGCGAGATGACAGTCTTCTCCTGAGTACCGAACTCGAAGAATTTGTGTTCGATGATCCTTGTGTAAGGAGTACTTTCGTCAGTGTAGTTAACGACCGCATTTCCCTGGAAGTTATCGGTATCAAGGACCTCGGTCTCAAACCTTACCGTCCTGTACTCGAGGCGTCCAAGTTTATAATCAAAATACTCATCGAGCGCACCGGTATAGACTACCTTAGATGCTATGCTATCCCCCTTCAACGAAGCATAATCCGTATCAAGTCTTACCTCGATGCCTTCAAGAAGCTTCTCAAAGAGTTTCGTGTAACCGCCGATGGGAATACCCTGGTACAAGGCATTAAAGTAGTTATTATCAAACGTAAATCTTACGGGCAGGCGCTTTATGATGGAAGCAGGAAGCTCATTACAAGGTCTCCCCCATTGCTTTTGGGTATAACCTTTAATGAGCTTCTCATAAATATCCTTACCGACAAGGCTTATCGCCTGCTCCTCGAGGTTGGAAGGCTCCTTAATGCCCGCTTCCTTCCGCTGCTCATCGATCTTGCTCTTTGCTTCATCAGGAGTTACAACTCCCCACATCCTGTTAAATGTGTACATGTTAAACGGAAGCGAATATAGCTCGCCGTTATAGTTTGCAACCGGAGAATTCGTATAACGGTTGAAAGAGGCGTAGCGGTTTACGAATTTCCATACTTCCTCATCGTTAGTATGGAAGATATGCGCTCCGTACTTATGGACATTGATACCTTCGATCTGCTCTGTATAGCAGTTACCGCCAATATGAGATCTCTTGTCGATAACAAGGACTTTCTTTCCGGCATCGGTCATCACTCTTGCGAACACCGAACCGTACAGTCCTGCTCCGACTATAAGATAATCATACATAAAGTATCCTCACTTGATCATTCTGTTATAAGCACTGAGCACTGCCCTTACAGACGACTTCGTAACTGAACTTGAGACACCGGCACCGAGGAAGATCTCACCGTCCTCCTCACGCTTTATCTCAAGATACGTTATAGCAGCCGATTCAGTACCGGTCTCTAACGCGTGCTCATTATACATATTAATCGAAAATCTCGTGCCTGTATAGTTTGAGAAAGCGTCAACAAAAGCGTCAAGGAGACCTTTACCCGTACCCTTGATCGTTACGGGTTTACCGAGATAAGTGATATTAGCTTCAACCTCACTTAACTTATCTCCGAGAGAGTGCTCGGAGAATGTCGAGAGCCAGTAAGGAGACATCACGTTGATGTAGTTATCGTCAAACAGATCGAATACCTGCTGAGGCATGAGTTCAACGGAATGGTCGTCCGTCTCGCGCTTAACAACGGTAAGGAAGTCTCTTTGGAACGACTTGGGCATAGTAAGTCCGAAGTATTGTTCCATGACATAGGATATACCGCCTCTTCCCGACTGGCTGTTGATGCGGATGATCGGCTCGTAATCCCTTCCCACATCCGCAGGATCTATCGGAAGATAAGGAACAGCCCATATTGCAGAGTTTCTCTCCTTCATCTTCTTGCGCCCCTTGCTTATCGCATCCTGATGAGAACCTGAAAAGGCAGTGAAAACGAGTTTTCCTGACCACGGGTGTCTCGGGTCAACCTTCATTCCGGTGCAATCCTCGTATATGTCGACACACTTATTTAAGTTCGAGAAATCAAGTTCGGGGTCAACGCCCTGCATCATCATGTTGATGGCAAGAGTTACAACATCCACATTGCCCGTTCTCTCACCGTTACCGAACAAAGTACCTTCAACCCTGTCAGCACCTGCGAGCAATCCCATCTCGGACGCAGCTACACCGGTACCTCTGTCGTTATGGGTATGAACGGATAAGATGATCTTATCTCTCCATCTTGTCTTACCCGCGAAGTATTCGATGCCATCCGCATAGACATTAGGCAATGTATACTCGACTGTCTCGGGCAGGTTGATGATAACCTTGTTATCGGCATCAGGCTGCCAGACATCACATACTGCATCACAGATCTCAACCGCGAAGTCCGGCTCGGTTGATGAATATGATTCAGGCGAATACTCGAGAACATAGTGTGTATCGCTGTCATCACCTTCAACATAATCTTTAATGGTCTGAGCGCCCTGAACTGCCAAAGCTTTACATTCTTCCTTGCCAAACCCGAACACTACGTCACGCTGCAGTGTGCTGGTTGAATTATAAAGGTGAATGATTACATTCTTGGCACCGCTAACGGCATCGATCGTCTTCTCGATGATCTCCTGGCGTGACTGAGTTAACACCTGAATATAGACATCATCAGGAATGAGATCATTCTCGATCAAAGCTCTGCAGAATCTGTAATCCGTCTCTGAAGCTGCAGGGAATCCGATCTCGATCTGCTTAAAACCTGTCTTTAACAACAGATCATAAAACTTGAGTTTCTGCTTCATCGTCATAGGGACTTCCAGAGCCTGGTTACCGTCCCTCAAGTCAACTGAACACCAGATCGGTGCCTTTGTAATTACATTATCCGGCCACTTTCTCCCTTTGATCGGAACCTCAGGGATCTTCTCATACTTCTTAAAGTTCATAAAAGGTCCTCCCGACATAAAATCGACCCTCCGTCCTCTTAGAGACGAAGGGTCGTTCGCGGTACCACTCTAATTCATCCATAAAGAATGCACTCTGCGGATACGGATCGTAAGATCGATATCCTGCCCCTCTAACGCTGGGCCTGCGTCCGGACCTTAAGCACAAGCCGTTCAACCCGGAAGCTCCGAAGTGAGTTCTCTTATCCGTTACCCGCTGTCTTTCACCAAACGACAGCTCTCTGCGGAGCACGTTATAAGGTACTGTTCTTCATCAACGCCAAATATATTAAACTATCGTTATCGTAACAAAGCCTTAATCAAAGGTCAAGTTCGTACCGGAACCCCGTCTTCATTGAACTCTACACTTCCGTTTACGAAGTTTATCCTCCTCGGATCTGTCTCCTGATCCATAAGAAGTTCCGTTCTAAGTGAACTTACGAACTTCGAGGATCTTATGACCGGCTGACTCTTGTAAGCAAAGTCTCCGAGAACCATGGCGCTCTTTCCTTCGATGCTGCAATCAAGTTCAACGTTATTGATATTAATGTCTACGGTTCCGTCTATAGATCCGATACCGACACAAGTCATGCTGTATATCTTAAGCACAAGCTGTGCGTCCTTGATGCTGATATCGGAGAAACCTTCGAGATTTCCGATGGCAACTGCCCTTCTGCCCGGCGCATTGATCAGTATCTTTCCGCTTGAGATGCTGATCTTGCCGCCTCGTCCGGATCCTATCGCACAACTCTTTACGCCATTGACCTTAATATCGATCGTTCCTTCAAAGTCCTCGATATAAATATCACCATGCTCATTATCCGAAGTGGAACCGATACCGTATGCTTCGATATAACTTGTATCGATACTTAAGTAACCGTCACCTTCGATCCTTAATACTGAACCCTTCGAGACATTGATTCCGCCGTGCAGACGGTTCTCACCCTTAATGACCAGCGTTACTTCCGAGTTATTATCAATGTTGATAGCCTGCGAAGGTCCGTCATTGCCGAATCCCGCATTATCAAGGGTGATCCTGCCCTTATAGCCGTTGGTAATATTCATTCTGATGTTCGTCATGAGTTCAGGAGAACCCGCAACGGTAAAGTCGATAAACGTGGCCTCAGCCCTGCTTACGCTTATGAGTTCGATCTCCTGCTCGCTTAATCTCGGAAGCAGGATCCTTCCCTCTCTTCCGGCTACGAAGCACTTACCCGTACTTGATTCCTCATATTCGATGTGGAATCTCTTTATCTCCTTACTGATCTCCGGATTGATGCTCTGAACGATATCTGCAGACGGTCTTGCGGTATAGTAACCCTGTATGAGATCTGCGCCTAAGAATATGACTGTCTGAAGCTCTTCAACAGTCTCAACGCCTTCCGCAAGCGCCATGATCCCGTTGTCATGCGAGAAGCTGATGATATCCTTAACAAAATGCTGCTTCTGAGGGCTGTCCTGAATACCGGACAGAAGCATTCTGTCAATCTTTACGTACTTAGGCATATAACGCAGAAGATTGGTTACATTGGAATAACCCGTACCGTAATCATCGACGGCCGTATTAACGCCCATGCTCGAATACAGTTCCTTAAGGTCACCTAACTGCTCATCTGTAAGCTCTGACTGCTCAGTCAGTTCAACTACAACGGTATTCTTAAGATGCTTTATTCTTTCACCGAGGATATTTCTGTCCTCGTCGGAAACCTTCTGACCCGGGATTGAATTGATAAAGACTTTCCTCGTACCGTCCCATATGTCAGGCCTGCTCTCAACGATATCAAGAACATTAAAGAATGTATCTTTCTCGATCTCATCAAGACGGCCGGATAATTCAGCATAATGAATGAAATCCGGAGGTGAGATATAAGGATCCGAATCAGGTCTCATCAATGCCTCATAAGCAAAGATCTCACCATCTGTTGTTCTTACGATCGGCTGGAAATGATAGTTGATCCTGTTGGTTTCAAGAATCTCATTTACACGCTTCGAGATTGCCTGCTCTTCTTCAGTAAGGCCAGTATTTCTAGCCTTCTGAACACTGACCTTATTACTGTTCTTCTTGCTTATGGCTGTATTGATAAGTCTCTCGAGGTCCGTAACCGATTCAGGCTTGCCGCTCTCGATGCCATAGTAAAGCTCGATATCCATATCGATGCTTGAATTGGCATTATATCCGTCAAGTTTCTGCTTCATCTGGTCATAGAAAGATAGGATCTCCCTGTCTTCACCGGAGGAATTAAGTCTTAATGCAATGAACTCACCGTTACCCAGGCATACGCATATGTTCTCGAATCCGAAGAATACCGACTCAAGAAGGCTTGCAACATTGATGATGACCTTATCACCAGCAGCTCTTCCGTATGTCTGGTTTATTAGCGACAGATCTTTGACATCAACGGCAAGCGCACTTATAAAGCCGCCGCGGTTATTCATCAGAGCGATCATCGAAGGACCTCTGGTAAGCAGGCCCTGATAGTTATACAGACCGGTAAGATTATCCTTGATAAGTCCGTCCTGAACCTTAAGATCATTCTTGACCGCATCATCAGACCTTCTTAAAACTTCAAATCCGATCATGCAGGTTCTGTTCCAAAGTCTGACGCTGTCGTCAATGCACTTTAAAGGGTCCTCATAACCGATGGCCGTGTAACCGAATATCTTGTCATCAAAAGTAAACGGCAGGAAATAATAAACCATCGGTTTCTGCGAATCATCATAAAGGTCAGGAAGCATGAGACTTAAGTCAAAGGAAACGTCGAAGTTAACACTGTCTCCTATACTTCCGTTACCACACTTTATGACCTCGATCATGCTGGTGTTGTACTTATCATTTATATTCTGCCAGTCACTGTTGATACATAACGAGAAATGATCAAATGGTCTTATCTGATAAATATAGGAGAAAATCGTGTTGATAAGGCCGGTGTAATTAGCCTGGCTTACAACATCCTCATTCATGTGATTGAATACAGAATATACTCCGGTACCGGATAACTGCGTATCCCAAACATCCCTTAATGTATACAAGGGAACTGCACTTTCGGAATTACATCCGCAGGTCCTTCCGATAAAAAGATCGGCATCAGATACAAATTCGCTTATCTGCCCGCCGTTAAGCAAAGATATCATGTCATTGGCAGAATGCTCACCGAACGAGAACAGAGGGATATCAGCAGAAGTCAAAGGAAGCGGTGCATGCTTTCCCTCATCATTACTGTCATAACCTATGACCGCAATATCTTCAGGTATCCTGTAGCCTTTGGCAACCAGAGCCTTGGCAAGACCTATTGCCATCGCATCATTGGCACAAGCAACGGCCTGCGGAAGCTTAACACTGGGTTTTGTTATCCTCTCGGCAACACTCTCACCGCTCGTATACCAGAAATCACCATAGAAGACCCTGCTGTCCTTGACATCAAGTCCGTGATCAGCCATGGAATCCTTGAACGCCTTAAGTCTCTTCTTGGAGTGAGGGTGCCAGGATTTACCTGTAAGGAAAGCGATATCCGTATAATTATGAACTTCAATGAGATGATCTATAAGTTTCCTAATGGGATAATAGTTGTCCTGATATTCAACGGGATAAACATCGGATTCACCTTCAACGATGATCACCTTCCCCTTATATTCTTTCTTAAGCCTGGTATGAACGCTCTCATAAACGCCGGGAGTCTGAATACTGTCGGCAAGAACGATAACTCCGTCGAATTTACTGAAATTAATGACATCGAAGATGGAAGAATCACTTACTTCACGCTCGGGAGAGTCCTGATACTTCTGATACATGGAGAAGACACAGACATCCATGTCGGATGCTATGGCGACCGAATTAAACCCCTGTATAAACAGTTCCTGACAGTATTCTTCGGGCTGCCCGCATAGAAGCGCTATACGTCTTCTGCTCAAATCATTCACTCTCCGTCAGATATTACAGTAAACTCTACCGACTTAATTATATCATCAGCATCACAATCAAAACCGTCCGTAAAGTAAACATTTAGTAAAGCATCTCCGCTCTCACCCGTGCTTCTGACGTATATTCCACCCATGCCTCCGAATATGTCCGCTCTGTCAGGTCCGAGCACCTCGATGGGACCCTTAGTCTCTATCTTCAGACTTCCGTTATAGAAAGGAAGTACATTGCCGTTCTGATCAACAACTCTGATACGGATAGACGCCACATCATAAGTATCACCCTCTATAAGCTCATAGGAGGATACTATTAATTCGATGTCGGTTCCCGTACATGCCGACTTAGTCCTCGTTATGACTTCCTTGCCGTCCTTTATTCCTACAAACTTAAACTGCGTGGCCTCACCGCCCCAGTCTCCGACATACTTGCCGTACAAAGAGTAGGCATCCTGGAAATTCATGTGATATCTCGCCATTGCCTCACCCAAGCGGAACATTATCCTCGGCGGGATATTATTCATACCGTACCTGCCGATATAGTTAAGTGCTTCTTTGACGATGGTATTCTGTCTTTCAGAGAAACCTTCCTTCTCTATCATCTGGTCTCCGATATAATCATCGATCATTATGGGAGCATTGTGAAGATTCGCATATTCCGTGTCTTTATGCGTATATTCTTTGATGAACACATCATTCTTATACATCCTTACACTGTCACAGTTGGTGATGATATATACATTCCCCCTGTTACCTGCAGGATGCTCGCCTATGTTCATGTCAGACGATATCTCAAGAATGGGGACATTGACCTTGCCCGAAGCGGCATAGACACTTGCGGCAAGTTTCTCGTTCCTGAACATATCGCATACACCGTGGTAGCAGATCCTGTCACCCGAACCGAAGTCCTTATGGGTATTGTAGTCAAACATACACCAGCCGAACGTTCCTGATATGCCGGATTCACCCCTCGCCGCATCAAGCACATTCGCATGGCGAAGCATGTGCTCCGTCCTTATGTCCTCACGGTCAAAAGCCTTGGTGGGAAACATGTGTCCGTTGTACTCGGAGATGAGATACGGCTTTTCGACATTGGGGGTAACCTTGCGCTTCTTCTCGCAGCCCGCGGTCTTGCCGTCATGGAGGAAGTCGTTATAAGCATAGACATCCTCGAGGAAACTGCTGTTCTTAAGATAGCGTACGCCGCTCGTCGGACGCGAAGGATCGAGCTTATGTGCAGTCTCGTTAGTCCTCCTGTAGAGCTCGTCGTCATCGACGGACTCGTTTATCCTTACGCCCCACAGAATGACCGAAGGATGATTCCTGTACTGCGTTACCATCTCCTCAACATTCTTGACAGCCTGCTCCTTCCATTCCTTATCACCAATATGCTGCCAGCCCGGAATCTCGGTAAACACAAGAAGACCGATCTCGTCACATCTGTCGATGAAATGCTGTGACTGCGGATAATGTGAAGTCCTTACCGCATTCACACCAAGCTCATACTTTAATATCTCGGCATCATAAGCCTGCATGGAAGAAGGCATCGCATATCCGACATAAGGATAGGACTGATGTCTGTTAAGGCCCATTATCGTAACCTTCTTGCCGTTAAGATAGTACCCGTCCTTCCTAAACTCACTGTCCCTGAAGCCGAATGTCACTTCCTTAACGTCAGTCTGGCTTTCAACCCTCAGCGTGTAGAGCACGGGATTATCAAGCTCCCACTTCTTGTACCCCGGCACCTTGCTTATCGCGCAGTATCCCTTCTTTCCGGGAAGCCTTGCAAGCTCAACTCCCGTATCCTTCTCAAGAATGATGATGCCGAACTCCTGCTTCGGATCACCTCCGTCAAAGGAAACATCAGCGAAAACAGAACCCGCGGCCGTAGCCCTTACAAAAACATCGCTTATGAAACACTCCTCGACGATATCAAGGGAAACCTCCCTGTAGATACCGCCGTAGGTCATGTAGTCAATTACATATCCGAACGGAGGGATGTTCAGCGACTCCCTGCTGTCGACCTTGACCTTAAGCTCGTTCTTACCGAACTTAACGTAATCCGTTATCTCGAATCGGAATGCCGTATAACCGCAGTTGTGCTCACCTAACAGCTCACCGTTTATATAGACTTCAGCTCTGTGGGCAACGCCTGCAAAATCGATGAAGAACCTTTTCCCTTTGTACTTACGGGATATCGTGAAAGTCTTAAGGTATCCCGATTCTTTCTGATATATGGTCTCACTGAAGTAATTAAAGGGCATCTTTGATACTGAGTGAGGTATCCTTACCTCCCTGCCCTCAGGAAGATCATTAAAGTCGTCGTTATATATCCAGCCGTCGTTAAGATTTATCTTCATCAGAGCCCCTCCTCTTTATCCTGTTCTTTTGGGGAACAACAGTCATTCTGGTTACACAGGAATTTACACTCAGATCCAATGCCGCCTTTACCGAAGAAGCCACATCGTCAGGTTCAAGATGACAAAGCGGGTCATCATCCGATGTAAAGTCCGCATTCCTGTACAGATTGGTCGCCGTCATGTCGGGACAGATCTCAATCACCTTTATTCCGTACTTACGAGCTTCCTCGAAGATGCTCGAAGAGAAGCTCGACAGTCCGGCCTTAAGTGCACCGTATGCCGCACCGTAGGTGTTCGTCTTAAATGCCGTTACCGAAGAGATGTTTATGATAGTGCCGCGTCCGCGCCTCTTAAAACAAGGAAGATAGTACGAAGAAAGTATCATCGGTGCTTCAAGATTGGTCCTTACCATCATCTTGAGGTCATCCGTATCTATATTCTCGTGAAGGCCGTAAAAACCGACACCCGCACAGTTAACAAGGATATCGGGTATATCAATACCTTTAAGTATCTTCAGAAGATTATCCGTATCCGTGATATCACATTCGATGGTGTTAAAGGAGTAATCTTTCTTATCAAAACAGCGACCTATACCGTATACAACATACCCTTCATTAACAAGCATATTGCATATTGAAAGACCTATGCCCGATGAAGCACCGGTAACCAATACGGATCGGTCAGAAGATGTACAGTTTTGATCCAAAGCCCGCCCCCTCGAATCTTTCTGCAAGGATAGAGATCATCTTCGTTTTAAGATCATCGGGATATACGCAGAACCCGTCCTCTCTTACGAAGGGGAAAAGAACGGCCGACGAGTGAGGGCACGATCTTTTAAGATTCTTAAGGTAATCCGATGATATTCTGAAAGTGCCGATACTTAAGTCTTTTACCTTCTCAAGATCGATACTCCGGATGATCTTATCTGCAAATTCATTGTAGCATAATTCATAGTCTTTTACGTAGATGAGAGGGTCAAAGCAAAGCCTTACAAATGCCCCATGTTCTATCGCACGGTTAACGGATTCTATGCGCCTGTCCAATGAAGGGGTTCCCTTCTCAAACTCACTTATTATCCTGTCCGGTGAAAGCGTAAATGCATATATGAGGTTTGGTGCCTTCTTTGTATCGCTGACAGCGGATTTTGTACGGAGTTCAACCGTAAGGCGTTCATGCGTCAACGCAAGATTCTCCCATGTTTCCTGCCACGAACAGACTGTCGAGAGAGCCGTAAGATCCGTGTCATAGGATGCACACAGGTACATTGGACCTTCCGTCAGCTTCGCTTCACACTCTTTTATGTAGTCATCAGTATTTACGAATATCACGATATTGGATGTTGCATACATTCCCTTAAGAAAACAGTAATCGCATCCGAATATGCAGTTCATCGCAGACTGCACATAATAAAACTTACCATACCCGAAGTCCTGGCACACAGGGGAAGCTTCAAAGATCTTCTTTCCTTCATTAACGGCAAGTATGAGATTCTTCGACTTACTCTGTAAACCCGTATCCTGCCCGGGTCTGTTAAAGACATCCTTATAGTGGCGGATCCTTATGACACGGCTTTGTGGAAATGAAGACAGGACCTCATTTACCATCGGATGATCGAATGCTCTTTCCTCAATATATATGTGAGAGAACTTATCAGGATATAAGAATTGACCGCACACGGTTTATTATCTCCTTACCCTTTGCCTTGTTTATCTTTGCGTCTTCTGATGCTTCGATCTGTTCCATGAACAACGCGCGCCCGTCGACACCAAGACTTGATGCAAATGCCATAAGCTCATCTATCTGAACCGTCATCGAGGCCGATGCATGCAATAACTCATACAGATCATCGTATGACTCATCCGGTTTTGCAATAAGCCCGGATCTGACTTCACTGATCACGCGTTCAATATCCGGCACATATTTACTGATAAGACTAGAGATTATGGCCGGTGTCAATCTTTCAGTATCACCTTTGTCACTTACAATCTTTAAGATAATTATCCTGTCGGGACTTATGAGCTTATTGGCCGCTTCAAACAGGCCAGAACCCTCCATGTCATAAAGGACACCGTCGGCAGGATCAGTAACGGTATCATCCGCAGTAATAAGAGGAGCCTCATCGATATCAAAGACACGTAAAATGTCCGGATAGAAATCCCTTTGCGAAGCATTATCCGTTATCTTGTTTACAAGATACATCCCTTCAAGATTTCCGGAGCCGCATATACCTACATTGATAACAACATCATTAAGAAGATCGTTACGCGTCTTATCTGGACCAAAAGTCCTTCCTACTGCAAAAGCGGCATTAACTTTGCCCACCCCCGTAACGGTAAGGCTTATGTCATCATTAACAAGGTGCCTTAACGGCGAGGCCTCGCATTCAATTGCCGTGAATATGTGAATCATAAGATTGATTATATGAAAGAAGCTGCCTCATAACAATGAGACAGCTTCTTATTAACTGGTTGCGGAGGCGGGACTCGAACCACACGACCTCCGGGTTATGAGCCCGGCAAGCTACCAACTGCTCCACTCCGCGATGTTGGTAATACACTTTGATATGGTGCTCGTGACCGGACTTGAACCGGTACGGATTTTACTCCGACGGATTTTAAGTCCGTTGCGTCTGCCGATTCCGCCACACGAGCCTGTTCCAAGTGCTCAAAGATGATAACACCCGTTTATGACGGTGTCAAGTAAGTGTCCGTTTGATTACACATGAATATGAATGATTGAAATATTAGTATTTATTAATATAATTTTTATATAGTTTTGAAGCGAAAAGAGGTTACGGAATGATTATTGATCCTGAGAATGAAAACAAGAATACGAACCAGCCACTCGACACCAATCCGGATGAGTTTGTTGATTCTTCTTTTATGGTATCTCTCAAAGGCGGCGACGGCGCCTCTGTTTCCGACAAGATCAAGGAAAGCTCCGAATCAAATAACGGCATGACTTCCAATGAATTTGATGATCTTGGTGATTTTGATTTTGATCCGAGTGTATCTGCCTTTAAGCCCCTGGCTAAGTCGGCAGTACCCGAACCGGAGAAGAAAGAGCCCGAGGTTAAGCCCGAGCCTAAGGTTGAAGCAAAAGCTGAACCCGAAGCCCCTGCATTTGCTCCTTCAACTAAGGCAGCCGATAAGACTGACTTCGAGGATGTAGCCGGCATCAATGATCCTGCCTTTAAGGACGGAGATGTCGATTTCCAGGAATTCAAGGGAATCAAGGAAGATAAGAATCCTGATGACCAGAAACTCTTTGATGCAGGTCAGAATCTTGATTTTGCTGCATCCACAGCTTCCAACAGTTCTTTTGCGAATCCCGTTGAGGACGAACTCGAGCTTGATGAGGAAGCACTTGCTATCAATCCTTTCGCTCCGAAGAACGGGGCAAGCATGCCTGCAGCTCCCATGAGACCTAAGGATAATAAGGTTGAAGAGCCCAAGCCTTCCAAGGAAGAGAACGAAGCTGCTCAGATTCAGACATATGGTAAGGTTTCAAGCGGCGTAAACGCTTTCAAGCGTGACGATAAGAAGAAGACCGATTCCAAGAAGAAGGGCAAGAACGATAAGGAAGCTGATAAAAATGCGGCAGTTGTCCCTGCACAGGGCGGCATTATCGGTCAGGCTAATGCAATGAACGCTGCAAACGGCGGTAAGCCCTCACCTTTCGGAGCTCGTGGTAAGCAGAATGAAGCTCCCAAGGCAGCTCCGGCTCCCAAGACACAGCCCGCTGCACCTAAAGCTCCTGCTGCCGCCAAGGCACCCGTTGCTCCCGCAGCACCCAAAACTGCACCTGAAGCGCCTAAGGCAGATGCCGAGCCTGCACCTTTCGCACCTCCCGCCGCTGCCAAAGCTCCTGTTGCCAAGGCACCCGAGCAGGCACCTTCTCAGTCCATTTTCGTAGGCGGACCTGCACCGGAGCCTGCAAATGAGCCTTCTCCTTTTGTTAATAACAAGGGCAATGCTGCTCCTTCATCTAACTCTGCCAAGGTCATGCAGAATACAAGACCCATACCGAGGCCCAACACAAGACCTGCAGCTACAGAGAGACCCGGCGGAGGTCATGCACCTTCACATGCTGAGCATCAAGGTGCTAATATCGCTCCTGTTACACAGGTTAAGAAGTCCAAGCGTAAGTCCAAAGCTGACAGACCGGTAAAGGAACCCGGTAAGGGCGGAATCTTTGCACTCATCGGTGTGCTTGCCGGTATATTCGTTCTTCTTTGGGTAGTTGATAATTATCAGACATGGTTCGGCGGTAAGGAGGATACTGTACCTACACAGCTTACTGCAGTAACCACTGTTGATGCAGAACCTGCACAAACAGAGCAAGCTGAGACCGAGCCGGCTTCAACAACAACAGAAGCAGCTGTCGTAGAAACTTCCGAGGCTACAGAAGAAGAGAGTGAAGCTACACAGGAAGAAACTCAAGAGACCACTGCTGAAGAGACCGAAGAAACAACAGAGGAAACTGAAGAAGAAACAACAACTACTACAACAGAGGAAGAGACAGAAGCTACAACAACTACTTCGAGATCTTCATCTAACAACGATCCCGTACGCTGCAGCTACACGATCACCAATCCCCGTGTTACTTCCGACGGATTCCACTTTGACTTCGCAATCACTAACAACGGCAGTGATCTTAGCATAAGCAGATTGAATGAGATCACTATCTCGTTTAATACTTCTGCAACCATCACATCATTGTCTTCTGATTACTTCACGTTCACGGCAGACGGTGATAACGAATTTACCGGTACTCCGAGATCTGGTTCACTTCCTGCAGATGAAACGACAAACATCACGATCAACGCAGTTACCGATGAAAGCGTACAGCACTTCTACATCTCAACTTACCACTTCGACTGGGATTGATGGTTGAGAATTAAACAAACAATGAAAGAGGCTGTCAATCGACAGCCTCTTTTATATTGCCAAATGCTTTCTTATCTCCTATCAGAAGTTGAACTTCATCCGACCCGACATCTAATATGCCGCTCGTAAGTTCCCCTTCTATTTCCTTCTCATCCGGCAGTGTTATAACGCACTTTCCCGGTTTAACGGTTGTGATGAAAGGAATATGGCCTGCAAATACAGCCAGATCTCCATCAGCACCTCGTAAAAGCAACGAGATGACTTCACCGTCAAATATCTCTCCATCGGGAGATAAAACCTTAAGCTTATACCCTGTCATTACTCAGCCTGCTTCTCTGCCTGAGCCTTCTCGATGGCTTCCTCGATGGTACCGACGAATAAGAATGCAGACTCGGGAAGATCATCATGCTTACCTTCGATGATCTCCTTGAATCCTCTGATCGTCTCGACAAGAGGAACGTAAGTACCTTCAATACCCGTGAACTTCTCGGGTACATGGAAAGGCTGGGACAGGAATCTCTGGATCTTACGGGCACGCTCAACAAGAAGCTTGTCCTCGTCAGACAATTCATCCAATCCCATGATTGCGATGATATCCATAAGCTCTGTATATCTTTGAATGATACGCTGAACTTCCTTGGCTACCTCATAGTGCTCGATACCGACTATCTCAGGTGCGAGTATTCTTGACGTGGATTCGAGAGGATCTACCGCAGGATAGATACCCTGGGATGCGATGGATCTTGAAAGAACCGTCGTAGCATCAAGGTGAGCGAACGTCGTTGCAGGAGCAGGGTCAGTTAGGTCATCCGCAGGAACGTAAACAGCCTGAACGGACGTGATGGATCCCTTGGTCGTGGAAGTGATCCTCTCCTGAAGAGCACCCATCTCATTGGCAAGTGTCGGCTGATAACCAACGGCTGAAGGCATACGGCCAAGAAGCGCCGATACCTCGGAGCCTGCCTGTGTAAATCTGAAGATGTTATCGATGAACAAAAGAACGTCCTGGTTCTCTTCATCTCTGAAGTATTCAGCCATCGTAAGGCCTGAAAGAGCAACTCTCATTCTTGCTCCCGGCGGCTCATTCATCTGACCGTATACGAGTGACGTCTTACTTAAAACGCCTGACTCTTTCATCTCATTATAAAGATCGTTACCTTCACGAGTTCTCTCTCCTACACCCGTGAAAACAGAAAGACCGCCGTGCTCTTTGGCAATGTTGTTGATAAGCTCCATGATAAGGACTGTCTTACCTACGCCGGCACCGCCGAACAGACCGATCTTACCTCCCTTGGAGTAAGGACACAGAAGGTCGATGACCTTGATACCTGTCTCAAGGATAAGCTTGTTTGAAGAAAGATTGGCAAATACGGGAGCCGGTCTGTGTATATTCCAACGCTCTGAATTCGAAGGAGCAGGAAGCATGTCAGTAGGCTCACCTAAGACATTAAAGATCCTTCCTAATGTCTCACGTCCTACGGGAACGCTTATGGGAGCGCCGGTATCTATTACTTCCGTGTCTCTTTTAAGACCGTCCGTCGATGCCATGGCGATGCATCTTGCTGTACTGTCACCAATATGCTGGGCAACCTCAACTACAAGTTTCTTCTCACCTATAAACATCTCAAGAGCATTGTTTATGGGAGGAAGACAACCTTCATCAAAGTGCACGTCAACGACAGGTCCCATAACCTGTGCAACAAGGCCTTTGTTTACTTCATTTTCAGCCATATTCCCAACTCCTTACCTGCCGGCTCCGGCAACTATCTCCGTTATTTCCTGAGTGATCTTACCCTGTCTTACGCGGTTATACTGAAGCTGCAGGTTATCGATCATCTCCGTTGCATTCTTGGTAGCGCTGTCCATTGCCATTCTTCTTGCGGCAACTTCACATGCAAAACTCTCCTTAACGAGAGCATAAAGCACTCCTGCGAAATAAATAGGAACGATATCCTCAAGCAAAGCCGTCGGTTCCGGCTCGAAGATACCCTTCTCGTGCTCATCATCGCCCGGCCTTGTCAGCGGAAGGATCCACTTGACCTGAGGCTCCTGCGTCATGATGGTCACATACTTGTTGTAAACGATACCGACGCGGTCGATCTTGCCTTCCTTGAATTCTGATATGAGTTCACTTGCAATCTCATAAGCACGCTCATAAGAGTAGTGTTCGGACGAATCAAAACTGATCTCATCCTCGGTATCAAAATCCGACAGATCGGAATGACCATATCTGCCGAAGGCTCTCTTTCCTATCGGTATGATATCGGCATTGCCCATGTCCCTTACCATCCTGAAGACATTCGCGTTGTAACCGCCGCACAAACCTCTGTCGCCTGCTATTACGATGAGCTTGGTAACGGCTTCGCTCTCATCTTTATCATCCTTGAAGTAGACTGTCTTCTTACAGTCGGCACATTTACTTAAGTCCGTGATGATCTTCTCAATCGAACTTAGATACTTGCGGCCCTCAAGCATGGCATCAGTCGCCTTCCTCATCTTGGAAGACGCAACAAGGCCCATCGCACCCGTAAGATGCAACGTAGAGTCAAAACTCTTAATCCTTTTACGTAATGCCTTAATGTCTTCAGCCATGTATTACTCTGCCTTAGATGTTTCAGTAAGCTTTGTAAGAAGCTTCTTCAATTCGTTCTCGTCATCCTTATCCCATGAGCCGTTCTTTACCCTTACCATCCAGTCGTGATGATCAAGAGCCAAAGTCTCATAGAGTTTGTTCTCGAACTCCTCGATCTTGTTAAGGGCGATACCGTTCAAATAACCGTTGATTACAGCGTAGATGACAGCTACCTGACCGCCTACCTCAACGGGGCTGTTCAGGTTCTGCTGCAATACCTTAACGATTCTCTCACCAAGGTGCAGTCTTGCCTTTGTATCGGCATCAAGATCGGAACCGAACTGGGAGAATTCCTGGAGCTCCCTGAACTGTGAATACAGAAGCTTAAGCTCACCGGATACCTTCTTCATCGCCTTTACCTGCGCAGAACCGCCGACACGGCTTACGGAGATACCGGGGTTAATAGCAGGAATGATTCCGCTGTGGAACAGCTCGGTCTCGAGGAATATCTGGCCGTCAGTGATCGAGATTACGTTAGTCGGAATGTAAGCGGATACGTCTCCCGCCTGAGTCTCAACGATGGGAAGGGCCGTTATGGAACCGCCTCCGAACTCGGGAGCGACACATGCTGCTCTCTCGAGAAGTCTCGAGTGCAGATAGAATACATCACCGGGATATGCCTCACGTCCCGGAGGTCTTCTTATGAGAAGCGAGAGTGCACGGTAAGCAACGGCGTGCTTCGAAAGGTCATCGTAAATGATGAGAACATCCTTACCCTGCTCTCTGAAGTACTCGGCCATTGCACAACCCGAATAAGGTGCTATGTACTGGATAGGTGCGCTCTCTGCTGCAGTGGCAGATACGACTATCGTATAAGACATGGCTCCTGCCCTTGTAAGATCGGCAACGAGCTGAACAACGGAAGATGCCTTCTGTCCGATAGCTACATAAACACAGATAACGCCGGAATCCTTCTGGTTAACGATGGTATCAAGTGCAATCTGTGTCTTACCTGTCTGTCTGTCACCGATGATAAGCTCTCTTTGTCCGCGTCCTATCGGGATCATGGAGTCAATAGCCTTGATACCGGTCTGCAAAGGAACCGATACGCTCTTTCTCTCGATAATGCCGGGGGCCTCTGCTTCTACGGGCTTAAATCCTGCATGAGGAACGGGACCCTTACCGTCGATGGGCTCACCTAACGGATCTACTACTCTTCCTAAGAATCCTTCACCGACCGGAACCGACAACACCTTGCCTGTTCTTTTTACCTTGGATCCCTCTCTTATATCGTTACTGTCGCTTAGAATGGCAACAGATACTGTCTCATTCTCGAGGTTCTGCGCAAGACCGACGCTTCCGTCTTCAAACTCCAAAAGCTCGGTGGACATACAGTTACGGATTCCGTATACACTTGCGATACCGTCACCTACCATGACAACGGTACCGACCTCACCCATATCGATCCTGTTTTTATAATTCTTGATCTGTTCTTTAAGGATATTACTTATCTCTTCAGGTTTTCTGTTCATATCAAGAAATCACTTCCTTTATATTCTTTAGGTTCTTACGGACGCTTCCGTCATAGTGCCTGCCGTCAACGGACACGGATAATCCGCCGAGGAGATCCTTATCAATGACATATGAAGCTCTGACAGTCTTTCCGGTTACTTCGGAAAGCTTCTTAACAAGTCTTGTCTTCTCATCTTCTGTCAGTTCAACCGCACTTGTAACTACGGCATCCGCATAGTTCATGTAGTCTTCGTACATGGAACGGAATTCATCTATGGCAGAGAACAGGATATACATGTCGCGGTGCTCGCATATTACACTCAGAAACGAGAATACGGGATCACATACACGCTGCTCGAAAACCGCCTTAATGCTCTCCATCCTCTCCGACTTCGGAATGGAAGGATTGATAAGGAATTCGAGATATTCGGGATTATCCTTGAAGGACTTGTCCACTTCGATGATATCGTTGTAGATCCTCTCAGGATTTTCATCCTCGAGCATGATCGCGAACATGGCTATTGCATATTCCTTGCCGTTGCCGTTCATACACCGCTCTCCAGATTATCGATAAAAGAGTCGATGAGGTCTCTATGGTCATCCATGTTGATCTCACGGCCCAATACCTGCTCCGACATGGCTTCGGAGACGTCAATTATCTCTTTCCTTATGTATTCCTTAGCATCCGCCTTGTCCCTCTCAGCCTCTGCTTTGGCCTTACGAATGATGGACTCGGCTTTCTCTCGGGATTCATAGAGCATTACTTCATTACGGCGCTCCGCCTTATCGGCAGCCTCCCTGATGATCTCATCAGCCTTCTGCTCGGCTGTTTGCATTCTGTCTTCCCATGAAGCCTTAAGCTCGTTTGCCTCATCGTTTGCTTTTGCAGCCTTCTCATATTCACCCGTGATCTCAGCTTCCCTTTGGGCAAGCATCTTCTTCACAGGCTTAAACAGGAACCTCTTAAGGATGAGGAACAGAATGACAAGATTCAACAAAGATATCAGGATCTGCCAGATATTTACTGAAATAATGTCAAGGTTATTCATTTTTATTATCCGACCGCTTCAAGAAGAATGTTTACGAGTCTTCCGGGTGCAACAAAGATCAGAAGGATCGCAATAACGAGAGCATAAAGACCCGTTGTCTCTGCAACAGCACAACCCATAAGCATTGTAGTTGTAACCGCACTTCTTGATTCAGGCTGTCTTCCGATAGCCTCACAGGCAGCTGCTACCGCATTACCTTCACCGATACCGGGGCCGATACCTGCGATCATCGCACATCCTGCACCGAGGGCGCATCCTCCGAGGATAATACCGATTGCCAATTCCAACATTTTCAAATACCTCCGTTCGTATTCTTTATAACTTGGCTGTTGTTGTTCTTTTTTGCTTCCTTAAGCCTTTTACGCTTAAAGTATTCATCTTCAGGGAAACCGCCCGAGACATAGAGCATCGTTAACATGGCGAAGATAAATGCCTGCAGGCATCCGCTGAACAGATCAAAGTAAACCGAGAGTACCGCGGGAAGACCTACCCTTAGGAAAGGAAAATCTCCGAGGATACCGGGCAACGCTCCGAAGATAAGCTTGGATACATTGGTAAGAAGTGCCGCTATCAGCACGGATATGATGGAACCCGACAGTACGTTGCCGTAATGCCTGAATGCCATTGATATCGGGGTAGCAACCTCACCTATGATGTTAAGGGGCGCAAGGAAAGGCACGGGCTCTCCGAAGCTTCTGATGTAGATCCACGGACCCGCCTTAAACTTATAGTATGTGATAAGGATAAATGTCATTATCGCCCAACCGCCTACGATGTTGATGTCTGAAGTCGGCGGGAAAAGTCCGACGAGCGTAAGAAGGCTCGAGCAGGCTGACAATCCCATAATGGCTGCAATATAATGGCCGAATCCCATGAAGAACTCACCCATGTTGGACCTTACAAGTCCTTCAACGCTCTTAACGAGCCACTCCGCGATTACCTGTCTTACGGATATGTTCCTCGTCTTAAGGTCATGTGTCAGGAATTTACAGAAGAAGAATAAAGAGATGAGTACAAGCCATGAGTTGACCTGAGCCTCTGATACGGGAAGCCCTCCCAAAGGAAGATCGATCGTGAAGAATACATGAGCACCCGTGATGGAGATACCATCAGAAACAGGTACATACATTACCTTTATTATCACACCCGCCACTATCGGCAAAATCGAGAGGATAAGATAAAGGATCGTCATTCCTTCCTGTCCTCCACAGAACCCGTCTTTAACTTCATAGTCTTAAAATATACTCCGACACTAGGGAAAAACAAGCCTA
>JAGDCV010000133.1 GCA_017958365.1 Clostridiales bacterium
CGTGAACATCGCGATGACGCCTATGGCCCACGATGCGATGATGCTCCAGGATGAGATGAGGTTTGTGATGAGGAATGCGATCAGACACTCGGCGAGCACGGCAAAGCAGTACACGGGACTGCCTGTCAGCCTTAATGCGAAAAGGGAGAGGACTACCGGCAGGGCGAATTTGAGCAAAGTAAACGCAAGAAACACGCGGTCATGTTTTCTTATTCTCTCTATCTGCCCGCCCTCCTGATCGCAACCGGTTTTCTGTTGGTTCCTTCTGTTTATTATATATACCACGATATGAGGGGAGATACTATGCCAATACCTACATGAAAGAAGAAATGTAAGGGAGCGCCGGCGCGCTCCTGTTTATTTCATTGGAAGGATGCCTCTTATCCGTAACTGGAGAACCAGTTCCTTAAGTCTGTAGTTGAACTGCTGGAATGCCGAGAACCCGAACATCTTAAGGAAAGCGCCCTGATTAATCCTGTAGGTAAGGACGTTCTTATTAAGATAGTAGAAGTGGTACACGGCTCTGAAGCGGGCAAACGCGACCGGAACGTGCTGTCTTGTTACCCACTCGTAATCGATGCAGACGACCTTATCGCCTACCGCCTTGAAGTTGTCGATGTCGCAGTCGAGATTGGTGACCTGCCTCGGATCATAATCGAGGATCGGCTTAAGGGCATTATCAAGATCTGCCTTTATCTTCTCGATGGGGTCGGACGCGACGTTGGTGCCGGCTATGAGCGAACAGCCGTCAACGTAAGGGAATTCAAGCATACCCTCCCCTATCGACCTGCAGCCTGCAAGGACGATGCTGTTGTAAGAACGCTGGAGGATCTCCTGGTTGGAGACTATTTTTCGAAGGTGCTCGACGGACTCGGGGTTTGCCGCCCTCTTGATGACGCGAAGGCCTGCGCGGCTCTCCATGACGTACGTGTTGATGCGGAATTTCCTGCCCCTGTGCTCGTTGAACTTGACGGTGCGCATGAGTTCCGCGGGCTCGGTCTTGTAGAATACGAGGAGCCTCGGGTTGCGGATCTTCGATGCAGACTTGAACGGCAGGATGTCGCGCAGCTCGTCGTGCGACGGCATGTGTGACTCCTCGAAGATCTGGATCACGTCCCAAACATCGGGGTATGGTATATAGACGTGGCAGGGAATGCCCGTATTTATCTTAATTGCTTCAAGTGCTCTCGGAGCCAGGTTCTCGGCGATGACGAAGACGGCACCGTCCGGGTCTATGCTCTGATGGTAACGGCGGATCTCTTCGGAGATGTTGGATGAGGCGGTCGTCAGGATCGCATACTTATAGTTCTCTTCCTTGGCGTTGACTATCTTGAGTCCCTTTGACGTAAGATAGTCGCTCAGGCCTTTACTTATCTGGCAATTAACGACGCACGTGGACTGAGGTTTGAAGTCAAACCACGCGAGTATGTTGGTGCCTCTGTTTATAATGTTGCTCAGTGCCATTCTATACTCCAATATCCGTTATTATCATCTAATTCTTCAAAATAAATCGTAAAGCTGCGTATGTCAATGTTGTGTGATTTATCATTGCAAATAAACAACGGCCTGACAGCCGCTGTTGTCTGTGATTGTAGTTTGAAGTCGCGTTGTTTTTTTATTCATTGACCAAATCATTGACCATTTGATTCATTTGGTCAACACTTTGGTCAATAAACAAGCAAAGGGGCGCTTAACGCCTTAACGCCTTAACTCCTTACCCCCCTACCTCCGGGAGGCCGTTTCCAAGGATATTCTCGAGGGTGTGCCAGCCGAGGACTGCGCATTTGACGCGGGCGGGCATATGGGAAACGTCGATCAGCGCGCCGGCCTCTTCTAATTCTTCCAACTCCTCGTCGGTGATCTTATCCTTGATCATGCGAAGGAATATATCCGCGAGGCGTAAAGCCTCATCTTTACCGCGACCGATCACGAGGTCGAGCATTATGTCAGCTGAGGCCTGTGAGATGGCGCAGCCGTCACCGGTGTATGCGCCGTCGACTATCTTGTCGCCGTCGACCTTGAGTCTTAAAGTTATGTCATCGCCGCAGCTCGGATTGACGCCGCGAAGTTCGATATCTGCATCAGCTAATTCATGCTTATGCGTCGGATGAAGATTATGGTCATTTACTATCTCCCTGTAGAAATTACTCTCCATATCCCATCCTCCTTCTGATCGTCTTCAAGCTGTCCGCGAGTTTGTCGATCTCTTCTTCTGTGTTATAGAACATTATGCTTGCCCTCGCCGCCGAATTGACTCCGATGAACTGGAGCAGAGGCTGTGCGCAGTGGTGACCTGCACGGATGCAGATATTATCCGCATTAAGTATC
>JAGDCV010000134.1 GCA_017958365.1 Clostridiales bacterium
CAATGTCTCCGGCGGACAGAAGCAGAGGCTTTGTATCGCAAGGGCAGTGCTTACGCAGCCGAAGATCCTCATTCTTGATGACTCCACTTCCGCTGTCGACATGAAGACGGATGCGCTTATAAGGAAGTGGTTCAAGTAGTTTATTCCTGATACGACGAAGATAATCATCGCGCAGCGTGTTGCATCTGTAATGGATGCCGACATGATCGTGATCCTTGACGGCGGTAAGATCGTTGCCACAGGCACACACGATGAACTTTTGAAGTCATCGCAGATATACCGCGAGATATATGAACAACAGACGAAAGGAGGATTGGAATAATGCCGCCAAGAGGTGGAGCCGGTGCAGGCTTAGGTCAGGGCAAAGAAGGCTACAGCAAGGGCTTCTCGGGACTTAAAAGAGCATTGAAGATGTTCTTCGGGTTCTATCCAGTTATGGCGCCTATCGCTGTATTCTGCGTATTTTTCTCGGCAGCAGTATCTGCCATACCGCCAATCTTCCTTCAGAAGGTAATAAAGATAGTAACCGACGGAGTGGACAACAATGTGACATGGGATGCCGCGCGTCCCGAGATCGTCGGCAATCTTATTACTTTGCTCGTGCTTTACGTGTTGGCTTTGATCCTGTCTGTATTCGAGACACAGATCATGGCTGTCATGACGCAGGGTTACCTCGATAAGCTTCGTAAGCAGATGTTCGGAGGCATGCAGCGTCTGCCGATCAAGTACTTCGATACACATAAGCACGGCGATATCATGTCTCACTACACAAACGACAGTGATACATTAAGGCAGCTTGTATCGCAGGCTTTCCCGGCCCTTATCAGATGCGGAACTATAGTAGTGGGTGTATTTGGACTCATGCTCTACTTCAGCATTTGGATGACGCTTGTTCTCGTTGTGGGAGTATTCCTTATGTTCTTCCTTACGAAGTTCGTAGGAGGCGGTTCCGCGAAATACTTTGTTAAGCAGCAGGAAGCGGTCGGTAAGACCGAGGGCTATATCCAGGAGATGGTTAACGGACAGAAGGTCGTTAAGGTATTTAACCACGAAGATAAGTCGATCGATGAATTCAATAAGATCAACGATAGTCTTTACGAGGATTCCTGGAGAGCTAACGCTTATGCAAACATTCTGGCTCCCATCATAGGAAATATCGGAAACATCGTTTATGTAATTCTTGCGATCGTCGGAGGAATGCTAATTCTGTTTAAGGCACCGAGCCTTTCTATCTCAGGGCTCGCCTTTGATATTTCCGTACTGGTTCCTTTCCTTAATATGGCAAGACAGTTCACGGGTAACATCAACCAGCTCACGATGCAGATCAACGCGATCGTAATGGCAGGTGCCGGTGCGCAGCGTGTATTCAGTCTCATCGACGAGCAGCCCGAGACCGACGACGGATATGTGTCTCTTGTTAACTGCAAGATTGACGAATTCGGAAACATAACCGAGTCCGAGGAGCGCACGGGTCACTGGGCGTGGAAGCATCCTCATCAGGCTGACGGCACCGTAACATATAAGCTTCTTGAAGGTGACGTGGAGATGGTTGACGTAGACTTCGCTTATGAAGAAGGACATGATGTTTTGCATGATGTAAGTGTCTTTGCGAAGCCGGGCCAGAAGGTTGCTTTTGTAGGCGCCACGGGTGCGGGCAAGACCACTATCACGAATCTCATTAACCGCTTCTACGACATCGCTGACGGTAAGATACGATATGACGGCATCAACGTAAACAAGATAAAGAAGAGAGATCTGCGTAAGTCTTTGGGACTTGTATTGCAGGAGACGAACCTGTTTACGGGAACCGTTAAGGACAACATAAGATACGGCCGTTTAAGCGCGACCGACGATGAGTGTAAAGAAGCAGCCAGACTTGCAGGCGCTGATGACTTCATCACGAGACTGCCTGAGGGCTATGGTACGCTGCTTACGAATAACGGTTCGAATCTGTCACAGGGTCAGCGTCAGCTCATTGCCATTGCCCGTGCTGCTGTCGCAGATCCTCCGGTAATGATCCTCGATGAGGCTACATCTTCAATCGACACGCGTACAGAGTCTATCGTTCAGAAGGGCATGGATAAGCTCATGGAGGGCAGAACGGTATTCGTTATCGCACACAGACTCTCGACAGTCATGGATTCTGATGTCATTATGGTATTAGATCACGGTAAGATCATCGAGCGCGGTACGCACGAGAAGCTTATCGCAGACAAGGGAACATACTATCAGCTTTATACGGGAGCATTCGAGTTAGAGTAGGAACTGATTTGAAGAAGATTACTTTAATACCGGTAATCCTTATTACTCTCTTTCTGTTATCCGGTGCCGTTAATGCACAGGAGATCGTAAATGCGGACCTCGACGGTGACGGCTGTCCCGATGAGATTGACTACAGTCCCTCAGTAACCAATCCCGACAGGATATATGTGTTGTATGACGAAGATAACTTCGCCGATGTTGCCGAGTTCTGGCAGGAGGAGTATCAGGATACCTGTGAGGTGGAGCTCATAGAAGCCGCGGATATATCCGTGTTCATGGATGCTTGGAATACGCTAGGTAGAGTGGACGGAAAGTATATGTACAACATAGATACGGTCATTCTTCTTTACCACGGGTTTGACGGCTACATGATCTTCCGCGACAGTGATGTGCTGACGACCGAGTGGCTTTCAAACGTCTACTATTCTTATACCATTGATGACTTAGGTCCCATCATGATGGACACGTTAAGGCTTAATATCTGCGAGGCGGGAACGCTCGAGAGGACTTCGCTTGACGGTGAGTATAACCTTGCGGTCGGGTTCCTTACGGGTCCGTTCGATATAGGCCACGTTGTTTCTTCGGACGGTACTTATAACTTTACCTGCGAGCCCGATATCTTTGACGAGAGAAGCATCAGTGCGGTGCGCGGTGAGGAAGAGCAGCTCGTATCCTACAGCCTCGAGGGAGGGAAGATAGTGTGGGAGTGGGTTGAACCCGTCTGCCGCATCAGAAACTGACCGCCTGATAACGGGTGGTGGCCCCCGGTGATTTATTAAAGTAATTTTACAAAGTTATGGAAATATTATAGAATTCTTAAGACTGTTTATGTCTGTGAATGACATATAAAAAACTTAAGAACGGAGGATCCTCTATGAAATTAGGTATTATCAGGAAGTTGTCTGTTATCGTGATAACAGCATCCCTTGCGTTCGGCTGTCTGGGATTTACGGCAAGAGCTGACGGCTATAACCAGGGAATCGTTAATTTTGTTACCAGCCTTTACAGTGATTGTCTCGGCAGAACGCCTGATCCTGCAGGTCTTAACGATTGGTGCAGCAGACTCGCATCAGGTCAGATATCAGGCAAGCAGTGCGCATACGGATTCTTCTTCAGCCCTGAGTTCCAGGCTAAGGCTAATCCGTGGGATGATACGACATTCATCAATGCTTACTACAAGGTATTCCTGAACCGTGCAAGTGATCCTTCCGGTTTTTCGTATTGGCAGAATCAGATTGCCGGTACCACAAATGATATCTCGATCCTTTTCACGGGTTTTGCTGATTCCGCTGAATTTGCCCAGAAGTGCGCTTCTTACGGTATAACTGCAGGAGCCCACATCGACGTTCCCACAACAGTCAGAGGCACCGCTTCTTCGCAGCCTGCTCAGCCTTCACAGGCTTCACAGCTCGCTTCCGGATGGGCAAGCAATACCGGCTCAACATGGTTCTCTTATACTTCCGACGGAGAGGGATATGAGTCACCTAATTTCTATTTTACGAGCGAGACTATCATGGAATATACCTGTCAGGTATTTAACAGCAATTACAATACTTACCCTGTTTACTATGAGGTATATTATTCACCGTATTCGAACATGTCGAATGCCGTTCGTGTATATAATGCCACCATCACACCTACGCAGTATTCCGACGGTTACTTCTACGAGTTCCAGTACAGAAACAGTGCAGGTTTGACAGCCGGTTATTATCAGTTCCAGGGTTACGACACAAACAGAACAGTGCAGTTGTTCAATGTTAGTGCAGATGTAAGCTGATAACGTATTTCCTTTATAAGCTTAACAGGGCTGCCTTCGCGGGATCGTTTTTGCCACCCCCGAAGGCGGCCCATATTATATTCGTGATAGAATAGACCGGTAATAACAAACAGGGGAACGCCATGAAGACTTCTTACGATAAAACGGCATATGCCAAGATAAATCTCTTCTTAAGAGTATGCGGGAAATACGATAACGGTTACCACCGCCTTTACATGCTCATGCAGCAGATTGATCTCGGTGACGACATTACAGTCGAGCTTGATGATGAGCGGGAGTTTGATATTGATATTAAATCCGGTGTCGGCATCCCGCGCGAAAAGGACTTAGGCTATAAAGCCGCCAAAGCTTTTTATGATGCACTTGAGGCCAAGAAGGGCACGGCACAAAACTTCCCTTACACATTCATAAGACAGGTAAAGAAGGTTCCTTCGCAGGCAGGTCTCGGAGGCGGAAGCTCCGATGCGGCGGCAGTGCTCACGATACTTCAGGAGCATTTCGGAAATCCTCTTACATTGAAGGAGCTTCTTGATATCAGCGCCAGTCTCGGTGCTGATGTGCCGTTCTTTCTTACCGGCGGGACCTGTATATGTGAGGGCGTGGGCGAGATCGTAACGAAGCTTCCCGATCTTACAGGCACACCCATTGTTCTTGTTAAGCCTGATGTGGGTGTAGGCACCAAAGAGTGCTACGAGTTATCTGACAGCAGCAATGAGCCTTTTGATGAGGAAGAATACAAAAGACAAATGAGACTTTGCTTTAACGATGAGAAGAAGATACCCGTGGAGCGTATCCGTGATGCACTGTCCGGTCTTACAAATGATCTTCAGGACCCTGCTATCAGGATCGCACCGGTCATTAAGGATATTATCGGTTCAATAGAACAAACCGGTCCGCTTTATTGTGCGATGACCGGTTCGGGAAGTTGTGTATTTGGTATTTATGAGGATGAATCTGAAAGGGACGAAGCCCTCGCAGTTCTTAAGGATAACCCCGTTACATCAGGCTGTCAGCTGATCCCTGCCGTCATGATCTGACATGAACGCGAACAGGGCGCGCTCGTAGCCTCTTGAGTCTTCGCTGTCCAATATCAGGAAGCCTCTGTTCATGTAGAAGTCCTTCATCTTGGTGTTCGCGATGGCCGTGTGCAAAAGCGCAAGGCCGGATCTGGTCGCTACCGGAAGGCGCAAGGCCTCATTCATCAACGTGACGCCAAGACCCGTATCTCTTAATTCTTCCAATACTGCAAATCTTGAGATATATGCGCAGTCCTTATACTGCGTGAGAGTTCTTGCCGTCGTTGAAGAGAAGCTGTACTTCATCGGGTTATCACAGTAGCTTACCGTGATGGTGCCGACGGGCTCGCCGTCTCTTGTTGCAACAAGGCAGTGATGCCTTCTGATTCTTTCCTTAACGGATTCAACACTTTCCGTGAGCGACTCGAGAACGTCATGCTGAATGCCCGAAGCCTCGCGGTAGTGTTCCATCGATTCCTTTATGAGAGCCGATATCTTCTTCGCGTCCTCGGGAACGGCTTCTCTTATTATTATCTCTGTCTGATTCTCTTCCATATTCAATTCCTTACATTATGAGTTAAGGAAGCAGTTAACAAGGATAGCCTTATGCGCATGCAGTCTGTTCTCTGCTTCTTCGAAGACGAAGCTTCTGGGTCCGTCGATGATGTCTTCGGTTACCTCATAGCCTCTGTAAGCGGGCAGGCAGTGAAGGAAGATAGCATCCTTGTCTGCGGTAGCCATAAGATCGGAATTGATCTGATAGTCCTTGAAGATCTTGATCCTCTCGGCCTTCTCGTCCTCCTGTCCCATCGATACCCACGTATCCGCATAAAGAACGTCAGCATCCTTGGCAGCGACATAAGGGTCTTCAGTCATTACGATCTTGGAACCTGTGATGGCAGCATCCTTCTTTGCCTGCTCAACATACTTGTCGGGGCATGTATGTGACTTGGGGGAAGCTACCGAGATATCCATTCCTGCCTTGGCGCAAGCCTGCAAAAGGGAGTTGGCAACATTGTTTCCGTCTCCGATGTAGGCAAGCTTCAGGCCCTTAAGCGTACCCTTCTGCTCCTTGATGGTAAGAAGGTCTGCAAGCATCTGCGTGGGATGCTGGTCGTCGGTAAGTCCGTTGATAACCGGGATGGAACCGTACTTTGCAAGATCGACTACATCCTGGTGTGCGAAAGTCCTGATCATGATTCCGTCTACCATGCCCGAGAGGACCTTGGCAGTATCGGAGATGGGCTCGCCTCTTCCGATCTGGATGTCATCGGAGCTTAAGAAAAGAGCAGCTCCGCCTAACTGGTACATGCCTACCTCGAAGGAAACGCGCGTCCTTGTTGAAGACTTCGTGAAGATCATCGCGAGAGTCTTTCCGTTCAGGTAGTGGTGCTCGATGCCGGCCTTTGTCTTGGCCTTCATGTCAGCTGCGATATCGAGAAGGTAATCAAGTTCCTCGATTCCTACGTCTTCATGAAAATCTATATAGTGCTTCATTTAACTTCTCACTTTCTGTTTGACTTTAAGATCTTGGCTAATGCGTTTACGAACATCGCTGCTTCTCTTTGTGTGATGATAAGAGGAGGTGCGATCCTGATGGTCGATGTTCCTATCGAACTTACAAGGAAGCCGTTCTGCATCAGAAGCTGCTTCATGCCCGATGACTGGATGGAGTCATCAAACTCGATGCCGATAAGAAGACCTTTGCCCCTGACTTGCTTGATCTTTCCCGTCTTAACGGCAAGCTCATTCAGCTTTTCGAAGAGGAAGGAGCTTACGTTGTTTACGTTGGCAAGGATGTTCTTCTCCGAAGAAACGATCTGGTCGATGACGCAGTTTCCTGCCGCACATGCGAGGGGGTTGCCGCCGAACGTGGATCCGTGATCTCCGGGCTTCATGCCGGTTGCGACCTCGTTGGTGCAGAGCATGGCGCCTATCGGAACGCCGCCTGCAAGGCCCTTGGCGAGTGTCATGATGTCGGGAACGATATCGTAGTTCTCGTAGCAGAAAAGTCTGCCTGTCCTTCCGATACCTGTCTGGACCTCATCTATGATGAGAAGGATTCCCCTCTGAACGCAGAGCGCCTTTACCTGCTTGATGTAATTTACATCAGCGGGGTGAACGCCGCTTTCGCCCTGGACGAGCTCGAGCATGATGGCGCATGTCTTCTCGTCGACGGCCTGCTCGATGGCATCGTAGTCGTTGAAGTCAACATACTTGAATCCGGGAAGTGAAGGCTCGAACGGAGTCCTGAACTTCTCCTGTCCCGTTGCTGCGATCGTACCGAGAGTCCTTCCGTGGAAACTCATGTTGGCTGTGATGATCTCGTTCTTCTCGGGCTGGCCTTTGTAGTAGAAGTAGCCGCGTGCGATCTTGATCGCAGCCTCATTTGCCTCGGCACCTGAGTTACAGAAGAATGCCTTGTCGGCAAAGCTGTGGCTGCACAGCTTAAATGCGAGCTCAGACCTTTGAGGAATGACATAGTAGTTGCTCGTGTGGATGACCTTGGCTGCCTGTGAGCTTATGGCCTTCACGAGTTCCCTGTTGCCGTGACCCAATGAATTGACGGCGATACCGCCGATCATGTCCATGTACTTTCTTCCTTCAGGGTCATAAAGCCAAACGCCCTTGCCGCGCGTGAAAGCGATAGGAAGGGGGTTAAAAACGTTAAGTGCATATTTTGAATCGTAGAGCTTCGCGAGCTCGAGGTCGTTATCTATACTCATGGGAGTCTCCTTACTTAATCTCTTTCTTGTCTTTTACTATCATCGTACCGATACCGTGTCTTGTAAACATCTCGAGTATGATGCTGTGCGGTATCCTTCCGTCAATGATGTGTGCTCGTCGTACTCCTCTTACTACTGTATCGAGACATCCTTCCACCTTGGGGATCATGCCTCCGGTTATGATGCCCTGCTCCTTGCACTCCTTGATGGTTGCAATGTCGAGCTGGCCGATGAGTGACTTTGTTCCGTCCTCGTTGTCTCTTAATACTCCGCGCACATCAGTCAAGGTGATGAGCTTACTTGCCTTCAGGGCAACTGCAACTTCCGCGGCAACCGTATCGGCATTGATGTTGTAGCTCTGGCCGTCCTTGCCGACACCGATGGGGGCGATAACGGGGATGTACTCGTCGTTTGCAAGCATCTCGATCACCTTGGTGTTAATCTTGGTGATCTTTCCTACGTAACCTACATCGATGTCATTGCCGTCGCCATCCTTCGTGAGCTTCTCGGCCTCGATGAGGTTTCCGTCGATACCGCAGATACCGACCGCCTTCGCACCCTTCATGTTAAGGGAAGAAACGATCTCCTTATTCGTCTTGCCGATAAGCACCATCTGTGCGATGCCCATCGTCTTCTCGTCCGTGTACCTTAAGCCGTTTACGAAGTGGGACTCGACATTAACTTCCTTGAGCATTCCGCTGATGTCAGGTCCGCCGCCGTGTACGACGATAGGATTGATTCCGATGTACTTAAGAAGAGTGATGTCATCCATGACGGAGCTTTTGAGCTCCTCGTTGACCATCGCATTTCCGCCGTACTTTATGACGATCGTCTGTCCCCTTAATTTCCTGATATAGGGGAGGGCCTCAATGAGGATGGAAGCCCTGTCTATCTTTGTCTGCATCTCGCCCGATACTACGGGCATTTCCTTCTGGTCTGCCATATCAAACACCTCTTACCAAAGTATCAAGTCCGGTCTGCTCCGGGAAACCAAACATAGCATTGAATGCCTGTATGGCCTGAAGCGCTGCGCCCTTGCCTAAGTTATCCTGGGCACTGAACAGTTTAATGAAACCCGTGTCCTCATCGTATACGCCGGTGACGTCGATGTAGTTGCTTCCGTTAACGCTCTTAACGTCAGGGAGGACACCCTCGGGAAGAACTCTTACGAAGGGTTCGTTCTCATAACGAGCATTAAGCACTTCCTGCACCTTCTTCGTCGACACCCCTTCGAAAAGCTCCGAAGGACGTGCGTAGATGCTTGCAAGCATTCCTCTCTTGAAAGGAGCAAGGTGGGGCGTGAAAGCTGCTTTAACGGCTTTGCCTGTCTTGTCTCCGCTTAAGAAGGAGAGCTGCTCGTTGATCTCCGTGCCGTGTCTGTGGCCGGTAACGCCGTAAGGCTTGAATGTCTCGTCAAGCTCGCAGAATGAGTACTCGAGTTTCTCTTTCCTTCCGGCTCCCGTTACACCTGATGTGGCATCGATGATTATGCCCTCTGTACTGATGAGACCTTTCTCGATGAAAGGAGCCAGGGCGATGATGGAACATGTGGGATAGCATCCGGGATTAGCCGCAAGCTTTGCATCCTTAAGAAGATCCCTGTGTATCTCGGGAAGACCGTAAACGGCATCCTTAAGAAGCTCGGGGTCCGGATGAGTAAGCTTATAGGACTTCTCATATGTGGCAACATCCTTATACCTGAAGTCACCGCTGTGATCGATGACCCTGCATCCTGCTTTAAGAAGTACGGGTACAACCTTTGAAGAAACGCCGTGGGGAAGGGCAGTGATGACAAGATCACTTTCCTCACCGATCTTCGCATATGAAACTTCCTCTGAACTTACGAGGACCTTATCGCATATTCCTCTATAGACAGGATATATGTCTGAGAACTTCTTTCCCTTGAATGATTCTGAAGTCAGATACAGAAGTTCAACTTCAGGGTGGGACAGGAAACCGTGAACGAGCTCCGCTCCGACATAACCCGTGCTGCCGATAATGCTTACTTTGATCTTATTCATTTCTTAACTTCATACTCCATTTAATAATAAATAACATTGGTAATAATACTCCGCATGAAGCGGCCCGTCTACGCGGAATGTTTATGCAGTCTAATGCATAATTATTCATTTGTCAATGCTTGGACTAAATGCACAAAGGCGACGAAATATTAATGTGCAAAAAGTCAAAAAGGGTTTTTATTCAATTGAATAAACAACAAATCGTCGTAGATTTTTTTGGTAAGACTGTCATATAGAAGATGAAAAAACGCTTTGCTATTATAATCGCATAAAAGCCGAGAGGCATTTTACGGAGGTTTAGAAAATGGCAAGTTTATCTTTCCAGCATGTTTACAAGAAGTATGATGGCGGCGTAGTTGCTGTATCCGATTTCAACCTTGAGGTAGCAGATAAGGAATTCGTTATCCTCGTAGGACCTTCAGGATGCGGTAAGTCTACAACACTTCGTATGCTTGCAGGACTTGAAGATATTTCAGAAGGTGAGATCTATATCGAAGATCGTCTCATCAATGACGTTCTTCCTAAGGACAGAGACATCGCGATGGTTTTCCAGAACTACGCTTTGTATCCTCACATGACAGTACGTGACAACATGGCATTCTCCCTTAAGATCAACAAGGTTCCGAAGGATGAGATCAACCGCCGTGTTGCAGAGGCAGCTAAGATCCTTGAGATCGAGCACCTCCTCGAGAGAAAGCCTAAGG
>JAGDCV010000016.1 GCA_017958365.1 Clostridiales bacterium
CAAAATCCAGAAATATCACGAAGATCAAAGGCTACTATTATCCGACCGCTAAGAATAAAATGGTCAGGGATTTTTACGAGCTCCAGGGCTTTACGAAGATAAGCGAGGCTGAAGACGGTTCGACCGAGTGGATCCTCGACATCACTGAACCCCACAAGAGCGGAAACGTTGCTATCAAAGTCAACTGAGAAGCCTTCAAATTCAAGGAGATTTAAGTCATGACAAGAGAAGAGATTTACGGCAAGCTTAATGAAGTATTCCAGGATGTTTTCGATGACGAGGACATCACAGTCAACGATTCAACAGTTGCATCTGACGTTGACGGCTGGGATTCGTTGGAGCACATCAACCTCATCGTTGCAGTTGAGAGATGCTTTGGCATCAAGTTCACGATGGGTGAGACAACAGGCCTTAAGAATGTAGGCGAGATGGTAGACAAGATCATCGCCCACCTCTCATAAAGGACACTGAATGTCGTTAGTATCCTCGCTTTTCCTGGTATTCGTTGCGGCAGTCATACTGCTGTATTATGTCGTGCCCAAAAACTTCCGTTTCTGGGTCATCGTCGCAGCGAGCCTGGCATTTGCAGGATTCTTGGGTTTTTACACACTCGTATTTGTATTGATATCGGCAGTGCTGTGCTATGTCGGAGGTCTGCTCGCAGGCCCTGGCAGGAGCAACGGCGCGCGCAATGCAGCGACCGCAATCACTGTCGTCATCAACGTCGCACTCCTGTGCGCAATCAAGTACTACAACGTTCTGAAGTTCGCCGCTGAGAGACTGAATCTCCTGTTCGGCGCGACAGATACGGCAAACACATTTTTCCTCTTCGCGGTTCCGGTCGGAATGTCTTTCTACGTGCTGCAGACAACAGGTTACATCCTCGACTGCAGATGGGAGAAGATCGCGCCGGAGAAGAATTTCTTCAAGGTATTGCTGTTCTCAACATATTTCCCGCAGCTCATGTCGGGACCTATGAACACATATTCAGCTCTGTCCGCTGAGTTCGAGAAGGCAAAGGAAGTTAAGTTCTCGATCGAGCGCATCACTGACGGCGCAGTCAGGATCGCTTACGGATTTTTCAAAAAACTCGTCATCGCTGACCGTGCGGCGATGGTCGTTAACATGGTATACGGCGACCACGTAAACTTCACGGGTTTCTATGTTCCGCTCGGAGTTTTCTTCTTTGCGATCCAACTCTACTGCGACTTCTCCGGATGCATGGAGGTCGTCATCGGCGTATCACACATGCTCGGCATCGAACTGCCCGAGAACTTCAACTGCCCGTTCTTCTCAAAGACCGTAAAGGAATACTGGAGAAGATGGCACATCACGCTCGGTGCATGGCTCCGCGACTACCTGATGTATCCTATTTTGAAGAGTGAACCGCTCATTAAGTTAGGTGACTGGTCGAAAGCAAAATTCGGCAAGAAGAACGGCAAAAAGGTTCCTACTTATGTCGCTCTCTTCATCCTCTGGTTTGCAGTCGGTTACTGGCACGGCGGTCTCTGGAATTACGTTATCGGTTCCGGAATCCTGCACTTCATCTACATCGTTCTGGGCATGATCTTTGAACCCGCGTTCAAGAACATCAGGCCGAAGATCGGCGCAGACAAACTCTACTTCAGGATCTTCCAGTCAGTACGTACTTTCGTGCTGATGCTCACAGGATTTGTATTCTTCAGATCAGCAACGGTCATGGACGCAGTCGACATGTATGCTGCGATCTTCCGCCGCGGCGCTGAATTCAACTGGGTGAATTTCTCATCTTCAGGAATGGATCTGAAGAATCTCATCGTTCTCATCGCAGGCGTTCTCGTTGTCATCCTGGTTGACGCTTACAAGTATCAGCCGAGCGAAGACGACAAGCCGAGAATGTTCATCGAGATGCTTAGACGCAAGGGCGTCGTTCTGCTCTGGGCAGCGTTCATGTTCCTGCTTTTGAGCACACTTGTTTTCGGAATGTATGGAATGGGCTACAACGCCG
>JAGDCV010000017.1 GCA_017958365.1 Clostridiales bacterium
AGTCCAGCTCAAGGTGCTTGTTACCAAGCTTAAGAATAAGTTTAAGGTTGATGCAGTGCTTGAGGATGCCAAGGTTCCTTACCGTGAGACAATCCGCAAGAAGGTCAAGGTTCAGGGTAAGCATAAGAAGCAGTCCGGCGGTCACGGCCAGTACGGTGACGTATGGATCGAGTTCGAACCCAACTACGATTCAGAAGATCTCGTATTCGAAGAGAAGGTATTCGGAGGAGCTGTTCCGAAGAACTACTTCCCTGCAGTCGAGAAGGGACTTCAGGAGTCGATCGAGAAGGGTATTCTCGCAGGCTATCCGGTAGTTAATCTCAAGGCTACTCTGGTAGACGGTTCCTACCACGATGTTGACTCGAATGAGCAGTCCTTTAAGATGGCTGCACACCTCGCATTCAAGGCAGGTATGGAGCAGGCTGATTCCATCATCCTCGAGCCTATCTCATCCGTTGAGATCCACGGACCTGAGGATAAGCAGGGTGACCTTTTGGGCGACCTTAATAAGAGAAGAGGCCGTGTAATGGGTATCGGAGCTGATGAATTGGGATGCGTTATCAATGCGGAAGTTCCCACATCAGAGATGGGCGATTATGCAACCGACCTTAAGGCAATGACTCAGGGCCTCGGCTGGTTTGCCATGGAGCATGCTAGATATGAGCCCGCTCCGTCAGACGTATCCGCTAAGGTAATCGCTGATGCAAAGGCGAATGAAGATTAATATTAACGAATCTTCTTAATTAGAGGGCAGCCCCGGGTCACTTTGGATCCCGGGGCTGTCTTTTTATTTGCTATTTATATGTTCATTGACCAAAGTGTTGACCATTTAAGCTTTTTGGTCAACGTTTTTGTCAATGAGAGGACTTTATTGACTAATCTGTTGACCAAATCGATCATTTGGTCAACAAAAAAGTCAATAGAGAAGGGGTTGACAGAAGAGACGTTCAGGCATATCATATGAACAGATGAACATATGAGCAATTGTTCATATGAGAATGACAGAAAGGAGCGCATGTTATGCCTCACGACCACACAGAACTTCTGAAGCATGTAAAAGAAGAACTTCCCACAGATGAGATGCTGCAGGATTTGGGAGACCTGTTCAAGATCTTCGGAGATACGACCAGGATCAAGATCATGTATGCACTTTATGAGGATGAGATGTGCGTTTGTGCGATCGCCGATCTGCTTAACATGACACAGTCTGCGATTTCTCATCAGCTCAAGACCTTGAAGGATGCGAACTTAGTATCGGGAAGAAGAGAAGGTAAAGAGATCTACTACAGTCTTTCCGACGATCACGTTAAGTCGATAATCAATCAGGGATTCGAACACATCAAAGAGTAAAGGAGATACGACAATGAAGAAGACTTATGAACTTGAAGATCTGGACTGCGCTAACTGCGCAAGGAAGATGCAGGAAGCTATCGAGAAGATCGAGGGAGTCACATCCTGTTCCGTTAACTTCATGACACAGAAGATGACACTCGAAGCAGATGACGAAGTCTTTGACAGCATTCTTAACCAGGCAGTCGAGACGATCAAGAAAGTAGAGCCTGATTGTGTAGTGGTACTTTGATATGAAGAATAAACTCACCCGTAAGCAGAAGAAGATGTTAAAAAGGATAATCGCGGCAGCCTGCCTCCTGGCTATTGCCGCTGTGGTGACACGCATATTCGACCTTCCGTGGTGGGTTAACCTTCTCATCTACGCTGTCCCTTACGTAGTCTCCGGATATGATGTTCTGAAGACTGCATTCATCAACATGATCCACGGACAGTTCTTCGATGAGAAGTTCTTAATGATGGTAGCAACTGTCGGAGCCTTCGGAGCAGGTGAATATCCGGAGGCATCGGCAGTCATGCTCTTCTATCAGGTCGGTGAATTATTCCAGAGCATCGCAGTAGGAAGATCAAGAAAGTCCATTGCAAGTCTCATGGATATCCGTCCTGACAGTGCAACGGTAATAAGGGATGGTATAGAAAAAGAAGTTAGTCCCGACGAAGTATCGGTCGGTGAGTTGATAATAGTAAAGCCCGGTGAGAAGATCGCTCTCGACGGTGTGGTTGAAGAGGGAACGAGTACCGTTAATACGGCAGCCCTCACAGGTGAGTCTGCACCCGTAGACGTTGAAGTAAGTGACAGCGTCATAAGCGGTACGGTCAATCTTACGGGCGTGATCAAGGTAAGAACAACAAGCACGTTCGGTCAGAGCACCGTATCTAAGATCCTGGAGCTTGTTGAGAATTCCTCAGAGAAGAAAGCAAAGGTCGAGAACTTCATCACGAAGTTTGCAAGATGGTACACCCCCTGCGTTGTCATCGCAGCACTTCTTCTTGCGGTCATCCCGCCGGTAATCCTCGGCGCGGGCAGCTGGGATATCTGGAAGACGTGGCTTATGAGAGCCTGTGTATTCCTTGTTGTATCCTGTCCCTGCGCACTCGTAGTATCAGTTCCTCTGTCATTCTTCGGCGGTATCGGCGGTGCGTCAAGAGAAGGTATCCTCATAAAGGGTGCAAACTACATGGAGACATTAGCCGGTATCGATACGGTAGTCTTCGATAAGACAGGCACTCTTACAAAAGGCGTATTCGCAGTCGACGACATTCATCCGAACAACATATCCCGGGCAGAGCTTATCGATGTCGCGGCAGCATGCGAGAGCTTCTCGAGCCATCCGGTTGCCCAGTCGATCGTCAGGGCACACGAGGACCATATCGAGAAAGACCGCATCAGTGATGTTAAGGAAATCGCAGGTAAGGGCGTTGAAGCCGTCATCGACGGAACCACATACTTCTGCGGTAACGGACAGCTCATGGAGATGTGCAAAGCAGATTACCACGACTGCCACCTGACGGGAACCATCATCCACATCGCACGTAAGACAAGTGAAGACAGCTCTGAATACTTAGGCCACATCATCATCAATGATGAGATAAAGGAAGATTCACAAAAGACCGTAAGCGTACTAAAGAAGCTCGGAATCAAGCGCGTAGTAATGCTCACGGGCGATAAGGAGAAAGTCGCGAAGAACGTTGCCGATAAATTAGGTCTTACCGAATACCATGCAGAACTTCTGCCTGCCGACAAGGTCGATCAGGTTGAGAAGTTGTTAAGCGAAGGCGCTAAGCTTGCATTTACGGGTGACGGTATCAACGACGCTCCGGTCCTCATGAGAGCCGACATCGGAATCGCCATGGGAGCCATGGGCTCTGATGCAGCAATCGAATCTGCAGATGTTGTACTCATGGACGATAAGCCCACAGGCATCGCAAAGGCAGTCCTTATCGCAAGAAAGACGATGCGCATAGTTAAGGAGAATGTCTTCTTCGCACTCGCAGTCAAAGCAGTGATCCTCGTTCTCGGTGCGGTCGGAATCGCTAACATGTGGCTTGCCGTCTTCGGTGACGTAGGCGTACTGATCATCGCCATCCTTAATGCGATAAGAGCGATGAGAAGCCCGGCCCTCCCCGATTGATCAAACGGATCAGTAGATCTGATAGATAGTCGTTGCTTCCTCGGGGAAGTAAGCCACAGGTGTCAGATTCTGCTCGAAGAACTCACGGTTATAGTAAGTTCCCTCGGGATAGTTGAAAGTAAAGAACTCCGGATCGTCGATGAGATATCTGATGCCTCTTTCCTGACAGTATCTTCTGAACTCGTCTATGTTGTTCTGTGAGCCTCCGATGAGCCAGTAGTAGATCGTCTCACGTGTGTAAGTATCGTGACCTGCGGACCATGCATAGTAAGGCCATGCGTAGTAGGAAGGACGTCCTGCAAGGAAGAAGCGGTTCAAAGACCACTGCGGTGTCAGGAATACGTCATCAGGAGACGTGTTCTCTTCTACCCACTTAACAAGATTGGATTCGGTGTTAACCTCAACGCACATAGTGTTTCTGTTAACGTAAACACACCACTCGGAGATACCCGTCGCAGTAAGAGGGAATATGAGTGCCGCGCCCGCGATTATCAAAGCCGCACGGACAATGATGTACCATCCCTTGGGAAGCTTCTCTTTGACCTTAGAAGGCGGAACGAACATCTCGGACAGCGCACCTGCAACGAATACATCAACGAGTATCAGGGAGAACTGGATGAACTTGTGGTTGGCAAGCATCTCGAGTGAGACCTGGGTGTTGAATGCAAATATCATCGGTGCAAGGAAAGACAGATAGATAAGCTCGCGGTAGACGGGCTTGCTGCCTAAGATGTTTCTCACAAGAAGGTAGATCACATAGCACGCCGATACGATGAGCGTAAGTCCCGTTACGGCAATGATGTAATTTGATATGCCCGTGGGAGTCTTGTCCTCACTGACAAAACCCGTTATGTGCTGAAGCTTGACTACATTTGAAGCGGAACCTGCAAAGAGCCTCGTCTGGATAAAAGACGACACTACGGAGACTGCCGCAACTATTATGTAGGCAACACGTGTCTCGGAAACCACGGCCATTATCATCAATACAAGCAAGGATCCGATGAGGGCAGAGCCGTGAAAGAACGGATAAGCAATGGCTATAAGGCTTGCCAGAAGCGTTACGCCGATGGGATTAAGCGGGTCTTCTTTACGGAAGATCCACGCCTCTCGTGAACCTATGAAAGACTTAAACCATCTTCCGGCATACGAACCCGTCTTGCCTTCCTTAGCCTTGATGAGGCTGATGCACATTCTTCTTACAAAGGGCGTCATCAGGATGATCAATACGAGCATCGCTCCTACACCGAGCATGAGATGACGCTGGTTCGGATATACGTTGATGGCCCAGATGCCCCAGTCATCAAAAGGCGTGTTGCCGTACCAGTTGTTGCTCTTAACGACAGCTTCAATGGCAGCCTTAAGCGTCATGCCGTTGCCCCTGTATTCGCCTATCTGCGTGAATACGTTAAACGAACTTCTGAAGAAAACGAGGACCGGCGTAAGTATGAAAGCCGCGCGTCTTCTTGAGAACAAAACTGCGAGAGTGCCCGCAAGTGTCATGGCTGCGACCATGACGATTATGCTCGGAATGTTGATCGCAAGATCTATGCTGAAGCCCAGGTACTCGAGCATGCCGGCAAGGAAGTAGAAGAAAAAGTGATACTGTATGCCGTCACCCGAGTAGTGCATGTACTGCGTGGGGAAGTTATACCCCTGCGAAAATGAGGACACCATCGCCGTGTGGGGCGCGAGGTCCGAGAATGTTGAGTAACCCGCATAGAGCGTTCCGCCCGAGATGCGGTATGTGTAGAACATAAGAAAGCTCGCCACACCCGTAAGCACGATGGTCGAGATTCCGTAGTAGATGAGATTCGTCAAAGTGGAACTGTATTCAGGGATGGAAGATGTTTCTTTCTTCTCGGATGAGACCTGATTCCTGCGCGCTCTTTTCATGCGGAGGGTAAAGTTCATTCCCGTTAATATGATGAAGACTGCAAACGTCATGAGGACGCTTGCTCTTCTTGCCGTGTCCTTGCCCTCGAAGGCGAGATTAAGAAGATAGACCGAATAGTAGTTGACCATCGGAACGAGCATGAGTCCGACGATGATTCCTGCGGGTGCCGTGAACAATACGGGAGGAAGCTTTGATACTACTGACTTGCTCGGGGAGCAGGCCGTAAAGAATCTTGCCGTGTCAGGCACGCACATGGTTACGAGAGATATTCCGAATACTGCGCATAGTATTAAGTACAAGATCGCGAGCATAAAAGTCACCTTAAAATAAAAATATATAGTAGAGTCTAACAAACAAAACGGGCCCGAATCTTACACGCAGATTACTTTTTGAATATACTTCGAATACTTTATTAAAGGTAACCAAAATGTAATGTTTATAAGCATTTGAGGGTAAAACAGGATTGCTATAATTTGCATACTCGAAGGAGGAAAATGCATATGAGAATCGTAGTCCTGGGGGGCGGATTGAGTCCCGAAAGAGATGTATCCAAGAAGTCAGCAAGCCTTATCGCCAATGCTCTTCTTAAGAAGGGTCATTCGGTAGCACTCATCGATCTTTACGACGGTATCGAGAATGACGAACCGGTCGACTATCTGTTCCGAAGAGGAGCGGAAGAATTCTCATACGAGATTCCCGAGAATGAACCTGATCTTAACGCCATTATCCGCGAGCACGGCGGAAGAAAAGAATGGCTCGGTCCCCGTGTCATCGAGGTCTGTAAGGCGTGTGACGTCGTATTCGTCGGACTTCACGGTTCACACGGTGAGGACGGACGCATGCAGGCCGTTCTCGAGGCTTACGGAATAAGATATACGGGCTGCGGTTACACGGGCTCCGTCATCGCGATGGATAAGGATCTGTCTAAGAAGCTCATCCACGGTGCAGGCTTCAAGACCGCCAAGTGGTTCACCGATTACGGCTCTGCCATCACCTTCGAGCGTTGCAAGGAAGAGATCGGTCTTCCGTTTGTAGTAAAGCCCATAGGCTGCGGAAGTTCATGCGGAGTCTCGATCGTTCACGGCGAGGAAGAGTATGATGCCGCGATGGCTTTTGCAGGAAGATATGAGCAGAGGATCATCATCGAGGAGTACATCAAGGGCCGTGAGATCACGGTAAGCATCCTTAACGGTAAGGCCCTCCCGATAACCGAGATCATTCCCCATCAGGGTTTTTATGACTACAAGAACAAGTACCAGTCCGGCCTGACGACACACGTTTGTCCCGCCGAGCTCGGCGACGTAAATACTGAGCGTGCCAAGAGCATCGCAGAGGCTGAATTCGATCTATTAAGAATGAGTGCATACGGCAGGATCGACATGATCTTTGACGGAGAGGAATTCTGGTTCATCGAAGCCAACAACCTTCCGGGCATGACCAATACTTCACTTCTTCCCGAGGCTGCTGCCAAGGCAGGGATCGAGTATGAGGATCTGTGCGAGATGATCGCGATGAAAGCAGGTAAGAAGAAGCACGAATGAAGGTAGGTATAGTCGGAGGCGGAGCTGCGGGGCTTTTCGCGGCATGCTTTCTTAAGCGCGGCAATGCAGATTTTGTTTTACTCGAGAAGGGGCCAGAGTGTGGAAGGAAACTTCTGCTGACAGGTCACGGGCGTTGCAATATCACGAACAGAAAACCGGTATCGGAGTTAAAGGACGGCTACCATGAGGCATCGGGCTTCATGAAGGCTTCGCTGTCTTCTTTTTCTCCCGATGATGCCGTGAAGTTCATCGAGGAGGAACTCAGGGTCCCGCTTAAGGAAGAGGAGAACAACAGGATTTTCCCGAAGTCAGATAAGGCTTCTGACATGAGGGATGCGCTTGTTTCCTACATAGGCTCCGGCAACATTAGAACCGGCTTTAATGTCGTCGACGTGCAGGTGGAAAACACTCCTGAAGGCAAGAGATACACCGTGATCTCAAGTGACGGTAAAGAAGTCACGGTAGATAAACTCATAGTAGCGACGGGCGGTCAGTCTTTCCCTCAGACAGGTTCTGACGGCAAGGCTTATGACCTTATCGAGGACACGTTAGGTCACAAGGTGACCCCTTTGTATCCTGCACTCACCGGTGTTCCCGTCATCAAAGAAGACAAGAAGTTCACGTCATCCGTAAGCGGCGTTTCCGTTTATGCGGGTGCAGGGCTCTACCTTAAGAACAAGAAGACAAGCAAGACCGAGGGCAATGTCCTGTTTACTCACGACGGCCTGTCGGGTCCCGCCATCACCGAGCTTGCGCGTAACATCTCCGAGTTCGTTGTCGAAGATGACGGCTGGATCGAGCTCGACTTCACTCCCGGAAGAGAGGACAAGGAGATCGATCAGGAGCTTCTCGAGGAAATCCGTCAAAGACCTGACGCGAAGCTTACGACGCTTGGCAAGAAGTATGTTCCCGCATCGCTGTCGGAGGCGATAGGAGAGCGCTCGGGCGTCGGCGATACCGTTGCTTCAAGCGTTACACGCGAAGCTCGAAAAGCTTTCGTAAACAACTTAAAGCACCTTCACATGACCATCGAGAGCCGGCCTAAGTTCGAGACTGCATATGTCACGAGAGGCGGCGTAGCGCTCGATGAAGTATCAAGAAAGACGATGGAGTCCAAGCTTCTTAAGGGACTTTATATCATAGGTGAAGCCCTCGACGTTGACGGTATAAGCGGAGGTTATAATCTCCAGGCGGCGATGAGCGAGGCATATGTCGCAGTACGCTCCGTTCTGTGTTAAAATCTTCGAAGCATTTATAAGCGGGAGGTATTCCTGTGTCTGAAAAAAGAGAAGATTACATAACCTGGGGCGAGTACTTCATGGGCGTTGCACAGCTTGCGGCACAGAGAAGCAAGGACCCCAACACACAGGTCGGAGCATGCATCGTAAATGACGATAACATGATCTTGTCGGTAGGATATAACGGTCTTCCCGCAGGCTGCTCTGACGATGATTTTCCCTGGGCAAGAGAAGGAGACGAGTACGACACGAAGTATGTATACGTGTGCCATGCCGAACTTAATGCGATACTTAATTCCGGCACGTCTGACTTAAGGGGATCTACCATCTATGTATCTTTGTTTCCGTGCGAGGGATGCACGAAGGCTCTTATTCAGAAGGGCGTAAAGAAGATAATCTACGCCAGCGATAAATACCATGATCTGCCTGCAACAAGGGCAGCAAGAAGGATGCTCGATGCGGCGGGTGTCGAATATGTACCATATACTCCTTCCGGTCGTAAGATCGGCTTGGACGTATGATCAACCTTAAACGCATCGGGTGAAGGAGGAGTTAAAATGAGCGAGATCAAGACATTCATCTGGGATGAGAAGCATGAATGTATGAGTGAGGATGAAAGACGCGACCTGGTAGGTAAGCGCCTTGTATCCGCGGTAAGAAGGACATACGATAATGTTCCTTACTACAAGAAGAAACTTGATAAGGCAGGCGTAACACCTGAAGACATTAAGTCTTTGGATGATATCGAGAAACTGCCTTTCTGCGATAAGCTTGATTTCAGAGATAACTATCCGTTCGGAACTTTGGCAGTCCCCATGGACCAGCTCGTAAGATTCCACGCATCATCCGGTACAACAGGTAAGATGAAGGTCGTAGGCTATACGGCTAACGACGTCGAGCTCTGGTCAGATGCTCTTTGCAGATGCTTCGCCATGTCAGGAATGCAGAAGGGTGACTTGGTTCACATCTCATACGGATACGGACTGTTTACAGGAGGACTTGGACCTCACTATGCATGTCAGAAGTTCGGTTCCGTTGCGATTCCCGTATCAGGCGGTAACACGGCACGTCAGATCCAGATCCTTACGGAGTGGCAGCCGCAGGTAATCCTTTGCACACCTACTTACATGCTTCATATCATCGATGTTATCGAGAAGAATAATGTCGATAAGTCACAGATCAAGCTTCGTTCCGGTATCTTCGGTGCAGAGGCATGGACACGTGAGATGAAGGATCAGATCGAGAGCAGGATCGGTCTTAAGGCCTTCGATATCTACGGACTTACTGAGATCGTAGGACCCGGTGTAGGATGCTCCTGCCCGTTCTGTGAAGACCAGATTCACATCAACTCCGACTTGTTCTGGCCCGAGATCGTTGATCCCGAGACAGGTAAGGTCCTGCCTGAAGGAGAGATGGGTGAGCTTGTATTCTCATCACTTCTTAAGGAAGGCGTTCCGATGATCCGCTACAACACACATGACCTTACGCGTATCCACTACGGTAAGTGTGCCTGCGGAAGAACAACTCCGAGAATCGATAAGATCACGGGCCGCGCTGACGATATGCTCATCATCAGAGGCGTTAACGTATTCCCGACTCAGATCGAGGCTGCGGTCATGAAGTTCAAGGAAGTCCTTCCCCACTACATGATCTACGTCGATCGTGTAAACAACCTCGACGTTATCTCAGTTAAGATCGAACTTAACCCCGATCTTATGTCGGATACCATGTCCGGTCTCGAGAGACTCACAAAAGCTATCGAGGGCGAGATCGCAAGCATCACGGGTATCCATGCAAAGGTACTTCTTGTTGAGCCGAGATCCCTGCCTAGATCCGAAGGTAAGATGGTACGAGTCATCGACTCGAGATTTAAGAAGTAATCTTAATGAGAAGGTCTGTCAGAATCATTTCAATGTTCATCACCGCGATCCTTGCGTTCGCGGTGTTCTCATTTGTCCCGTCTGTTCCCGTGTCAGCCGAGGCGTCGGCTGATGTCGAGTCAACAAATCCATGGGGCGACGGAGGACAGATAACCCTTAACATGTCCGGCTGCTCAGGCTACGGTCAGATCGAGGTCGTCGTAGACTTCGGAGGCACGGTCAGCTCCGCGTCGGGCTGGGGCTTTGATTCCTATGAGATATCGGGAAGCCGGGTAACTGCGACAGTTTCTGCTACAGGCCCTAATTCCTGGGGCTTTGACGGCAACGTCGGAATTCAGGTATCGGGCTCTGACATAAGCAACATTACTCTTGTATCCGTATCTGGTTCGGGCACGTCAGATATAACTGCAACTCCTTCACCCGCTCAGGATGAAGATACACAGGAGACTGATGCCGACGGACAGGAAGCCTCGACTCCTTCAGTTCAGGTCGAGTCCGTTCAGGGCGACGACTGGCTTACGACGAACGGCGATCAGATAGTGGACCAGAACGGAACACCTGTCTGGCTTACGGGCTGCAACTGGTTCGGATATAACACGGGAAGTAATATTTTCGACGGGGTGTGGGCTTGTAACATGCGTGAGGCACTGGAGTCCATCGCGGACCACGGCTTCAATCTTTTGAGGATCCCGATGTCTGCCGAGCTTTTGCTCCAGTGGAGTAACGGCGAGTACCCCGAGGCGAACTACAACCATGCTTATAACTCCGAGCTTGAGTCGATGAATTCGCTTGAGATCTTCGATTACGCTCTGTCGATCCTCGAGGCTAACGGCGTCAAGGTAATGATCGACATTCACTCGCTTCCGACGGATGCGATGGGTCACAACCTTCCTTTGTGGTACACGGACGAGTTCACCGTTGATGACTACTACGAGGCTTTGGACTGGCTGTCTGCTCGCTATGCCAACAATGACACCATCATCGCATACGACTTGAAGAACGAGCCTCACGGTAAGGCGTCCGAGCCCGATCACGCCATCTGGAATGATTCCGAGGATGAGAACAACTGGAGATACGTCGCACAGACTGCGGGTAACATCATTCTCGATAACAACCCGCATGCACTCATCATGATCGAGGGCATTCAGATCTATCCCATCGATCCTGCCACGAACAACTTCACGTCAACGAACGATGAGGATTACTACAACTCATGGTGGGGAGGCAACTTACGTGCCGTGGCGGATTACCCGATCGACTTCGGTTCCCCCGAGCGCAATGCGCAGATAGTTTATTCACCTCACGACTACGGTCCCACCGTTTACATGCAGCCGTGGTTTGAGGGAGGTTTCACATACGAGTCCTTGTATGAGGACTACTGGCATGAGGCATGGCTCTATATCGACGAGGAGCAGATAGCACCGCTTCTCATAGGTGAGTGGGGCGGATTCATGACGGGCGACAACCTTACATGGATGACTTATATGCGCCAGCTTATCGCAGACTATCACCTTAACCACACGTTCTGGTGTTTTAATGCAAACTCGGGCGATACGGGCGGACTTGTTCTCGACGACTTCGTGACATGGGATAACGATAAGTACAACTTCGTTCGCGAGGTCCTCTGGCAGGATGAGAACGGAACATTCATCGGACTTGACCATGTTGTTCCCCTTGGTTCTAACGGCATGTGCCTATCGGATTACTCGGGGCTTGATGCGGTTCCCCAGGTTAATCCCGAAGCTCCTTCATCTTCGGTTGATACGGAAGGCGGACAGGTTCAGGTTGATGCTGAAGGACAGGTGGTTCAGAAGCCCGGGCAGGAGACGGATCCCGTTAAGAATACCCTTTCCGGAATACTCAAGATCGTCATCGGAGCAGCTTCCGTAATGCTCGTTGTTGCAGGCGGATTTGCAGTATATAAACTCGGCAAGAAGTCAGTTAAGTAATTGGCCCTAAAATATCAAAGATTTTGAATTGAATTGGGATAATTGAGCCCGTACAATCAAATTGTAAATGTTAACAATCTGTTAAATCAAGTGTTTGGGGGCTTACGCTGTGACTTTAAGGATTCATTCTAAGATCTGTGCGGTCTTAACTGCACTGTTCATTTCCGTTGCATTTGTATTTTTAAATTCCGTCAGTGTTATGGCTGACGTCAATGTCAATCCCGAAGGCGGCGGCGCCTGGGGCGGCGGCGACAGAGCAGACATATACATCGGTACTTCAGGCGGTTCTCAGGGTGAGACGGTCACGGTTAATGTATCGGTCGACGGAACTGTCAGCAGCGCTTCAAGCAACCAGGGTTCTGTCTCGATAAGCGGCAACACCATCTCCGTTACTTACGATGTATCCGGAGGCGGATATCAGCAGTGCCACATTACAGTCCTCGGAGAGGGCATCACTTCCATTTCATATTCCGGATCATCTTCATCGGGCGGTGCGGAGCCTACACCTGAACCGACTCCGTCACCTGAGCCGACACCTTCACCGGTTCCGACGCCTTTACCGGCACCGACGGCTACACCCGTACCTGCACAGACAACACCGACTACTACGGCTGCAACAACTGCAGCAACAACGGCTGCAACGACAGCGACATCCGCTGCGACTGCAGCAACAACGGCTGCCACAACAGCAGCTACTACAGCGGCAACGGCGGCAGCAACTACTGCTGCTCCGGCAGGAGCGGCAGCTCAGCCCGATTCCGGTTCCGGAAGCAGTAACGGCGGTAACACATCATCAGGCGGCGCTGCCCAGCCCGCAGCCGGCGCTGAAGCGGTAGCAACCGAACCTGCAGTGGCTCCGGGGGATGCCGGTTCCGTCGCACAGGCAGCTGCTGATGTAGCTGCAGCAGCAGGCGCAGACATCGCAGGCGCACAGGCTGACAACAATCAGGCAGATAACAATGATGAGGACACGGATGAGTCCGCTGAGCCTACAGAGGAGACCACGGTACCGATCATCATTCTTGATGAAGACGGTAACGAGATCTTGGTTACTCCTACACCTACACCTTTCCCTTACATGAGCGGAACGATCTCACGTGACGATTCTGTCAACTACTTCCCCTGGAAGCAGCTTGTTATCGGCATCGTTGTACTTGCGGTTCTTGCTGCAAGATACATGGTGCTGAAGGCACAGGGACTTCACGGCGGTGATCTCGCTCTCGAGTTTGTTCCCGGTGTTTCCGACATCGTCGATAAACTCTCAAGAAGGGGAACGAAGATTGAAGCACGTCAGACAAGCACGTACGATTATTCCAATTCGACGGCAAGAAGAGCGGCTGAGGCTGCAAGAGAAGCCCAGCAGGCAAGAGAAGAATTTCAAAAGACTGCTCAGGCTGCCAAGGCATCTGCTCCTGCAGCGATCGACGGCGTTAAGGCTCCCGTAAGAAGGACCTCTTCCGCTCCGGCTAACGCGGCTAAGGCAGGCGCTTCCGAGAGTAAAGGCATTAAGACGGCACCCGGCTTTAAGTTTACCGAGACCGGCGTACCTTCCAATTCAATTGAAGCTTCAAAGGAAGAAAGACCTTCTCCTTTCAAACCGCTTTAATTTTCTTACACTTCTTAATGCAAACTTCATAATTGCTGCTTTATAATTATTAATATAAGCGTATAATTACTAAGTAAATTTTGACCAGTAAAGGATAGTTTTAATGAGCGAGAATTCATTGGAAAAAAGGAGAGTCGGCAGAGGCCCCTCAGCAGCGTCACGAAGGAATGTTTCTACAATGAACCGTCCTGATTCCGGAACGCTTAATTCCAATGCTCAGGCTACTGTTGCCGCATCTGTTTTCGCGAGGATGCAGGAAGATGACAGAGGAACAGGAAACGCACCTGCTATTGCAAACGGCTTCATTCCTCCTGTCCTTGAGAAGAAGGAAGAGGTTAAGGTTTCACATTTCAAGACTTCACATGCACCCGTAAAACGCCCCAAGGATGCAAGCCGTTCTCCTTTCAAGAATGAAGAGGATGAGAACGCAAGCGTGGACGGATTAGGGCAGGATGGTCCCCAGATTGCAAAGTTCACACCTATCCCGGTAATAAGCAAGCCCGCATCCCCCTTTGTTCCTTTGAACGGAGCGGCCGCTTCTAACAATACCAACACGAACACCAATGTTTATTCACAGGTTAATAAGCGCCCGATAACGGCATCGATCAATCACACGCCGGTATCAAGTGCCGCATCAAGACCTGTAGTCAAGAAGAGCGCTTTCGGCAATAAAGGTCTTGCCGCATCGGCTCCTGCCCAGAGCGCTGAAGTTCCTGCTGCTGAAGAGCCTGTAAGGACACAGGACAAGACATTCGTTCCTTTGGCTCCCGTTCCTTTCTTTGCTGAGGAAGATCCCATCAATCCTTTTGCTGCTCCCGTTAAGAAGACGGAGACTGAGCAGAAGAGAGATGAGAGAGCTTTGAAGGAGGCAATGGAGAAGACAAGATCGGTTGAACCGAAGAAGAGTACGTTCGACAAGATCATGGATGAACTTCACAAGCCTCTGTTCTGATAATGAGTAGTATAGCTGTAATTACCGGAGCCTCATCGGGGATCGGAAGATCCTTTGTGGAGGCTCTTTTAAGTTCAAGCGATTGCCCCGAGAAAGTATGGATCGTTGCCCGCCGCGCCGACAGGCTCGAGCAGATGTGTGAACTTTCTGACAAGGTGGTTCCCGTTGTGGCTGACTTAAGTAAGCCCGATGGCGTTGCTTCTGTGATCGAGAAGGTAAGAAGCGAGAACGCAAGCGTCAGATATCTTATAAATTCAGCGGGCATGGGCAAAAGAGGGAAGATCGCTGACCGTCCTTCGAAGGACATAAGTGATGTTATCACGCTTAACTGTACGGCGCTTTCAGTACTTACAAGAGATCTTATCCCTTTCATGTCGGAAGGGTCACGCATAATCAACATAGCTTCGACTGCGGCGTTCATGCCCCAGCCCGACTTCGCGGTCTACTCTGCTTCGAAGTCCTATGTCATCTTCTTCGGAAGGGCGCTTGCAAGAGAACTCAAGAAGACGGGGATAACCGTTACGACTGTCTGTCCCGGTCCCGTAAACACGGAGTTCAACTCTCTTGCAACAGACGGCGCAACTTCCGAGTTCAAAGGCTTCCGCAAGCTCTTTGTTGCCGATGCCGCCAAGCTTAGCAAGGCATCCTTGAAGGCCGCAAGAAGAGGCCGCAATCTTTATGTGCACGGATTGTCACAGAAGGCTTTCCACTTCGCATCCAAGATCATTCCCACCGGACTGTTCCTTAAGATCCTTTACTGACAAGGATGAAACTGAATGGCATATCTGATTATTATTGATAGGCATTTTCCTTTGTGTTATACTTCATAGGCTTTTGAAGACGCCTCTATAGCTCAGTAGGTAGAGCGCATCCATGGTAAGGATGAGGTCGCCGGTTCGATCCCGGCTGGAGGCTCCAAACTCAAGCCACCTCTTCGCTACGTGCTCGGAGCAAAGCTCCTGCGCAAGTCCGCTCAGAGAGGTGGCTTTCGTTTTGCTTAAAAAGTCCGCGAGCGGCTTTTGTTCGCTCAAAATGCGTAAGTCCGCGAGAGGGGATTTTTATTTACTTAAAAGCGTAAGTCCGCGAGGGATTACAGGACTTTGGCGAGGAAGGTGTTGAGACGTTCGTTGTTGGTGGGCTTTAAGATCTCCTCGGGGAGGATCTCGGCAACGATCTTTCCGTTATCCATGAAGACAACGCGGTCACCGACTTCCTTTGCAAAACCGATCTCATGCGTAACGACGACCATCGTCATTCCGTCTTTCGCGAGGGCCTTCATGACATCGAGAACCTCTCCTACCATCTCGGGGTCGAGAGCTGATGTCGGCTCATCGAACAGGAGCACGTCCGGCTTCATCGCAAGTGCCCTTACTATCGCGATCCTCTGCTTCTGTCCGCCTGAAAGCTGTGAAGGGTAGTCTCCCGCACGTGCCTCAAGAGCTACCTTCTTAAGAAGTTCGCGGGCGTTATTCTCTGCCTCTGCCTTGGGCATCTTAAGGAGCTTGCGCGGTCCTAATGTCATGTTATCGAGGATCGTCAGGTGAGGGAAGAGATTGAAGTGCTGGAACACCATTCCCATTCTCTGGCGAAGCTTGTTGATGTCTGTCTTCTGATCCGTGACGGAAGTGCCGTCAAACAGTATCGTGCCCGACGTCGGGATCTCGAGAAGATTAAGGGAGCGAAGGAGCGTGGATTTACCGGAGCCGGATGGGCCGATGATGACCACTACCTCACCCTTGTTGATGTCGATGGAGACGTCATCCAACGCCTTTATCGAGCCGTCGTTATAGTGCTTCTTAAGGTTCTTAACGGAAATTAAAGGATCAGCGCTCACTGTTTCTTAACCTCCTCTCAAGAATGCCAACAAGTCTTGTGAAGAACAAAACGATGACAAGATAAATGATGGCTACCGCGATGAGCGGCATGAATGCCGTGAATGTACGCGATCTAATAACGTCTCCGCCCTTGGTCAGATCCTGAAGTCCGATGTAACCTGAAACGGATGTCTCCTTGATCAATACGATGAACTCGTTTGCAAGTGCAGGGAGGACGTTCTTGAATGCCTGTGGGATGATGATGTACATCATCGTCTGAGCGTAGTTGAAGCCCAAAGATCTTCCGGCCTCGAACTGACCGGGGTCGATGCTCATGATACCGGACCTTATGATCTCGGCAACGTAAGCGCCTGAGTTGATGCCGAATGCCAGGATCGCAACAAATATCTTATGCTGCGATACCGAGACGAATATTACGAAGTAAGCGATCATGAGCTGAACTACCATAGGGGTTCCTCTTATGACCGTAAGGTAGATGTTTGCGATCTTGTTTAGAATTATAAGGATGATCCTGCCGACTCCGGGGCGCATGTCGTGAACGTTCTTGTCATGTGTGGAACGGACAAGCGCGATGATGACACCGAGCAATACGCCAAGCAAGGTCGCACCGATCGTTACTGCGAATGTAACGCCGAGACCTCTTACAAGGTACATATAGCGGTCATCTGTTATGAAGTTCAGGATGAAGGTGTCCTTAAGGTCCTGCCACCAATCCTTAACCGATAACTCTAATAGAAACATCAAATACCCCCATAGCGAATATCACTTATTTTAATAAATAAGACGGCGGAAATAAAGTACAATTCCGCCGCCTCTTTTATTAACTGACTTAAGCCTTAAGATCTTAAACTAAGATCAAGCTCCTTCAGGAGGAATGTAACTATCGATGATAGCCTGGATGGTACCGTCAGCCTCAAGCTCTGCAAGTGCGTTGTTGATAGCCTCGAGCAATGCCTGATTGTCCTTGTTTACTGCCATTGCATAGTCCTCGATGGTGTAAGGTGTCTCAAGGATTACGAGACCTTCGTTAGCAGATACGAAAGACTGTGCAGGCTGATTGTCGATAACAACTGCGCCTACAACTCCGTTAAGAAGAGCCATGACTGCGTCGTTAGCCTTGTTGTAACGGTCGATCCTGTCTTCACCGAGATCGTCTGTCATGTAAAGGTCTCCTGTTGTACCGGACTGAACACCTACCATGCATCCGCTTGCGATAAGGGAATCGAGATCAGTGATGTCGGAACCCTCAAGTACGATGATGGACTGGATACCTGTGGAGTATGTGGATGTGAAGTTAACTGACTGAAGTCTCTCTTCAGTTACTGTCATGCCTGCGCATCCGATGTCATACTTACCGGCCTGAACGCCTGCGATGATGGAGTCGAACTCAACATCCTCGATAACGAGCTCGAGACCGAGCTTGTCTGCTACTGCCTGAGCGATCTCAGCGTCGATGCCTACGATAGCATCGCCCTCGTAGTACTCATAAGGCGGGAAGTAAGCGTTGGTAGCCATTGTAAGAACGCCGGCCGTTACTGTTCCTAACTCGTTGTCAGCTGCTTCCTGCTGTCCGCATCCTGCCATGAGGAAACCCATGGAAGCTACGAGCGACAGAGCAACTGTCTTGATAAGCTTCTTGTTCATAGAAAAACCCTCCTAAAACTCATAACACGGAGATTATACTCCACTTTTCAACAATTCACCAAGGAATCCGTCGCTTAATGAAGAACTGTTTTTACGCCAGTTCTCAAGGGCAGTATCTGCTTCTTCTTTATTCTTTACTTTAAACCTTGTGGTGAAGGATCTGCCGTCCTTAATGGTCGATAATTCAACCACATAAGAACCGTCCGCATCGGAAGAAGGGCTCGCGAATGCTTTTACGGAATTGGTCTCAAGAACTCCCGCCTGAAGATCTGCGGAAGCTTTCTTAAGATATCCCAATGTCTGAAGATTTAATGTGGCTTCAACATCCTCTAATATCGCCTCGCCGCCCTTTGTTATGACAAGGGTCTCGTTGTTGCCGACTACTTCGCCGGTACCGGTGTCGTGCACCTGCTTGTCGATGAGGTTGCCCGCGATAAGCTCGTCGTAGCATCTCGAGAATGTGAAGAAATCGAGATACAAAGACTCGAGACACTTGTCCATAAGCATCTGATAGCTCACGCCGGGCGCGTTCTTTACAAGATACAGGATATGGATCTTACCGTCTGAGATCTCTGACTGCGACATGCTTACCTCCTTAAACATCAATAATTATAACACGGAGTTTCGAAGCAAATTATAACGCCGTTACATTTTGATGGGAAACGGTGTATAATGTCTCTCGGTGATAAACGATACTTATACCCAAGGGGGACTTTAATATGCTTCAGATCAGGGATCTGACTTACATCGTAGACGAGGGCAAGGACAGCAAGACCATTCTTGATAACCTGACTCTCGATATCGAAGACAGTAAGTTCACTGTAATCACGGGACCTAACGGCGGCGGCAAATCTACTCTTGCTAAGCTCATCGCAGGCATCATAAAGCCGACATCGGGAAAGATACTTCTCGACGGTGAGGACATAACCGACATGAGCATCACGGACAGAGCACTAAGAGGGATCTCGTATGCCTTCCAGCAGCCCGTTAAGTTCAAGGGTCTGCAGGTGTTTGACCTTCTTAAGATAGCCGCGGGCAAGGAAGCCAAGCTTAACTTCAACGACGCTTGCAAATACTTATCGGAAGTAGGTCTTTGCGCAAGGGACTACATCAACCGTGAAGTAAACGGCTCGCTCTCGGGCGGCGAGCTCAAGAGAATTGAGATCGCTACCGTTCTTGCAAGAGGCACGAAAATGTCCGTCTTCGACGAACCTGAGGCCGGCATCGACATCTGGTCCTTCCAGAACCTTACGAGGATATTCGAGAACATGAGAAAGAACATCACTGACAGCGGCATCGTCATCATCTCGCATCAGGAGAAGATCTTAAGGATCGCAGATGAGATAGTGGTTCTTGCAGACGGAAAGATCCGCATGCAGGGCAAAGGCGAAGATATCCTTCCTCAAATTATGGGAACGCCTGATGCGGTAACCGCATGCGAGAAGATACAGGGGGTGTGACATGGCTGAATTAGATCCCATACAGAAAAGACTCATAGAAGAGATAGCGGATATACACGAGACACCGGTCGGTGCTTATAACTTCCGCGCCAACAGTAAGCTTGCGGGACGCAACACGACCGCTAACATCGACATCATAAGCAAAGAGGACGGCACGGGCATTGACATAAAGATCAAGCCCGGTACAAAGAATGAATCCGTCCACATCCCTGTCGTCATCTCGGCTTCAGGCATCAAGGAGACTGTTTATAACGACTTTTACATAGGAGAGGACAGCGATGTCGTCATCGTAGCAGGCTGCGGCATCGATAACTGCGGCAAGCAGGACTCGCAGCATGACGGTGTTCACAGGTTTTTCGTAGGGAAGAATGCACGTGTTAAGTATGTTGAGAAGCACTATGGCAGCGGCGACGGCGAGGGTAAGAGGATACTAAATCCCGTGACTGAAGTTACGATGGAGGAAGGCTCTTACATGGAGATGGAGATGGTCCAGATAAAGGGCGTAGACTCCACGGTAAGGACCACGAATGCAACACTCGCGGCGGGAGCGAAGCTTCTCGTGCAGGAAAGACTCATGACTCACGGTCACCAGACAGCACACAGCATCTACAAGGCTGAGCTTAACGGTGACGGCGCTTCGGCGGATGTCGTATCAAGAGCAGTTGCCCGCGACGAGTCCTATCAGAAGTTTGATGCCTGTGTTATAGGTAATGCGGCTTGTCACGGACACACCGAGTGCGATTCCATCATCATGGATAACGGCAAAGTGCTTGCGGTTCCGGCCCTCGAGGCACATAACGTTGATGCCGAGCTTTTCCACGAGGCGGCCATCGGAAAGATCGCGGGAGACCAGCTCGATAAGCTCATGACGCTCGGATTGACGGCGGAAGAGGCAGAACAGCAGATAATCAACGGCTTTCTTAAATAATCGCGGAAATTTGAGCCAAAAACGAACAAAAACCTGTTATACTCTATGAGATTTAAATAATTTTAAGGAGAGTTAATATATGGTTACTCTTGATTATTCAAATGTTTTGCCTTTTATCGGAGGCCAGGAAGCAGTTGACAGAATGGAGCCCCAGATCAAGGTCGCTCACGACATGCTTCATAAGAAGAACGGTCCCGGAAACGACTTCTTAGGATGGCTCGATCTTCCCACAGCTTACGATAAGGAAGAGTTCTCAAGAATTAAGAAGGCAGCTGCCAAGATCAGAAGAGATTCCGACGTATTGATCGTAATCGGTATCGGCGGTTCCTACCTCGGTGCACGTGCTGTTATCGAGATGCTCGGCCACTCCTTTGCTAACGTAGCAGCAAAGAAGGTAAGAAAGAGCCCGATCATCCTGTTCTGCGGTAACTCCATCTCTGCTACATATCTTGCAGACATGATGGACATCATCGAGGGCAAGAACATCTCTTTGAACATAATCTCCAAGTCAGGTACAACAACTGAGCCTGCCATCGCTTTCAGAATCCTCCGTGCTTACATGGAGAAGAAGTACGGTAAGGAAGAGGCTAAGAACCGTATCTACGCTACAACAGATAAGGCTCGCGGAGCTTTGAAGGGCCTCGCTGATGAGGAAGGTTACGAGTCATTCGTAGTACCTGATGATGTAGGAGGAAGATTCTCCGTTCTTACAGCTGTAGGACTTCTCCCCATCGCTGTTGCAGGCATCGACATCAAGGAGCTCATGAAGGGTGCTAAGGATGCATCCAAGGAATACAAGAAGCTTCCTTTGGCTGAGAATCCTTGCTACCAGTACGCTGCTGTTAGAAACTGCCTGTTAAGATCCGGTTACTCCACAGAAGTTATGGTTAACTATGAGCCTTCATTCCACTACATGACTGAGTGGTGGAAGCAGCTTTACGGTGAGTCTGAGGGTAAGGATCTTCATGGTATCTTCCCCGCAGGTGTTGATAACACAACAGACCTCCACTCCATGGGCCAGTACATCCAGGATGGCGCAAGGATCATGTTCGAGACAGTTGTTAACATCGACAACGCAAGAAGTACATTCGAGATCCCTAACGATCCCGATAACCTCGACGGTTTGAACTTCCTTTCAGGCATGGATATGAATGAAGTTAATAAGAAGGCTATGCAGGGTACAGTACTCGCTCACGTTGACGGCGGTGTTCCTAACATGGCTGTTCACATGCCTGCAGCTACGGCTTATGACCTCGGTAACCTCATCTACTTCTTCGAGAATGCTTGCGGTATCTCAGGTTATCTCCTCGCTGTTAATCCTTTCAACCAGCCCGGCGTTGAGGCTTACAAGAAGAACATGTTCGCTCTTCTAGGCAAGCCCGGCTATGAGGATCAGAAGGCAGCTTTGGAGGCTCGTCTTAACGGTTGATCCTGTTAAGCAAATTAGTTCACAAGGGGTCGTGGAAACACGGCCCCTTTTCTAATATAATCAACACATGCATACAGAAGTGAAAGTCCCGCATAGTGTATTGATGTCCGTGGAAAGTCCCGGACGTTACGTCGGCGGTGAGAAGAATCAGATCATCAAGCCGATCGATGATTCCATCGTAAGGACTGTCTTCTGTTTCCCTGATGTCTACGAGATAGGAATGAGCAATCTTGCACTTCAGATCCTCTATAAAGTCCTTAACGGACCTGAGTGGAGTTCCTGCGAGAGAGCATTCTCACCTTGGCCCGACATGGATAAGAAGATGAGGGAGAACAACATCCCCCTATACTCACTCGAGACAAGATCACCCCTTAATGAATTTGACGTCATCGCATTCTCGCTCGGATACGAGATGTGTTTCACGAATGTACTTCAAATGCTCGACTTAGGCGGCGTTCCGCTTCTTGCTAAGGACAGGAAGGATACTGATCCCATCGTAGTCGCGGGAGGACCTGTCACCTGCAACATCGAGCCCATGGCAGACTTCTTCGATGCCGCTTTCTTAGGTGAAGGCGAAGAGGTCGATCTCGAATTCACGAAGGTCATAAAGGAATATAAGGATGCGGGAAAGAAAGACCGTAAGGCACTTCTTCGTAAACTTGCCGATATCGAAGGCGTATATGTTCCAAGCCTTTATGAGCCTAAGTTTGAAGGCGGCAGATTCACGGGCTACGACATCAAAGACAACGCCCCTTCATCGGTCCGCAAGAGGATAATCAAAGACCTCGACAGCGTTGAATATCCGTTAAGTCCGGTCATTCCCAATAACAACGTCGTACATGACAGAGCTTATCTTGAGCTGTTCCGCGGATGCATAAGAGGATGCAGATTCTGCCAGGCGGGTTATCTATACAGACCCGTAAGAGAGAAGAGCATGAAGACTTTGTGCGAGCAGGGGATCGCAATAATGAATAATACGGGCTACGACGAGCTCGGCATACTCTCACTGTCGACGAGTGATTACACCGAGTTAGGTGCGCTTACTGACGGACTTCTTGAAGTGTTTAACAAACAGCACTCTAGTCTGTCGCTGCCTTCATTAAGAATAGATAACTTCGCGTTGGATCTCATGGAGAAGGCATCCCAGACGCGCAAGACAGGACTTACATTCGCGCCTGAAGCAGGAACGCAGAGACTTCGTGACGTAATCAACAAAGGTATCAACGAAGAGGACATCATGTCTTCGCTCGAACTTGCGTTTAAGGGCGGTTGGAGCACGGTAAAGCTCTACTTCATGTTAGGTCTTCCGACAGAGACGATGGAAGACGTCGAGGGCATTGCGAACCTTGCGATAAAGATAGAGAAACTCTACTTCGACACCATGCGTTCGATCGGCGCGAAGCCTCGAAAACCCGAGATCACTGTCTCTACTTCAATGTTCATCCCGAAGCCTTTCACTCCGTTTCAGTGGGAAGACCAGAATACGGAAGAACAGTTCCTGCAAAAACAGACGACGATCAGAAACATGCTTAAGAAGCACAGGAACATAAGATACATCTGGCACGACGTTAAGACTTCGTGCTGGGAAGGAATCTACGCAAGAGGCGACAGGAGACTTTGCCCCGTCATACTTGAAGGATATAAAAGAGGATCCATCTTTGACGCTTGGGACCAGTTCTTCGACTATGAGATGTGGACCGGTATCCTTAAGGATAACGGTCTGTCTTGGGAAGACTACACGCAGGGAAGGACCGTGGACGATCCTCTGCCGTGGGACAACATCGACGTCGGAGTGCGCAAGGAGTTCCTTAAGCGTGAGAGGGAAAAGGCATATAACGAACAGGTCACACCCAACTGCAGACAGCAGTGCAGCGGCTGCGGTGCGACATGCTATAAGGCAGGTATCTGTCCATGAATGCACAGGAACAGCTTCGTGAGATGACACGTAAGGCGCACCAGCACGAGTATGTGTGCAGGGGGCTTTTCGAGAGGAAGGGGGCACTGTCTTACATAGGGCACTTAGATCTCAAGGCTGTATTCGAGCGTGCTTTAAGAAGGGCGGGGCTTCCGATACTTTATTCGCAGGGCTTTAATCCGCGCCCCATGCTTGTATTCGCATTGCCGCTCGGAGTCGGTATCAATACAGAGGGCGACTGGCTTGATGTGTCGATGGAAGTTCCGGTGGATGCCGATGAGTATGTAAGAAGGATCAATGAGGAGCTTCCTGACGGGCTTCGCGTGATACGCGCCGTGTCGATAGATGAGCCGAAGAACAGCATCATGAGTGTTGTTACATGCGCTTCGTACAGGATTGAGGCGAAGGGAGTCACGCAGGCGGTGCTCGATCTGTTCGGGCAGAAAGAGATCATCACGAAGAAGAAGTCGAAGGGCAGGGAAGTGGAAGTCGATATCAGACCGCTTCTCATTAAACCTCTGACATCATCTTCGCCCGACTGCGCGGAATACATGTGTTATGCGGGTTCCAAGCAGAATCTGAGACCTGATGTCCTGCTTAAGGCTCTGTGTGAAGCAGGGTTCAGCCGTGCCGAAGCGGACGAAGCCGTGATAACAAGACTGGAGCTTTACGGCGGTGAATATCCCGACCTGAGTGCAATTGAAGGTTTGACCTGATTGTAGTAATATTCATATCTGTAATTAAGAAACAGGAGCGAACTTCATGAACGATCGCGAGCAACAGATGGCAGAAGGCCTCGTAAGTATCTTCGAGAAGGTACTTGTAGCTGAAGAGAAGTCTTTGCAGAAGGGCTATTTTACCAAGTTGTCTCTTGCCGAGATGCATACCCTTGATGCGATCGGACCGTATGATGCTCGTACCATGACCGAGACCGCGCAGATACTGGGCATCACGGTAGGAACACTTACCGTTGCCATCGACAGACTCGTTAAGAAGGGTTTTGTCGAGAGGAAGCGCGACGAAGCCGATAAGCGAGTTGTCAGGATCAGTCTCACAAGAGACGGAAAGATCGCTGCAAGAATGCACGGCAAGTTCCATAAAGTTCTCGCAAGACATATCCTCGAGCCTTACGACGATAAGGAGCAGGAGCTTTTGCTCAAGCTCGTCGAGGATGTTGATGAATACTTGAGCACACAGGTTGCAAGATACGACAGTGAGAGTCAGCTGCGCAAGACGGCGCAGGATGTCGCGAACGACGTAAGAAGGAGAAAGTCAGATGGCTGATAAGGTTACGAAGGAACAGATCTACGAGAAACTTCTTAACATATTATCCGAAGATCTTTCCGTCGATGTGGAGCAGATCACGCCAACTCTTGAGATAAGAGACGACCTTCAGTTTGATTCTCTTGAATTGTATTCATTTGTCATAGACGTAGAAGATCAGTACGGCATCAGGATCTCGGACGAACAGATAGACAGGGTTCGTACGATGAATGACCTGGTCGATATGGTATACGAGATCGTTAATAAGTAATGCGTTACATCCTGATAGTTAACAGCAGGAATAATAAGAGCAATCTTCACAGGTTTGAAGATGCAGTTTCATATGTTGCAAGTACGGCTCCCGATCTTAGATGCAGATTTGAATTCAGATACACTGAGTATCCGGGACATGCGGCTGATATCGCACTTGAGACCGATGAGAAGTACAAAGGCCAGGTTGCTGTCGTATCATGCGGCGGCGACGGTACGGTCCACGAGATAGTAAATGCATTGGCTTTCAGAAAGACTCCCGTCATTCCGATCCCGTTCGGAACCGGAAACGATCTTGTTAAGACGGTTCACACGAAGTCAAAAAGATGGAAGCTTAGGGACTATCTCATGAATCTTGATGAAGCTGATTACAGACCGATAGATCTTATCAAGATAGACAGCTTCGATCTCATGGGTAACTTCGTTCCCGCGTGGTCATCCTACTTTGTCAATGTTGCATCGATAGGACTTGATACCAAGGTACAGTCAGATGCGAAGGCTCTGGTCGCTGCACACGATACGCCTTTCACGCGTAAGACCGCATACATAAGAGCGGCTGCGACGGATCTGTTCGGCAACCGTGCGAATAAGTTTACTTACACGCTGGAACTTGAAGACGGAACTACCGTCAACGGACATAACGATTCTTATACGTTAATAAGCATATGTAACGGAAAGTACTACGGTGACGGTTTCACTCCCGCACCATCCGCGGAAGTCGACAGCGGCAACGCGACCATCTGCGTCGTTGATGATGTAAGAACGATGAAGGCTGCCGATCTGATCGTTAAGTACCGCTTCGGTAAGCATGAAGGCAAGAGCGGAATTCACATGTACAAGGCAACGAGCGGAATCATCACTACTCGCGATCCTTCGCTGCAGTTATTCGGTAATGCTGACGGTGAGGATTTCTTCGGTAACCGTGTGCGCTTTGAAGTTGCACCGGGTTCCGTTAATCTCGGTTTCTTCGATTAATCCTTAAAAGCTTTACGCGCACGTATCCTCTTGGGAAGAAGCTTTAAGTTTCTGTAGCGCCCCTTAAGGAAGTTATAAAGCATCGGCATCGTTCCTGCAGTGCGGAAGAACTTTCTTCTCTTCGGACTGTTGTCCTTTATATCGCGAAGTTTCTTAAGATCATATCTTCCGTCGGGATACAACTCACCGCAAAGCGCAAACCAGGAATCCGCATCCTCATCAAGATAGTAGACACCTTCCTCGCGCCAGGGCTGATATGTTGCTCCCCCTGCGAAATGAATTATGTAAGGATCCACTCTTCCTTCGTTAAACTCATCTTCCGTGTAGTAGTTTTCCTCGCTCTTTGAAGAAACGGCATAGATGTGCTTCGGTTTAAAGTAGCGTGTGGTAAACATCATGTTCGCACCGACGGGAAGCTTTGCAAACTTATTAAAGAAAGCAACATTCATTATCTCCTGATCGGCACCCAGGAATGTGTTTGAAAGATCGATAGTCTTTACGGCATCAAGAAACTTACCCGGCACATCTTCTTCCTTACACTTCTTTGCATCAAAAAGAAGTATGCCGGAATTAAAGTACAGATCTTTTTTCTTATGACCGATGAGAACATTTACGTATGACGTTGACTGATCGATGACTGCGCCTAACGGATTACCTTCAAGATCAAATTCGAATATTGGTGAAAGATCTCTTCTTATAAACGTGTCGCAATCAAGATAGAGAATCCTTCCTTCATCAACATAATCGGAGATGAAGAATCTTGCATAAGGGGAGTAACCTCCTCGGTAGGGAGGGATGTTTGCATCGATGAGTCTTTGTGAGATGTCTTTGATCGGAATGAAGTTTATCTTGCATGAGAATTCATTCGCGATCTTAATGAGATCCTCTTTTCTTTCTTCAAGATCAGACTCGATTATGTGGATCGTAACGCTGCACGATAGCTTCGATAAAAGAGAGTATAAACTTACTGCACAAAGCTCGCAGTAGTTCTTATCCGTTGCATACAAAACATGATTAGTCATCAATACTCTTATACCATTCTTGATCGTTTTTTGGAACAACAAAAAAGCCATGCAGTTATCTGCATGGCCCTTGTTACTTAGCTCTGATCGTTATCAGAAAAGATCTACGCCCTTACCGTTTGTATCGTAGAGCTTCTTGTCAGCAGCAACTACATAAATGTCGCCACCGAGCTTAGCAGCCTTCTTCTCGATATCCTTAAGAGCGATCTGCTGGCCGTCGAACTCGAAGATGATCTTGCCGAGCTTAGGTGCCTTCTTAGCAGCCTTCTTTGCAGCGGGCTTCTTAGCAGCAGCCTTCTTAGCAGGAGCAGCCTTCTTAGCGGGAGCCTTCTTTGCAGCAGGCTTCTTAGCAGCGGGCTTCTTTGCAGCAGGCTTCTTAGCAGCCTTCTTAGCAGCGGGCTTAGCAGCAACTGCAGGCTTAGCAGCAGGAGCAGCTACAGCAGGCTTTGCAGCAGGAGCAGCAACAGGTGCCTTTGCTTCAACTTTCTTGTCGTCTGTAATCATGATTATTAATCCTCCGAAATAGGTTGATAAACTTAATTTATATTTTTTATACATTAATGTCAATTATGTTTGCGTATTAATGTAAATAAAAAACGAATGAAACGATAATTTTTTTTCGAACGAATTGAACAAACGAAAAACGCAGCATCACTTTCATTTCGCTTGAACTAAACATATAAAAGATATAAAATTTTACTATCTTCGGGAGGAACGAATGAACGACAAACTCAAGGATATTGTTTACAGTGATCTGTTCAGGTACACAGGCAATGCAAGACGTACCAAACACATCTATACAACATATCTTCAAGAGCTCAGATCGAGCCCTGAGTTTCACTATATATCATTGATGCGCCGAACGAAGTTCTACGAAGATGACATCAAGAATCATGATGGCTTTTTGAAATTTCTTTGCAGATTAAGATATGAGTTTTTCAACTGGCGTCTCACACGTCAGTCGTTGAAGTATCACATTCAGATTCCTTACGACACGAAGATCGGAAAAGGTTTTTATCTTGCACACTTCGGCCGCGTTATCATTCATCCCAAAGCTGAGATCGGATATAACTGCAACGTATCAACAGGTGTAGTTATCGGAACGCAGTTCAGAGGCAAGAGAAAGGGTGCACCTCACATCGGTAACTTTGTATGGATCGGCGCGAATGCTGTCATCGTCGGTAACGTTACTATCGGTAACAACGTTCTCATCGCTCCCGGTGCTTATGTTAACTTTGATGTACCTGACGGTTCCATCGTCATCGGTAATCCCGGACTCATAAGAAGAGCACCGGGTGCTACGTTAAGCTACATCAACAACACGATACAGTTTGACGAATACAATGTCATGTCTGATTCGACACCGGTCAACAAATCACAGATACCTACTGGTCCTGCAAGACAGACGAGACAGTCGAGGTACTGATGAAGATCGATAAGTCCTTTTACGTAAACAGGAGAAACGAATTGATAAACCGCATCCCGGAAGGATCAGCGGTTTTTCTTTTCGCGGGGAAGGGAAGAGCGATGAGTCAGGATTCGAATTACCGCTTTCTTCCTGACAGAAATTTCTTCTACTTAACGGGACTGTCTTACGAAGACGGAAGACTTGTCATCGCGAAGGACAAAAGCGGTGAAGTAAAAACAATGATGTTTGCATTAAAGCGCGATGACCTGATAGAGAGATGGCACGGAAAGAGAATGTCTTTTGACGAAGTGTCGCAGATATCAGGTGTTGATGTGAATGACATTTTTGATGTCGGTGAATTCGACGAGAAAGTCTATGAGTATCTTAACGGATATGTTTTGCTTCTCGATGAGACTTCGATCAACGAAGAGACGCATAACTTCATCTGTTCATCTGAATCCCATACTGATGTTGGGCCGACACTGACTTCCATGAGGATGGTAAAGCTTCCCGAAGAAGTTAAGTGCATCGAGCAAGCTGCAGAAGTAACGGAAGCTGCGCTAGATGAGATGCGTAAGTGCATTCATGAAGGCGCGACCGAACTTGAGCTTTATACAAAACTTGAATATGAGATGGCAAGAAGAGGCACGCTGATACCTGCATTCGAGACCATCGTTTCCATAGGAACGAATTCTTTCTTTCTTCATCATGCTGACCCCGAGGATGAGAACGGAGTTATTGCGAAGAAGGGTGACATCATTCAGATAGATGTCGGTGCAAGATGCTGCGGTTACTGTGCAGACATATCGCGCACATACTTCGTGGGAACTCCCGATGATGAGGAAGATAATGAGAGAAGAGAGAAGTTGCTGTCTCTCATCCGCGATCTTCGCAGGAATGCATTCGCGTTCATTAAACCCGGCGAGAGTTTTCTTACGCTTAATGAGAAGATGAGAAAGATCACGGGTGAAGCGTTGCATGAGTGGGGAATACTAAGTGACGGTTATACTGAAGAAGATGTGCGCAACTACTACTGGCACAATACTTCGCACCACTTGGGTCTTGATGTTCATGACATCGCCGACCGCGAGGAGAAATTCCGCGAGGGCAACTGTCTTGCGGTCGAGCCCGGAGTCTACATCAAAGAGTGGGGAATAGGTTTCAGGATAGAAGATGATGTCCTGGTAACGAAGGATGGTTGCAGGTTGTTGTCGTCAGGTGATGACAGCGATGCCTCCGTTTACGTCAGGGAGAATTGATGGCAATGCCTGTATTGTACATAGTATTACTTGTACTTCTTGTAGTCGTATCAGTTGCCGGCTTCATCATCGGATTCATTCTCTGGCGCGCAAAACTGTTCCGCGAGATATTCTTCCGCAAACATCCCATACCGAAGGTTGACAGATCTCCCACGAAGATAGAACAGGATACGGTGTTCGGGCGCGGTAAGAACTGGTTTTACACGACGCGTGCCGAGTATCTTAACGTAAGGATTAATTCATTCGACGGATGTAAACTGTCGGGTTATTTCAGACCTTCCGCAGACAGGAGCACGAAGTTCGCGGTCATCATGCTTCATGCATATGACGAGCATCCTGCTGAGACCGCGGCTTGCGCAAGGCGCATGATGCGTCAGTTCGAGTGTCACGTTCTCATAACCCATCTTCGCGCACATCAGATGAGCGGCGGAAAGTACTGCACTTACGGCGTTTACGAGAGTGTCGATCTCATGAGATGGATAGAGTTCCTGAAGCGCCAGGTTGGTCCCGAAGTACGCGTATTCGTATTCGGAAGAGGGATCGGTGCTACCGCGGCTTTGCTTGCTGCACAGCAGAAGGATTTCTCCGCGAATGTTGCCGGCATGATAGTCGACAGCCCTCTTTCAAGTCTTGCGGGCATCCTTGAGACACGCGGAAAAGAGCGCTACAAGATGGGGATGTCGTTCATGATAAAGTCTCTCGATAAGGTTGCGCGCGAAGTGCTTCACACCGGTGTTTACACATGCGATGCCGTTCGAAATGCAAACCGCATCCGCGTTCCCGTGTTATTCTTCTCCGGTGCCGATGATGATGTGACGACACCCGAGAGCGTGCGTGAGATCTATGATGACGTCATGGCACAGAAGCACATGGTAACGGTCGACCGTGCTAAGCATCTGATGAGTTACAACAGCGCTCCGGCCGCCTACGAACGCGAAGTGCGCAAATTTGTCGAACATTGCGTTGTGCGTCTTGTAAGCATCGGAAAAATGTAGTATATTTTCTGTCGTTGATTTACGGGGAGCTGGTGTGACCGGCTGAGAGTGCACTTCGAAGTGCTGACCCGATGAACCTGTACGGATAATGCCGGCGAAGGGAGTTGATTAATAATGACCGGAAATTCCACAACCAGAACTATGTCCACCAACCGTGAGATGATTCTTACTATCGTCACGGGCGGAATCGTGCTCGCACTGTCGTTTGTTCTTTCAAACATCAAGCTGTTCGAGCTTCCCAACGGTGGTACCGTAACACCCGCAAGCATACTGCCTGTAGTTGTTTTCGCGATGGCGTTCGGACCCGGATGGGGCTTTGTTGTAGCTCTTATCTTAAGTGTGCTGCAGCTTATCGGAGGCTACCTTGTTACGCCTTTCCAGATCCTTCTCGACTACACACTGGGTTACACGGCTTACGGCCTTATCGGTTTTGCCGCTCAACCCGCAAGCGAGAGGCTTAGGATAAGAAATCCTCTTAAGAGGTTTCTTAATGCAGGTATCATTAAGGCCGTGCTGTTCACGATAGCAGCCTACCTCGTAAGATGGTTCTGCTCAGTGCTTTCAGGCGTCATCTTCTATGCCGAGTACGCCCCCGAGGGCATGAATCCCTGGATCTACTCGATGACCTATAACGGAAGCTTCCTGGCGCTTGATCTGGCGGTGCTGATACCGATAATGATCGTTTTGTACGTGGTGCTTAAAAGGGCTTATAAGTAAAGCAAATCGCAAATGCACAAAAAAGGACCTCTGCGGAGGCCCTTTTCTTTATTAATAAATGCTTTTTTGACGGGACTTATTATGTTAATATAAACAAATTAAAAATAATGGGGGTGAATTATGGCCACGATTTTTGAG
>JAGDCV010000018.1 GCA_017958365.1 Clostridiales bacterium
AATAAGCTTTTCGAGCAGGCACAGGAGCTTGGTGCCGAGTTTGTCTTCGATAAGATAAGGAAGATAGAAGGAAGCCTTGAGGAAGGCTTCAGGATGACGGGTGAGTACGGTGCCGAGTGTGAGGCGAAGACTGTCATCATCGCGAGCGGCGTTAAGCGCCGTGAGATGGGTCTTGCGGGCGAGCAGGAGTACTCCGGCCGCGGTATCTCTTACTGCGCGACGTGTGACGGAGCATTCTTCAAGGGAAAAACGGCGGCCGTGTTCGGAGGCGGTAATACTGCAGTTGAGGACGCGACTTATCTTGCGGATATATGCGAGAAGGTCTACATCATCCACAGACGTAACGAGTTCCGTGCGGACATGGCTCTGGTTGATGAGCTTCTGTCGCATCCGAATGTCGAGACTAAGTTGTCACGCACGGTTTCCGCGATACACGGTGACGACAAGCTTACGAGCGTTACCCTGACGTCGATCGACGGCGTTGAGGAGGAGCTTGTTACGGATGCTCTCTTCGTTGCCATCGGACTTATTCCCGATAACGAAGTCTTTAAAGATCTCGTGGCACTTGATGATGCGGGTTACGTCATCGCGGGCGAGGACTGCGAGACGGGTACTCCCGGAGTGTTTGCCGCAGGTGACTGCAGGACGAAGGACGTCCGTCAGCTTGTCACTGCGGCTTCTGACGGCGCGACCGCGGCAATTAAGGCTTCTCGCTTGAGCCAGAGTCTTTAAGGTGTTAGAATCTATTGGTTTTTAAGACTTTAAGCGGAAGGTATAAAGTATATGTACAAGAATGTTTTTGATACGCTTGAGGAGAGAGGGTATTTTTCGCAGGCAACACATAAAGAGGAGATCTACGAGCTTTTAAGCAAGCCCGGAGTAAGTTTCTATATCGGCTTTGATCCCACGGCGGATTCGCTTCACGTAGGGCATTTCGTGCAGATGATGGTAATGAGTCATATGCAAAAGGCAGGTCACAGACCTATCGCGCTCATGGGCGGCGGTACTGCCATGATCGGCGATCCCTCGGGAAGAACTGATATGCGTCAGATGATGACGGTCGAGACCATCGACCACAACGTCGAGTGCTTTAAGAAGCAGATGGGTAAGGTCGTCGACTTCTCCGAGGACAAGGCCATCATCGTTAACAACGCCGACTGGCTTCGTAACTTAAACTACATCGAGTTCTTAAGAGAAGTGGGAACACACTTCTCTGTCAACAAGATGCTTACTGCCGAGTGCTATAAGGCGCGTCTCGAGAAGGGACTTTCTTTCCTCGAGTTCAACTACATGCTGATGCAGGGTTACGACTTCTACTATCTGCATGAGAAGTACGGCTGTAACCTCGAGTTCGGCGGTGACGACCAGTGGTCCAACATCCTCGCCGGCATGGAGCTCGTAAGAAGGAAGAAGGGCGATTCCGTTTACGGCCTGACGTTCACTTTGCTTACAAACAGCGAGGGCAAGAAGATGGGTAAGACCGCTAAGGGTGCAGTCTGGCTCGATCCCAATAAGACTCCTGTTTATGACTTCTACCAGTACTGGCGTAATGTCGATGACGCTGACGTCATCAAGTGCATGAAGCTTCTGACTTTCCTTCCCATGGAGGAGATAAACGAGTATGCCAAGCTTACGGACTCCGCCATCAACGAGGCCAAGAAGAGACTTGCTTATGAGGTTACCGCGATCATCCACGGTAAGGAGCAGGCTGACATCGCGAAGAAGACTGCCGAGGATCTGTTCGAGAACAAGGGCGGCAAGTCTGACGACATGAAGACATCAGAGATCTCCGCCGCAGCTTTGGCTGAGGGCGTTGACCTCGCTCAGGTGCTCGTTGACGCAGGCGTATTCAAGTCTAACGGCGAGTGCAGGAGAATGATCGATCAGAAGGGTGTTTACCTTAACGACGAGGTCGTTCCGGACAAGTTCTATAAGCTTACCGAGAAGGATTTTGATGCCGAGGGTGAGGCCATCGCGCGAAAAGGTAAAAAAGTCTACCATAGGCTTAAAATCGTTTGATAAGTGTGTTATGATAAACGAGGTATGCAGAATTAATTGATGCGTGCCGCAGTAAAAACCTATAGGAGGGGATTGAAATTATGAAGATGATGAAGAAAGTTATCTCCGTAGCTCTCGTAGGCGTTATGATGTTCTCTATCGCTGCCTGCGGCAAGCGTTACAATGTAGTTTCTAAGAAGGACTTCACAAATGCGCTCGAGGATGTAGCTGATCTTGATGAGGATGATTGGTATGACTACACAACATACTATTCACACTCCGAGCACGACATCGATTGCTACGACGGTGATTTCCACTATGAGTGGATCCAGTTCGACAGCAACGCTCATGCAATGGATTTCTTCGAGGATTACTTCGCAGATGACTTCGAGGACATGATCGATGACAAGGATTTTGATGGTAAGTATTCTTACAGAATCACTGACACAGAGGGTTATATCCTTGTTAACGGTGAGAGCAACAGCAGCGATTTCTTCGATGACGAGATCTACGGCGGTATCTTCTGTAAGGAAGACGTAGTCGTTATCGTTCTGTGCAGAAGCACAAGAGACAGAGATGTCTCGAGAGTAGACGAGTTCCTGAGAGCTATCGGTTATCCTACTCCCTAATTTGGAAGAACACTGATTTATATGGGGCCGCTCGTTTGAGCGGTCCTTTCTGTATAAGGAGACAAGACAATGAAAAACATGAAGAAGATCATCTCAGTTACTCTTGCCGGAATTATGCTCATGCCTCTTGCAGGCTGTGCCAGAAGGAAGATCGAGGCCGTAAGTAAAAAGGACTTCAAGAATGCAGTCGAGGAAGTATTTGATGACGACGATTATGGTACGATCGGTGACTCGGTATTTGTAATCGACGACCACTATGCCGTCAACTTCACCCAGTTTGACGACGAGGATGATGCCCGTGATACATGGGAAGAGGCTCTCGATAATTTCGATGACATGATGGATGACAATGACTTCGACGGAAGAACAGTCAGGGTAGACCGCGATGAATACGGATACATCCTGTTTGACGGCGAGTGTGATGACAGCTCCTTTATGGGCAACAGAAGCTACCTCTACGGCGGTATCTTCTATGTTGAAGACGAGTACATTGCCGTTGTTACCGACAAGGATAAGGATGCTAACAGAGATAACGTGGATACGATCCTGTCAGCACTCGGCTTCCCGCATCCTTGATCTGATCTTATATAGTTGATCATCAAAGTGGACCGTTCGCGCGAACGGTCCTTTTATTTTCCCACATGCCATATTTACAAACGAATGTTCGCCTGTTAGAATGAGGGCATGTCACACGCTATCCACAGTTTTACATACGATGGGACGCTTGAAGGCCTGCTGTGCGTATATATCAAGTGCATATCCATGAAGGTGAAGCCGCTTGATATCAAGCCTGATCTTATGGTGTCCGGAAAGCCGTTCGAGGACAGGTATCTGTTCGTCCGGACGAATCCCGGGCTTGCTGACCGTATGTACAGATATATGGGGGAGTGTGCGTCTGCCGAGATCCAGCAGATGATCCTCGACTGTTTCCTGACCAGTCTTCCGAACATGGAGATAGACCTTTATGATCTCATATGCCGCGCCATACGCTTCGGTGCACGCGTGGCTGAAGATTATGAGGATGAGACTTCGCGTCGCATCCAGATGGCCATCAGAGACCTTTACCGCGAATCGCAGACCCTGGCAGGCTCGGTTGATTTCCAGGATGAGGACGGCGTGTCCGTTCTTGAGATCAATCCGAGGAACCGCGTGTTGCCTTTGATCAGGCATAAGATACTTAACGATCCCAAGTATGATGATCTTCTTGCATATGACAGAAGACACGGGCTGCTGCTCTTAAGGACCGGCAGCGAAGACGAACTGCTCGATATCAGACGGCTGCCCATACCGTCTGTCCGGGGCCCGCGTGAAGTCTACGATGCCTTCTGGCCATATGTTAAGAACGGCCGGGATGTTCCTTGTGGCAGCGTCCGCCGTGGCTTCGGCCACGGCTCGGACGGCCTCGATCCTTTGTGGCGGATAGCCTGAGCTTTCCGGTTTAAAACAGATTTATTGACCAAAATATTGACCAGAAGTTGATTTTGGTCAACATTCTGGTCAATAGAATGGCTGTATTGTCTTTTTTGTTGACCAAACGATCAATTTGGTCAACGTTTTGGTCAACGGGGCCGATCAGATCAGGCCTTCTTATCGTCGTCCTCGCGGATGGCTCTTCTTCTGATCTTACCGGAGATCGTCTTCGGCAATTCATCGACGAACTCTACGATTCTCGGATACTTATAAGGAGCAGTCTTAGCCTTAACATATTCCTGAACTTCCTTCTTAAGTTCCTCCGTAGGCTCTGTGCCCTTGACGAGCATGATCGTTGCCTTAACGACGATGCCTCTTACGCCCTTCGGGTCAGGTGCGCCTGTAACTGCACACTCGAGAACATAAGGAAGCTCCATGATGACGTTCTCGATCTCGAACGGTCCGATACGGTAACCGGAAGACTTGATGACATCATCTGTTCTGCCGACATACCAGATATAACCGTCCTCGTCCTGCCAAGCCGTATCACCTGTGTGATACCAGCCGTCGTGCCATGCATCCTTTGTAAGTTCAGGTGACAGATAGTACTCGAGGAACAATCCCTTCGGACGGTACTTCTGTGTATTGATGCAGATCTCACCTGTCTCACCGGGCTTACACTCGTTGCCGTCAGGGTCGAGGATCTTAACTTCATAAAGCGGATTAGGCTTACCCATGGAACCCAATCTTATGCCGGAACCTACGAGGTTAGCAATAACGAGAGTTGTCTCTGTCTGGCCGAAGCCTTCCATGAGACGGATACCCGTTGCTGCCATGAAGCGGTTGAATACCTCAGGGTTCAAAGCCTCACCGGCAGTAACTGCATACTTCAAAGAAGAAAGGTCATATTTACTCAAGTCTTCCTTGATGAAGAATCTGAACATAGTAGGCGGAGCGCAGAATGTTGTGATGTGGTGCTTCGCGAACATGGGGAGGATCTCGTCAGCCTTGAACCTGTCGAAGTCGAATGTGAATACGGGAGCTTCGCAGAGCCACTGGCCGTAGAGCTTGCCCCAGAGAGCCTTACCCCAGCCCGTATCGGAGATCGAGAAGTGAAGTCCGTTCGGGTCAACGTTCTGCCAGTACTTGGCTGTTGTGATGTGGCCGATAGCATACATGTAGGAATGCAGAGCCATCTTGGGGTAGCCTGTCGTACCTGATGTGAAGAACATTACCATCGGGTCGTAACCGCAGGCGTAGTCCTCGGGTCTCTCGAATACGTCAGAGAATGCCTGGAACTCCTCATCGAAGTTTCTCCATCCTTCTCTTGTTCCGTTACACATGATGAGCGTCTCAAGGCCGTAAGCCTTTGCTGCCTTCTCAGCCTCAACTGCAGCATCGTCGTCACCGGTACAGACGATAGCCTTAACGGATGCGGCCTGGAAGCGGTACTCGTAGTCCTTGTCGCGGAGAAGGTGAGTAGCGGGGATAGCGACGGCACCGAGTTTCTCGAGGCCCATCATGGTGAACCAGAACTGGTAGTGACGCTTCAGGACGAGCATGACCTTGTCGCCCTTGCCGATACCCAATGACTTAAAGTAGTTTGCAGTCATGTTGGAGTACTTCTTGATATCAGCGAAAGTAAAACGTTTCTCCGTTACGCAGTCCTTTGCAACCCAGAGCATAGCGAGCTTCTCGGGATCCTTGTCTGCGATCGCATCAACGCAGTCGAATGCGAAGTTGAACTTCTTGCACTCGGGAACGTTAACGTCAACATCAACGAGGTGTCCGCTCTCATCGAGAACACCATTTAAATACTTTGTATATATAGCATCAGGAAGGTTAGCGGCATCAACGTTTGTAACGCTGTCCGTCTTGATCTCCGTCTTGTAGGGAGCGGCATAATCTTCTGCCTTCTCAGCAAGCTTGGGATCGATGATAATGGCATAGAACTCACAGTCTTCGCCGCCGACTGCAAGCTCACAGTGAGGAGTCTGCGGGTCGAAGTAGATGACATCACCGGGGTGGAGCACCTCGAAGGAATCGCCGATCATGACCTTGAGCGTTCCTCTTACAACGATGTTCATCTCCTGTCCCTCGTGAGTAACGAGCTTGTACGGGGGGTTAAGTGCCTCCTCGGAATAAGGAAGGATTACGCGAAAAGGCTCGCACATCTTATTCTTAAAACGTGAGCCCAGACGCAGGTACTTCGACTGGGAATCAGCACGTCTTACGATAGGACGGCCCTGGCCCAGACGGGTTACGGCGTACTCCGTAAGTGAAGGTGTGAATCCTTCGAGGATGTCTGCGATGTCTACCTTCGCAAGGTTTGCAAACTTGAAGCAGAAAGTGAAGTTGAAATCCTCTTTTCCTTCTTCGTATCTTTCGTACTCCTCAGGTGTGAGCTCGAGCTTCTGCGCTAACTCCTCGACTGACAATCCCATGTCGAGTCTTAGTGCCTTTACTCTGCCCGCAACCTCAAGCAACTTAGCTTCGACTTCGGTGGTTAGGTTCTCTGCCATTTTCGTTCCTCCTGTTGTCTGTAATAAAAAAGTCTCAACGCCCTTTTACGAACGTTGAGACGAATTACCGTGTTACCACTCAACTTGTGACCTTTATCAGATCACCACTTCAGGTTCCTCTAAACCCTATGCCTTAACGCGGCAGGATCGGGTGCAGCCTACTCAGGATATCCCATTCGGTACACCTGCTCGGAAGCGATAGCCACTTGGTAGTCTTTGCTGTCGGGATCTCAGCCTCCCCGGCTCTCTGTGTGCTCCAACTGCCGGACCTTCTTCGTCACAGCATTTTTTGTATGAAAACAAGGCAATAATAACCCCGCGAAAATAAATTGTCAACATATTTTTGTTTACACGAGTTTAACATTATAAACTTTAATTCCACCCCTTAATTAAATAAAATATTAGTGTCTGTTTCATCATGACAAAAAATGAGCGGGGTACGTAATTTATGTTGTACGATAAATACCTTGTAACCGGCGCAAAAGATCCGGTAGGAAGACTCGTAGTTCAGTTATTGTTGTCTGAGGGCTGTTCCGTCCGCGTTCTTGTCCCTCCTGAAACCGATGCATCCCTCCTTAAGGGAATGGGAGCCGAGATCTCCGAAGGTCAGATCTTTGACAAGGACTCTCTTAAAGAGTTCCTCTCGGTAGAAGATCCGAGACGCTCCGCCGTCATCCATACGGAAGAGATCGTCTCCATTTCCAATAACAAGAATCTTGAGATGCGCCGCGTTAATGTCGCAGGCGCTGAGAACATAATCGACATGGCTATGCGTTCGAAGATCGGCCGCTTTGTCTACTTAGGTTCAGCATATGCTCTTGATCCCGATTCCGCTTTGTCAGGTGAGAAGGTTCACTTCGACAGAAAGGAAGCAGAGGGTGACTACGCAAGCACCAAGGCAGAGGCATCCGAGTACCTCATGAACAAGGTTGCCCTTAACAAGTTCAATGCTTCGATCCTTCTTCCCACATTCATCATCGGCCCCGGTTTCTCCGAGGACTACGACATGAACAGGATCTTAAAGAAGTATCTCGAGAACAAGGTCTCGACCGTTGCAGGCGGTCACGCATTCGTAGACGTAAGAAACGTTGCTACCGCACTCGTATCCGTTTGTGAGAACGGCGAGCCCGGCGGTGCTTATATCCTTAACGGTGAGTACAAGTCCGCACAGGACTTCTTCGCTGAAGTATCCGAGACATCCGGTACCGAGCAGGTAAAGGAAATGCCTAAGTGGACACAGGGTAAGACGATGGCTAAGTTCGTCGACACCTTCTACAGGATCACGAAGAAGGATAACCCGAAGGAAGTCTACGCGCTGTTCATGAACAGCCCTGACAAGAATTATGAGAGCACCGTAAACGGACTCATCCCCGACAGTGAAGTACGTAAGGTAAGCGAGTCGTTAAACGATGTTCTTAAGAGACCCGGCAACGAGGTAAGACCTGATAAGGTTGATTTCGAGAAGGTTGCTGCTGCGGCAGAAGCTGCGAAAGATTCTGCAGAGGCAAAGCCTGTCGAGGAGACAAGCCAGGTTTCCGAGGCTGTCCTGAAGAGAGCAGAGGAGTCTGCTGCACGTGCTGCACAGTCCGGTGAGGATGCCGAGAAGAGAGCTGCTGCGGCAGCCGCGGCGAGAGCCCGTGTTCAGGCTAAGATCGACGCTGCAAAGCAAAGAGAAGAAATGAATGAAGTTGTTGCTAATATGAAGAAGCCTGACGAGAAGCCCGCAGAGGGATCTTTGTTGTCAGGTCTGTCAGTAGCAGCAGCCATGGAGGAAGCAAAGGCAAAGCGTGATGCCGAGAAGGCAGCTGCGGCAGCAGCTACACAGACTAAGGCACCTGCTCCCGCACCGGCCCCTGCGCCTAAGCCGGCTCCTGCTCCCGCAGTTAAGCCCGCACCCGCACCTGCTCCGGTACCCGTACCGAAGCCGGAACCGGTCGCACAGCCTGCTCCCGCACCTGCACCTGCACCGCAGCCGGAGCCTGCACAGGATAATTCGAAGCCGCTTTGGGAGCGTGCAAACGGAGAAGAAATCACAGAAGAAGAGATATTTGGAGACGATCAGTTTTAATTAGAACAGGTTTTATTTTCAATATTTCAACTCTGGAGAGAGAGGGATGCATTTGAGGGGTTTTTGTGCATCCCTCTTTAAGTGTCGTGATACAATAGTCGCATGAAAATAATACTTGCGAGTAAATCACCGAGAAGAAAAGAGATCTTAAGTCTCATAACGACCGACTTCGAGATAATGAGCGAAGAGGTCGATGAGCGTGCGATAGAAGAAGAGGTCCTCGAGTCCGGAGGCGGTGCCGATGAAGTTCAAAGGCAGCTTGCTTTAAAGAAAGCACGGGCTGTCTATGATGTTCTTGATGAAGATCAGAAGCGCGACAGCATAGTCATCGGCGCGGACACATCCGTAGTGTGCGACGGCCAGATCCTGGGTAAGCCCGTTGATAAGGAAGATGCGAGAAGGATGCTCACGATGCTCTCGGGAAAGACTCATGAAGTCATCACCGGAGTATGCGTTAAGACAGCCGCAGCCGAAGAAGTTTTCACGGATACAACGCGAGTCAAATTCGGCGACCTTGATAAGTATCAGACCGATCTTATCGAGCGTTACATAAACACCGACGAGCCTTACGACAAGGCCGGTGCATACGGCATACAGCAGGGAGGAGCTCTCCTTGTTGAGACTGTCGAAGGTGATTATTTTAATGTGGTAGGATTGCCTGCGCGCAAGCTCTCTCAGGTCTTGGATACACTCCTGATGTAATCTACGATCTTGCTCTTCTGCAAAGGCTCGCTGAGATACTTTCCCTGGAAGAACGTACAACCATATTCCTTGAGCTTCTCGAACTGTTCCTCTGACTGAACGTTGGTGGCATCGACGGGAATGTCGAGTTCGTGCAAAAGCTCAATGATCGAACGCGTCAGGATGTCGTGTGATGTGCCTTCCTTAAGGTCCGATGTGAAGTGACCGTCAAGCTTAACAAGCGAGATGGGAAGGAGC